>QJWJ01000162.1 GCA_003235365.1 Deltaproteobacteria bacterium
AGCCGTACTCCGTGTCGTTTGCCAAGCACAGCGCGGCATCGTCGTCGCGAAACTGGAACACTGGAGCAACAGGTCCGAACGTTTCCTCCCGGGCAAGCAACATGTTGGCGTTGGCGCCACCGAGTACGGTCGGCTCGAAGAACAGCGGACCAGCCGGGTGCCCCTTCCCACCGCAAGCCAGCGTCGCACCCTTCGTCAACGCGTCGTCGATGTGACGCCGAACCTTCGCGACCGCTGGCTCATCGACGAGCGGGCCGATCGCTACACCCGGTTCCAAGCCGTTGCCCACGACGAGCGACCGTGTCGCCTGCACGAGCTTGTTCACGAACTCGTCATGGATTTTCTCATGCACGATGAAGCGGTTCGCACAGACGCAGGTCTGCCCGGCGTTGCGGAACTTCGACACGATGGCCCCACTCACCGCTGCATCGACGTCCGCGTCGTGCAACACGATGAACGGCGCATGCCCGCCGAGCTCCAGCGAAATCTTCTTCACTCCGGCAGCACACTGCTGCATCAGCAGCTTGCCAACCTCCGTCGATCCCGTGAACGAGAGCTTCCGCACCCGGTCGCTCGCCGTCAGGGTGCGACCAATCGTCGGGGCGTCGCCGGTGATCACGTTCAGCACGCCGTCGGGAACGCCAGCGCGTCGCGCCAACTCGACGAGGGCGAACGCCGACAGGGGTGTTTGCTCCGCGGGTTTGGCCACGACCGTACACCCCGCGGCCAACGCCGGCGCCAACTTTCGGGCGAGCATCGCGTTGGGGAAGTTCCACGGGGTGATGACCGCACAAACGCCGATGGGCTGCTTGATGACGAACAGGCGGCGGTCCGCTCGCGAGGCGGGGATCACGTCGCCGTAGACGCGTTTTGCCTCCTCTGCGAACCATTCGACGAACGAGGCGCCGTAGTTCACCTCCGCAAGCGCCTCGGAGAGCGGCTTACCTTGTTCAACCGTGAGCAACCGCGCCAGATCGTTGCGCGCCTCACCGATGAGCTCGAACCAGCGGTGCAGGATCACCGCACGCTCCTTGGCGGCGCGGCCGCGCCAGTCTGACAACGCACGGCTTGCCGCGTCGATAGCGCGTTGCGTCTCGCGCTGGCCCATGTCCGGAACGTGAGCGATGACTCGCCCCGTTGCAGGATTGACGACGCTGAACGTCTTTCCGTCGTCGGCGCCGCACCATCGACCGTCGATGAAGCAATCGGTGACCAGCAGGCTCGAGTCAGAGAGACCGAAGGAATTGTCGTGGGTTTGCATGGTGCACTCCAGATTACTCGCGGCGTGAGACCAACCAGGATAGCTGGAACGCGGAACGATGCGTTGGATTAGTCCGAACGAAAACGGGCGCGCCAAACCACGAGCAGCAACGACCGCCCCCTACACGTTCGGGCCCGTCGATGGCGGTCAGACGCGCATGACCCTGCGCAACCGAGGCGAGCCAGCGGGCTTCGCCAAGTTCACCTCCCCACTCAGGGCCAGTGCGATGCGCCGCGCCAACGAAAAAGATCTCGCCTGCATCAAACGGCTGTTCGAATCCACGTAGTGATGTGAACGAATCGAGCGACGGACCGCGCCCGCCCACGCCTGGCGGCAACTGACGCCTCGAAAATGAACGACGCGCGTCAGCGGTAGATGCCGGTGGCCGCGATGCGCGACCCCAGAGCACTGGGACGCGCCTGACCTTCCTCGGACTCGCTGCGAACGAGGTCTTTGACTAGCGGCATGCAGCCGCCACAGCCGGTCCCAGCGCGGGACTCACGGCAGACGTCGCGGACGGAAGTGGCGCCCTTCTGTACGCAGGAACGAATTTCTCGGTCTGAAACGCGATGACAGTGACAAACCAGCATTGAGGTCTCGTGAATCCGTAATCTAGTCAACTGAAACTGACTTTCAACATCAGGAACGGTCAAAGTTCGCCTTCCTGAAGCGCCAATTTGCCGCACACTCATAAACACTTGAATTTTAACAATATTTACCCCGACCCAAGTTGGGCCGCGTGGTCCAGTGTGGGAGCGGGCGGAACAACACACTCCCCCACAACTGCATACGGCTTGCACGTTTGGGTCGGCCGGCGCCCCTCCGCGCCCGACCCGACCCCGCCCCTCACGAGACGGTGTACGCTGGCCGCTGGAGAACCAATCCGATGAAGGGTGACCAAGCAATAATCGACGCGCTGAACGACGTGCTGACTGCGGAACTGACCGCCATCAACCAGTATTTCATTCACTACAAGATGTGCGAGAACTGGAAGTACTCGAAGCTGGCCTCCAAGAAGAAGGAGGAGTCCATCGAGGAGATGCGCCACGCCGATGAAGTGATTGAACGCATTCTGTACCTCGAAGGGGTTCCAAACATGCAGCGCCTGTCACCAGTGCGCGTCGGTGAGGATCCCATCGAGCAACACCAGGTCGACTTGCAGCTCGAACTCGACGCGGTGAAACGCCTCAACGCCGGGATCGAGCTGTGCGTGGCCAAAAGCGACAACGGCACACGTGCGTTGCTCGAGAAGATCCTGCGCGAGGAAGAAGAGTCGATCGACTGGCACGAGGCGCAGCTGCACCAAGTGGAACAGATCGGTAAGGAGAACTACCTCGCCGAACAGATCTACGGCTGACCTCCGACACTTGCAGCAGCGCCCGGCTGCGGTCGGGCACTGCTGTCAGTTGCTCGACTTGACGGGTCGGTAGGGGTGCAGAAAGCCTGCGAGGCTGGCCGGATTGCGCGTTTGAAGGAGCAGTTCTCCGGAGCCGTTGAATTCGCACACCAGGCCTTCGCCGCTGAAGAACAGCCCTTTGAAGCCGCCGAACTTGCGAATGCGGTATTCGAGCTCCGCGCTGAAGCCGACGATGTGACCGGTATCGCAAATGTACGAGCCCTGGATCGGCGTCGAGTGAACCGCGCCATACGCGGCGTAGAACACCGTCCCGGGTCCGACGAGACGCAGCATGAAGAACCCCAGGCCGCCAAAGAACGACTTGACGCCGCCCCACTTCGTGTCGAGCTGCAGCTCCGAACCGATATGCGCAACGTAGGCCCCGCTCTGTAGGAAGTACTGCTGCCCCGGCGCCAGCTGCAGCGCGCGCAGATCACCCTCAGGCGGCGGCGCCAGGTAGAGCTGCTGCCCCGCGCTGCGTGCGGTGAACGTGTTCTGAAACAGCGATTCGCCACCCAACATTTTGCGTTTGGCGGCGGCCAGCACGCCCCCACGCATGTTGGTTTGAATATCGATTTCAGGGCCCATCGCCACCATCGCTCCCGACTCGGCCACTACGCTTTCACCTGGCGCGTCAAACGTAACGCGCAGCATCCCAAAGTCGGGTGCGTCCAACACTTCGTAGTTCATCAGCCACTCCTCGCTGGCAACTTGGGTCCGACGCTCTTGCCGAACTCACTCGGATTTCGAGATTGAAGGTACAGCCGCCCGCGTCCGGTCATGCGGAGCACCAACCCTTCTCCACTCAGATAGCTGGCGATCCACCCTCGCGACGCCTTCTCGATGGTGTACTGAATGCCTTCGGTGAACGCAACGAGGTGCCCGGTATCGACGATCAGCTCGCCGTCCAGGTCGAGCGTCTCGATGGCGCCAAACGCGTTGAGCAACACGGGACCATGCCCTGAGGCCGCCAAGAAGAACAATGACTCGCCGCTGAAGAAACCCTTGAACCCCTGAAACTGGGTATCTATCGCCACACTGTCGGGTGCGGACACGTAGCTGGAGCCCTGAATGAACAGTTGCCCACCGGACACCTGGTGCACGATCATGTCGCCGCACAACTGCGGAGCCAGATTGACGTGCCCAGGGCCGCCCTGCGCCGTGAAACGGTTGGTGAAGAAGGATTCTCCACCGAGCAGGCTGCGCTTGAGCCCACTGAACACACCGCCGGAACCAGCACGCGCCTGGGTTTCCACGGCAATGTTCGTGGTCATGCTCACCATGGCCGATGCTTCGGCTCGAACGCTCTCTCCGGCTTGCAGGTGAACGGTCGCCAAGCTGTGGGCGGGTCGGTATTGAATTTCGTAGTGCATGGTCCCGCTCCCTCAACCACTGAGCATGGGGCTGATCCAACCCACCAAGGAGTTCATGTTGCGAGACTGCACGTATACGGTTCCGCGACCACGGAACTCGCACACCAATCCCTCGCCGGAAAACAGGAACGACTTGACGCCACCGACACTGCGCACGCGGAAGTCGAGCGTGCCATCGAAAGCGACGATGTGACCCGTATCGACGATGAACGCGCCGTCGACGGGC
>QJWJ01000117.1 GCA_003235365.1 Deltaproteobacteria bacterium
GTGGCGGCAGCGGAGGCACGACGCCCATCCGGACCATTGGACTCGGCGACAACGCCGCGGGGTTGGACGGAAACTGGCGTCGCGGCAACACCACGAAATCTGGCTCCGCTGGCACGAAACCGATGGCCAGGCCCGGAGACTCGTCGCGTTCGTGGAGCCAATCGTACAGCTCCGTTGCTTTGGTTGGAGCGTACGCGTTCGACAGTTCCTTGAGTCCCACCTCGATGAGGGATGCAAACGCGGAAGCGGAGCGACCCGAAGCGCCCCACGGACGCACCCCCACCAACATGCTGACGTTGCTCGCTTCGCAGGTTGCGGTCATCAACTCAGCCATCGTCGCTTCGGGCGTCTCGAGCCGCGGCGCGCCGAGGGCCGCGCGAGTGTCCTCGACGTCACTCGCAGCGCTCCCCAACGTCGTGTCGAGGATCAGCAACACGCGTCCGAACGCCGCACTCACGCGGTTGGTCAGCTGAGTGAGTCGCAGCGCCGTGACGTGTTCGTCCGCCATCAGCAGCGCGGGGTCGCCGTTTTCCGTCACCAACGCGTAGCCAGCGAAGTACAGGATGGCGCTGACGTGGGGATTCGAATGCCGAAGCACGTCCCTCAAGCGGTGCACCAGGCCGGGCCCGGGCAGCAACCGTTCGATGGGGTAGCCGTACTGCGCGACCCGCGCCGCCAGGAGCTCCGCGCTGGGAGTCCAAGAAGCGAGGTTGGGGTAGCCCGACGTCGCGTCGTAGTGAGAGCTGATGACGATCGCTTGCTGCATAGCTTGGACTGAGGACTCCAGTCGTCAGGAGCCGCGGCAGGGCAGTTCGGAGGAGCTTCGAAGTGCGCGGACCTTCCGATCCCCGTCATCGACACCTAAATGGGCGAGCACGATTGTCGGGCGCTTTGTCGAACCCCCGCTGGGTGAGGGTCCGATAGAGCGCTCCCGTTGCAGTCGTTTTCTCGACTCCATTCTCTGTTACATCGAATGAGAGTTCGCGATTCGCGAAGCCTCATTTAGCGCGTGTGCAGGGGCAAATGCAATTCAGTAGCGGGCAAGTTTGTTCAGCTCTTCCTGTACGATGTAAGTTGCCACCAACCACGTGGCTCCCACGAACATCGTGGCAAGATCGAGGATCAAGACTGTTTCCGATTGGTCTTTCGCGTAGGCGTCGCGGCTCAGCATCGCGGCGTGAAGCTTTTGAGCATTGCGGTACTTCACGTAAATGCCCCAGAGCGAACACGTGACGATGGCGAGCAACAGTTCGACACCCGGTTTGATCTCGTCGTCAGCGAGTGCGACTTTGAGCTCTTGGCTGGTCGCGTACAGCCAATAGAAGTAGTAGATGCCGCAGGTCAGCAGCGACAGCAGCAAGACGATCGCACCGTTGCGCACGACGATCGCCGACGGATCGACGACTGCAATCGGGGTGCGTTTCGGACGTGGCGGTGGTGGTGGCGCGCCATGAGGCATCGGGGCGCCGGGAGGGTAGCCGGGGGGAGGATAGCCGCCGGATGGAGGATAGCCCCCTGGAGGAGGGTAACCACCCCCTGGTGGGAACCCCCCCGGGGGAAAGCCGCCCGGAGGTTGCCCCGGAGGAAAGCCGCCCGGAGGGGCGCCACCCGGTGGACCTCCTCCCCCGAACGGATTACCGGGAGGACCGCCTGGTGGTTGCTGCGTCACGAGCGGCTCCCCTTCCGAATGACGGCGTGCATCGAGGTCACCATACAACCAAGTCGCGGGTCGTGTCTCTATCCCCACCGCCGTTCAGCTACAATCCACGCGACGGAAGCCAACGCCGTCCAGGATGCCCGGCCACGAGGACCTGCCCTCGCGCGTGCCGTGCACTCGACGCGTCGCTGGATGCACCAAGGTGCACGCCGAACAGCAGGTATGCATCTCGTTGCACCAACGCTTGTCCAACTGCGCAATGTTTGCGATCCCGTGGCCTTCCCAACGCGGTCGGTCTAGGGTTTGCCCGTGGACGACCAACGGTCAGCTACCCAGGGGAACGCTCCAGAGGGGCCTTCGGACGCCAGCAGTCCCGCGCCAATTGGCGTGCCGACCACGGATGGCGCGGGCGACGGCGCGCAGCCGCACGCAGCGAGCGATGGGGAAGAATCGTCAACCGAGGAGGCGTCCGCGCAGCGCCTCGGCGAGCCTCCCTCGCAGGGGTCGCTGGGTGACGCCGATGATTCCGATGGGGTTGCTCAGGAGCCTGTCGTCGCCGCCGAGTCCTCATCTGCCCCGAGCTCCTCGGCAGCGCCGGGCTCGGCGACGGACGCCGCGGACCTCGCGGGTCACGCCCCCGCTGGGCCCGGGTCTTCCGAGGCATCTGCAGCGAGCACCCGGGAGCCGCGACAACTGCGCCGATACTCGTGGCCGCTGCGGCTGTTCATTGCTTACTACGTCTTTGACGCCATCGTGCGCAGCCTCGTCACGCTCACGCCTTTCGACGACGCATGGCGCAAAGACCTGAAGATGGATCGCTTTCCGACACTCTTGCCGACTGCGTCGGAGGTGCGGAAAATTCGTCAGGGCAAGGACGACAAATACGATGACGTCAGCGAACGCTATCTCGCCTCGCTCGAGTCGGTCGTCGAGTACGCGTCACCGTGGCCGGACGAGGACACCGCCAAACGCATCGAAGGTCCGAATGACTTCGGCAAGTACGTGCTGGTTTGGGTCGGCACACGACTGAGCTACGTCGGCGCGCTGTTGGGACTCGACCAGAACTGGCCCATGTTTTCGCCCAACGTGCGAAAGAGCCGCATCGTTCCACGAGCCAAGTTGGTCTACGAGGACGGCACTGCGGAGCAGTTGTGGTTGCTTGCCGAGCCGTTTGATCTCACCGAATTCTCCCGGTGGTTCATCAAGCGACCGCTGCAGATCGATATCCGCCTCGACAAGGACTACGATTCGCGACTCGGTGTCAGTCGGCACCTCGCGCGGCAGTTCCCCTACTCTGCGGCTGGATCACCGCTGCGTTTCATCGAGATGTACAAGGTTCGCTACACGTTGCCGCGGCCTGGGCAAGACGCCTACCGGGTATTGTCGAAGCAAAACCGCAAGGCACCCGAAGCGGAGCCCTTCTGGCGGTACGACGTCACGACCGGCAAAGGCAAAACCTTCGAGAAGAAGAAGGACAAGAAAAAGAAGAAGAAGAAAAAGAAAGCTGACGAGGGCGAGCCGGGCGCGAAAAAGGACGAGTCCAAGCCCGAACAGTCCGTGAAGACGCCCTCGGAGGCGGAACGATGAGCGAACCGAAATCCGAGATGGTTGGCGATGTCAGAGATGCGCAGAGTACCGTCGCATCCAACGAAACGGAGCCCCGACTCGAGGCCGAAAGCGGGCGAGCCCACGATGCAGCCGGCGCTGCATCCGACCCAGCAGAGATTGCAGACGCAGGCGCCGAGGGGGGTGCAGGTGACGTCGAATTGCCGTCAGTCAAAGCCGTCAAGCCCGAGGACGCTGCCTCGCGCGTCGCGCTGTGGCGACGAAGCGTCATCGACTGGTGGGGGAACTATTGGCATGCACCCGTCGCCTCGGAACGGCTGGCCTTCGTCAGAATCGCTACTGGCGTCGCGCTGCTGACTGACCAGTTAATCCAGTACCTCCCCTATCTCGGGTACCTGTTCGGTCCAGGTGGCATGGGGGCGGAAGGATTGAACGATCGTTGGATGGTTGCCAATTGGCGCTGGACGGTGCTGTTCTTTTCGACGGACGACATGTTCGTCATTTCGACCTGCTTTGGGCTGTGGGTGCTGTCCGCACTCGCCTTGACGGTCGGGTTCCACACGCGCTGGGCCGCGTTTGCTGCGTGGCTGCTGACGTATTGTTTCTACGCGCGCAACTCGAACGTGAAGAACGGCGGTGATGACATTGCGCAGTTGCTGCTGTTCTTGTTGATGTTCGTCCCCAGCAATCGCGCTTTGGCGTGGGACTGTCGCAAGCGGGGGAGCGCGCAGACGATCGAACCGTGGGGCGTGCGCTTGTTGCAGATACAACTGTGCATGATGTACACGGCCACGGGTCTGGCGAAACTGAAGGGCGGGCTCCACGGGACTTGGCTCGCGGGCACCAGCCTGCACTACGTCATCAACGACTTCTCGCTGGCACGCTGGTCCTATGCTCAGTTTCCTGTCCCCATCTGGGTGTCGGCGCCATCCGGCTACCTCGCACTCGCCTGGGAGTGCTTGTTCCTCCCGTTGGTCGTACTGCGCAAGACTCGTCGCTTCGCGCTCTGGTTCGGGGTGGCGTTTCACGTTGCGATCTTCCTCAGCTTGGAAGTCGGGTGGTTCTCCGTTTACTCCCTGTGCCTGTACCCGGCTTGGTTCAGCGATGGCTGGGTCGCCCGGACCTGGCCCCGGTGGTTGACGTCGATCCGGCAGTTTCGCATTTTCCGTTGGCGTATCGGCAGCGCGCGGGCCTGACGTCTGTGGCCGTCGTTCGGCCAAGGCCGTTGACGAATCAGCGGGCTCGCCAAGCCGGGGCCGCTAAACTAGGGTTTGCGCATGATGACGTTTCCTCACCTCTCGGCGCAGCAAGTTGCTGACGCATGGGGCGCCGATCCGGCGGCCACGCAGTGGTTGCAGGGTGCGCAAAGCAGGTTGGCGGCGCTCGACGCCATACCCCTGCGAGGTCTCTACGCCGCGGCGGGACGCACCGCGCGCGGTCTGGCGGTTCCGGGGCTCGACTTTCCCGATAGCCAACACTGGTCGGCTGTCGACTGGGTCCGCTCGTGGGTGACGCTTCGCGGGCTCGAGCTCACGCAACCCGAGCGGCAGATAGCGGCGCTTCAGGTGTTGTTCGAAGGAGGAGAAATGGCAGAGCAGGAGAGCCTGCTTCGAACGCTGTGTGCGTTGCCCGATGCAGGGCGTTTCGTCGACGTCGCCGTGTCTGCCTGTCGCACGAACGCGACCAGCGTGTTCGAAGCCATTGCTTGCGAGAATCCATACCCGGCGCGGTACTTTCCAGCACTCAACTTCAACCAGATGGTCATGAAGGCAGTGTTCATGAAGGTCGCTCTGGTGCGTGTCGTCGGCCTGGGCGAACGAGTCGACGACGAGCTGCGGCGCATGGCGGGTGACTTCGCGTCAGAGCGGCGTGCAGCTGGTCGCCCCGTGCCCGAGGACTTGGCGCTGATCGTACCTGGAGTATCCACATGAAACTGTTCGATCCGCACATCCACATGACGTCTCGGACCACGGACGACTACCAAGCGATGGCTCAGGCTGGCATCCTCGCCATCGTGGAGCCGGCGTTTTGGCTCGGACAACCGCGGACGCACGTTGGGTCGTTCGAGGACTATTTCCTTTCGCTGGTTGGTTGGGAGCGTTTTCGAGCGAGTCAGTTCGGGATCCGCCACTATTGCACCATGGGTCTCAATCCCAAAGAGGCCAACAGCGACAAGCTTGCCGACGGTGTCATGGAGTTGCTGCCGCTGTACGCGGAGAAGAGCAGCGTCGTAGCGATCGGCGAAATCGGCTACGACGACGTGACGCCCGCCGAAGAGCGTTACTTTCGTGCGCAGATGCTGCTCGCGCGGGACCTCGGCTTACCCATATTGATCCACACGCCGCACCGCGACAAGAAGCGCGGCACCGAGCGAACCATTGCCCTCGTCAAAGACTGCGGCATTGCCCCCGAGATGGTGCTCATCGATCACAACAACGAGGAGACGCTTCCTTCGGTGCTCGATTCGGGGTGCTGGGCGGGACACTCGATCTACCCGCACACGAAGATGGATGAAGCGCGCATGGTCGCGCTGGTGCAGCAATACGGAGCCGAGCGGATGGTCGTCAACTCCGCGGCAGATTGGGGCGTGAGTGACCCGCTCAAGGTGCCGAAGACCGCTCGCGCGATGGTGGATGCTGGTGTCGAACAAGCCACGATCACGCGGGTGCTGTGGGACAATCCGGTGGAGTTTTTCGCGCAGAGTGGGCGGCTCGATCCCCAGGAAGTTGCCACGCCGCTGAACGTCGATCAGCGCGACCTCTGGCAAGGAAACTCCGTGTTGCGCGGCCAAGCTCCGCGCACAGATGGCGATTGATCGACTGCATGCACGACACGTTGGTCATCGACGTCGTGGGGCTCACCCCGGCACTGCTGAAACACGCGCCGAACCTGTCGAAGTTCGCAACTGAAGGGACCATGCGCCCGTTGCGCACCGTGACTCCGGCGGTAACGTGTACGGTACAGTCGAGCATGCTGACGGGGCGGTTGCCCTCACAGCATGGCATCGTCGCCAACGGTTGGTATTTCCGAGACCTGGCGCAGGTTTGGTTTTGGCGACAGTCCAACCGCCTGGTGCAGGGCCCCAAGGTGTGGGACGTCGCTCGACAACGTGACTCCGCGTTCACCTGCGCGAAGTTGTTCTGGTGGTACAACATGTACGCAGACGTCGATTGGTCCGTCACGCCTCGCCCCATGTACACCGCCGACGGTCGCAAACTGCCTGACGTCTATGCGGAACCGCCGGAGTTGCGGGAACAGCTGACACGAAAGCTGGGAACCTTTCCGCTGTTCAACTTCTGGGGGCCACGCGCTTCCATCGTTTCTTCGCAGTGGATCGTGGACTGCTCGCTGCAGGTGATGCAAGAGCGGCACCCGACACTGACGTTGGTTTACTTGCCGCACCTCGACTACGATCTGCAGAAGTTCGGACCCGAGGCGCCCCAAGCGGCGATCGCAGCGGCACAAATCGACCGCGCTGCCGAGGAACTGTTGGCTTTCGCCGAGACTCGGGGGATGCGCGTGATCGTGCTGTCCGAGTACGGGATCACCGGCGTCACCGGTCCCGTCCACATCAATCGCGCCCTGAGGTCGGCGGGCTTGCTTCGAGTGCGCCCCGAACTCGGTCGCGAACAGCTCGACGCTGGGGCAAGTGAAGCGTTCGCCGTTGCGGACCATCAGGTTGCGCACGTGTACGTGCGCAACCCGGATCGCGTCGCCGAGGTGCGCGCGTTGGTGACAGGGCTGGATGGGGTGCAAAGCGTGTGGGGGACTGACGAGAAGCGCCAGTTCGGACTCGACCACGAACGATCCGGCGAGCTGATCGCCGTTTCCCGACCAGACCGTTGGTTCTCGTATTACTTCTGGCTGGACGACGAGCGAGCGCCAGACTTCGCGCGTACAGTCGATATTCACGCCAAGCCCGGTTACGATCCCGTCGAGCTGTTCGTCGATCCCAAGCTATGGTCGCCGACGCTGACGGTCGGTCGCAAGCTCGCCGCCCGAAAGCTCGGGTTTCGCAACTTGCTGGATGTGATCCCTCTCGATGGGACGCTCGTCAAAGGTGCCCACGGACGGCTCACGGACGACCCCGACGCGGGCCCGTTGTTCATGTCGAACACGCCGAGTCTGGTCCCTGACGGGGAAGTGAGCGCTCCGGCCGTGCGCGACCTGATGCTCCGGCACGTGTTCGACGATTGAGCCATCCCGGTCGTGCGAGGGCGTTCAAGTTCCGGCCACTTTGCGGTGCCAACTCAACGTCAAAGCGAAGGCTGCGAGCGCCAGGGGGACGAGCCAAACGGCGCCGATGCTAGCCATCAGCGCGCCATCCACCAGCGAGATCCCCGCGATGCAGGCCAGGACCGACTTGGGGATGGCCCCGGGCCGTCCGGAACGAGCGATGGAAAGTGCTCGCAACGACCACGCGCCTTGCACGATCAGCAACGGGAGTCCGAGGCTCAACGTCGCGGGGCTCGGATCACGCAAGAGCAGGACTGCGCCGAGCGCGGTGGGCGCAAAAAGCAACGAGCCAACCCACGCCTTGGCGAGACCCGATCCTGTTTCGAAGCGCGCAACGTGAGTCAACGCAACCACATAGGCTGCCAGCGCGCCCGAGGCGGACCAGACGAGCCACGATGGCGTGGTCGTCACGGTGTATGCCGCCATGAGATAAACACCTGCGCGACAGCTGCCCATGAGCAGGACGGCCCAGGAAAGCCCCTTGTGCCACAGGTCGTACGCCACGATTAGCGCTGCGGTGCCCACGGCGGCCAGCGTGGCATTCCAACCGCCGCCGCTGGCGAACGAGCCGAGGCTGACGCTGAGGATCCCCACTGCGAGCAGGCCGAAACCCATGACGTAGACGGTCTGCAGCCGAGCACGTCCGTCAGGGATTGGGCGCTCGGGGCGGTGCTCGGCGTCCCACCTGGCGTCGAAGGCATCGTTGAGAAACATCCCGCCGACATACAGGCTGCTCGCGCCGAACAACGCGCTGCCCACCACGATGGCCGTACCCATCGCTGGCCCGTCGTTTTCGGAGCTGGCCAGACCCAAGGCACTGCCGCACAGGACGTTGGTCCAAACCGTCGGCAGATTCGACGTTCTACCAAGTTCGAGAAGCGTTCTGAGGTTCACGGCGATGCTTGCAGCTACTTGGTCAGTCGTTTCGGGCGCAGCAAGTCAGCTGCCCAGCGCAGCTCGGATGCAATGGCTTCTGCTTGGTTACTGGCGCGTTGCGCTTGGGGCAGAACGTTCCAAGTGTACGTCTCGACTTCCAAGTGTGGTGGACGAGCACTGGCGCTCAGGTGTTCGAGCAACGGCGCCAGTTCCTGGCGTGTGCTTCGGAAGATCCCGCAATCGGCCGATGAGATGGGTACGTGGAAATGGACTCTCCATTCAGCGTCGTCAGCGGGCTTGCTGCCCCTCTTTCGGTGGTTCTCGAACGCGTCGCTCAAGTCGACGAAGCGCGTGAGCTGGTCGGTGTCGCGCTGCACCACCTGGTGAAGGTAGACTGGCTCGTCGAATTGCTCGAGGGCTCGCAGGTGAGTTGCGTCGTTCGGATCGACGATGAGCCCAGCGCTGATTTGCACCTTGGCCACATCGATACCCGCTCCAGTCAACGTTTCGTAGACTGCCAGCGCGGGTTCGAACTCGACGGCGGCGTGGCAGGTGTCCAGGCACACGCCGATGTGACGTCGGAGGAGTTCTTCGGCGACCCGCGTTCCGCAGCCGGTCAGCGTGTCCAGCGACCGCCTGCTCGTTTCGTCGAGCAACCGCTCTTCGAAGAAGCTCAGTGTTGCATCGGTGGTTTCGAGTAGGCAGCACGGTTCAGGCACGAGTGCCAACACGAGGCGTTTTCCGCTCCTGCGCTCACAGGCGACCAGCTCGGCGCAGCACTGCACCAACTGAGCTGTGATCGATGCAATTCGGTCGGCACTCGCGTTGGGTTTGAAAGTGCCCGGCAAGGTGCTGACCGTTCCGACGGGAACGTCAGCGGGCAGCAACTGCTCGAGAATGGCAAACAACTGGCAGGTGTAGCCCAACCGGAGAGGATCACCCCAGTCCGGCGTGTACACCTCTTCTTTGACGGGGGTGCCGTGAAAGGTGCCGTAGGGGAAGCCGTTTAGGGTGAACGTGTACATTCTCAGCTCGGCGAGTAGCGCTTTGAACTCGTCGAGGCGCGAAGCACTTTGCACCAACTCTCGCGTCGCCACGGCCGCCAGGCGCAAACCGACCCCAAAGGGCTGGGCCCATGCCATGGCTGTGCGGACTGCATTGACGTCGCGTCGCAACGTGTTTTCGACCTCCGCCAGTGACTCACCCGGATGCACGTTGGTGCAGTAGCTGAGATGCAGCTGAGTCGAGTGGTCCAGGATCATCCGCCGGCGCGATCCCGAAGCCAGTCGATGGACGCTTCGATGTGCGCTTGGTCCATCGAGTGAGCTTCGATTGGGGTTCCGATGGATCGCAGTAGCGTAACCGACAAGACGCCGCCCAGGTGCTCTCGGAACTCTTCGAGTCCGCCCAGTATTGCGCGTTGGCCGTCCCGGCGCTCATCGAGCGCTGGGTGGAACAGCGGCAATCCCAGCGCTTCGATGACACTGAGCAACCTTCCGAAGGCCGTGGCGTCGAGCAGTCCAATGCGGTGAGCATAGGTTGCGTCCAGGGCCATTCCGATGGCGACGGCCTCTCCGTGGCGGAGTTCGTGTCCCGACAGCGTTTCGAGTTTGTGCGCAGACCAGTGCCCGTAGTCCAACGGCCTGGCGCTGCCGAGCTCGAACGGGTCGCCGCTGCAGCGAATGTGCTCGAGATGGAGCAACGCGGCCCGTCGCACGCTTTCATCGAGCAGCGGTCCGCATCGACTCAGCGCAGGAGCGTTGGCCTCGAGCCAATCGAAGAAGTTCGGGTCCCGTATCGTGCTGACCTTCACCGCTTCGGCGAGGCCGGCGCGGATGTCTCGTCGAGGCAGCGTGTCGAGCCACCGCGAGTCGTTGATGACACCAAATGGCGGACAGAAGGTACCGAGGAAGTTCTTGGCGCCGAAAGCATTGACGCCGTTCTTCACGCCGACGCCAGCGTCGTTTTGCGCGAGTACGGTGGTCGGCATGCGTACCAGGCGGACACCGCGGTGAACCAGTGCCGCCGCATACCCCACCGCGTCCAGGACTGCGCCACCGCCAATGGCGACCACACACGCCTGTCGGTCCATGCGACTGCTGGCCAAGGCCTCGACCAGCGAGGAGTGTACATCGGGATCGTTCTTGCAGGCCTCTCCGGCGGGTACCAGGAGCGGTGCAGCGCGCAGCTCCAGTTGATCCGAGTGGGCCGCGACGTAGTCGACGACGCTCTGCTCGACGTGGGGCCACGCCGCGGATACTCCCGCGTCGATGCAGAAGATCACTGGATGGCGATGCGTCTCGGATGTCGCATTGCGGCAGATTGTCCATCGCAATTGCTCCGCACCAGGGGTCAGCGAGTCGCTGCAAAACACCACCGGATAGTCGAACTGAGCGATGACTTGCTGCCAGTGGATCCCGGCTGGCGCGGTGGCCTTGGGGGCGAGGCTCACGGACATCGCGTGGCCTGTGCGGCACGTGCGGCGGCTTGGCGCGCGGGTGGGGAAGTGCCCGGAGGGCTCTTCTGGTGGCAGTTCGCGGTCGGTAGCATGGACGTAGAGCAAGCTAGTGCTGCCCGCGCGGCTGAGCAAGCGACTGTCGCTGGCTACGTCGCTCCACCAAGGGGGCACATGCGAAGCGAGCACAAGCCGTACCTTCGTGCGTGCGAGACGCCACCGCGGGTCGGCGGAAGCGACTGCCCTCCCGTATCAGGCGTTGGCCCGTTTCGGAGCGACGAATGAGACGCGCCCGAGCTCGCTTTGCGGTGCTCGGGCGCGCGGTTTGTGTCTCTCGTCTGCCTGTGCGTTTGTTCTAGCGCTTGTCGGCCTCAGGCCGCTTCGGCGGAGCTTTTGCCACTGCCCGTGGGCTCCTGGCCGTCGCCATCGGGTTCGGTGGCGTCGCCTTCCGAGCGCTGCAGTGTGAGCATGCGGCTTTGCGCCGACGGCGTGGTGGTGAGTTTGATGAAATCGTGGACGTCGATGTAGTCTTGCGGGGGCAGGTCGTGCTGCTCCAAGTACTCGCAGACGGTCCGTGCGAGGTGCGAGTAGGCGCTGTACGTCAGCGCGCTGACGCCGCGTGCGCTACGCAATTCCGGAAGCAACCAGTCTGCTTGGGTCTGGAAGCTCGTGCGTCGCACGCAAACGCATTCACGTGGGACGACTAGCCCCAGGATCGCACTGGCGAGCTCCCAGTTCGGAGCTTTCCCCAACTGTGCTTCGAGCGCGTGCACATAGGCGTCGAAGCGCGCCGAGAGATCGTCCTGACCGTACAGAACGCCGAGCAGCGCATTCACACTTTGAGCGTTGGCGCGTTCCGCGCTCGCACGCAGCGCTTCGACCTGTGCGGTGGGCACCAAGTCGGTTTGGTCCAGCACGCTCGCAACTTTTCGCCATACGTCGGCTGCTCCTTCGTCGGTGGCAGACGACTGAAGGAATTCGAGAGACAGGTCCTCTTGCGCGTGGGCGACTGCCGCATCTCGATGGCGCTTCAATCGGCGTTTGGCCCCAGCGCCGCGAACCTTCTTCAGCCACTCGCCACCGAAACCTTCGGGGTATTCACTGCGGAAGTACGCAACCTGATCGGCCAGAGAGAACCGCAACGCCGGCGACATGGAAGTGCGGACGGAAGGGGCGCCCCCAGTGACCTCGATTTGCGCCATCAAGCGAATCAGCGTCGCGTGACCAGCGTCGTCGACTTTTTCGACTGGGACCATGAACCGATAGAAGGGTTCGGCCAGCGTCCGGAGCATCCCGTTCTCGAAGAGATAGCCGCGCTTGTCATCTCGTTCCCATGCGATTACGGCGAGACCCCAGCTCGGTCGTTTCGAGTGTTTGAACAAGGTAGGAAGCGGTTGCGTCATGAGTGTCCTTTCTACGGAGCACCAAAGAGATAGGGGCTCTGGCTTGAGTAACCTGCCCTTAGAGAAATCTCGTGCGATCGGCCGAGCGTGGGAGTCACGGCTCGAGGCTCCCGGGATCCGCCGAGTGAGCGGGCAGTTTCGTGGCGCGCTGAGCGAGCGCCAGTTGTGACGAAGAACCTTAACTGTAACATGTGTATGCCCCGCTCGCAACCGCGGGTTTTTTCAACGATTTCAAACAGACACTTGCGCGACGCTGCGCTTTGGAAGCGGCTGAGCCAGCGTTCGCGATGCTTTCGGTGGCTCGAAGAATCCAGTCTCGCCGTCGGTTCCCGGCCTGTGGACGGGGCTCTTTCGCGAGGTGAACAGGTCTGTGGTTACGGGGCCACTGCACCCGAAGGACGGGTCGGTGCCTCGCTGGCCGTCACTTGCCCGACGCGGCCAGGCGCTTGGAAATCACGTCGATCGTCTGGAGGAACTGCTCGGCCTGGGAGGGGCACGTCGGTTTGCAGGGGCGCTTGGCACAGCGGCTGGGTGTTCGCGCGAGTGACCGCAGAGTTCGGATCGAGCGGTCGTCACCAAACTGTTCGGCGCGGGGCAACAGTGGGACGCGGCCCTTGCACGACTGGGAGAAACGCAGCTCGAAAGCGATCTGCAATTGCGGCGAGAAGTTCTTACGTACGGAGCTCTTGCCGAGCTCGCGCAGCGCCGCGTCCCGTTGGTTGCGGTGGGTGAGCGAGATCTTGTACAGCAGGTCGGGGCCAATCGAGCCCATGCTCTCGCCGAGCAGCGCGTACGCGAGTTTGCCCGCATCTTTGGAACGCGTCATCTGCACGACCATGTTCTGCAAGTCCGTCTCCTGTGCCGAAGCCGGAGAGGCTGCGAACAGCCGTTTGAAGGTCTTGGCGGAGTCGACGAGGGTCGAGGAGCGGCTCGCCTGATTGACCGCCACTGCGCGCAGGACCTTCGGGTCGTCGGGAAATCGTTTCAGCAAGGCGACGAGCGCCTCTTCGCCAGACGCGATCGCTGCGCGCAGTTCTGCGGCTGGCGCGAGGGACAGCGGGACGTCCGTCGTTGCCGGGGCGGCAGTTTCGCTCGGGGCGGGAGCCGATTGCGCGGTCGAGCTCGTCGGTTCCGCAGGTGCGTCGGCGGAACTGGCTTGCTGCGCGCTTGCCGCCGGCTGTTCCTCGTTCAGTTCGACGGCGCCTTGGTCCGCCGTCGTCGGTTCGGCTTCGGCCGTGATGGAGGCTCCGTCGCGTGTGTCCGCATAGCGCCACGCCGTGCCGATCCCCAACGTGAGCACGGCCAGCAGGGTAGCCATGCCTGCCAACACCGGGCCGACGACGAATCGCCGCAACGAGCGACCACGGCCTCGGCCGGCTCGATCGACCCAGCCACCGACCCGTTCCAGCGAGCCTTGCCACCAAGTGACGGCGCTGACGCAACCGGCACTCAACAACAAGAACAGCGCCGTGCCCGGCCAGTGCAAGCCGCTGTTGGTGGCCAGCCGCGGTGTATCGACGAAGTGAATCAGCACGTCGTCGATGAACAGCCAGGTGAGCGCAGAGATGCCGTAGGTAAACATTCCGGCGTTGACTGCGCGTCGCATCGAGCCGAGCAGTTCGACCACGCGTGCCGTGTTGTTCCAGACGTGCTTGCGCAACCAGCGGATCAGCAGCAACGACGGGGTCAGCAACGTGCCGACCAAAATCAGCAGCGTCAGCAACGTTTCCATGCGCGTCAATGGCCACCGCCCCAGGGCCAGAACGATGCTGCCGCTGATCGCCGCGGCGCTGCTCGCAAACGCGAGGGTCAGGCTCAGCGCGGAGTAACCCAGAAAGCGGATGCGCGCGTTTTTCATGTCCGCGGCGCGGTCGTGCGCGGACAGTGGCGCCATCATGCGTGTCTTGGCGGCACCAGCGGGGTCGTTGTCGGCGTAGGCCGAGGCATCGCCCAGATCCAGCTCGAGCAACGCCGTACGTAGCTCTTCCATGGTCTGATAGCGCTGGTCCGGCTCCTTTGCCATCGCGCGCTGGACGACGAACTCCACAGCAGTCGGGATGTCGGGATTGAGGGACGACGGGCGGGGTGGTACGTCGTTCATCACCGCCAGGATCGTCGCCTGCGGGGTTTCCGTCTTGAACGGTGGGCGGCCCGTCAGCGCGGCGTAGAACAACGCGCCGACGCCGTAGATGTCGCAGCGATGGTCGACGCGTTCACCTCGCGCCTGCTCGGGTGCCATGTACGAGGGCGTGCCCATCACCATGCCGGTCTTCGTCAGTTCACTGTCGGAACTGTCGAGGAAGCGGGAAAGCCCGAAGTCGAGCACCTTCGCGTTGGGGAAGGTCGGAACGCCGTGCTCGAAGTCGCCGACCAGAAATACGTTCTGGGGTTTGAGATCGCGGTGCACCACGCCGTTGGCGTGGGCCTCGACCAGGGCGTCGCAGACCTGCAGCACGATGTGCTTCGCGACGGCGGCACTGAGCGGCGCATGTTTTCTCAGATGCACTGAGAAGTCGATCCCCTCCAAAAAATCGCAGACGAGGTAGGGCCAGCCTTGCGGCGTCAGCGCGACGTCGTAGACGCCCACGGCGTTTGGATGCGACAGGCATGCCGCTGCTTCTGCTTCGCGCTGAAACCGACTGAGAACTTCGGGTGAACGCGCGAACTCGGGGTGCAGGACCTTGATCGCGTAGCGCTTTTTCTTGATGCGCGTGTGCCAGGCCTCGTACACACGGCCCATGCCACCCTCGCCGAGCACACGCGTGATGCGATAGGTCCTCGATAGCGTGGCGCCGACCAGCGCGTCTTCTTCGGCGCCTGCTGGAGGAGGATCCGTCCAAGCCGACTCGAACCCCTTGCTCATTTCGTCGGGTCTGAGTGAGGCGGACTGCATCGGCTTGGGTGCCTCGGGATCAGACATGGATAGGGGTCGAGAGCATCGCGCGGAAAGTGAGCTTAGTGTAGTGCTACGGCGACGCAAACCTCGCATTAATGGCCAGTCGATCGGTCACGTCACGAACCACAATGTCGATATTGCGGTGGTCGAGTCACGTGCCCGTCGGGGCAGGTGCGACATCGTGGGAACCGACGCTCGGATGGCGCTAACGCGTGGCGTCACCTGCGCTGCCAGGCGGCCTACCGGTTCGGGCGCACCGATCCAGCGAGTGGCTGAGAAGGCTTGGTCTCGAGATGGCGCTGTAGGTGTTGTGGGTGGCGGTCGGCACGTTCGAGCGATTGCCAGCCGGGCGGAATGCTACGTTGCCAGGGGGCCAGCTCGCCGCGGAGCCGCCACGGACGGCTCGAGCGAACTGGAGCGTTGCATGAGCGCGATGGCTTCGTGACGCTGCGGCAGAACCTCGAAGTCCTGCGCTGGATTGAGGTGAACAGTTGTGGATTCTCGCAAGCCGATCACGATTCCGCGTTCCTCTGGCCAGCTCGCTTGAAGCTGAGCAAAAGACGACCGTGTGGTGGACTGGCTGTGTTCGGACAACGGTACGAAAGTGATCTCTGCGCCGTCCTGGGCGAACAGTTCTTCGAAGGCAGGGAGTAGCTCGTGGCGCATTGCCACCTGTGTGAGCACGTGACTGGCAAGAACCGGACTGACGAGGATCTCTCCCGGCTTGCCGTCAAACAGGCTCGTGTTGTCCGGATTGAGCAGTTCGACCAAAATGTGCGGTTTCGGGTCCAGCCGCTCACAGTACTCGAGCAACACGAGGTAACCCAAGATGGTTCTGGCGTCGGTGCCCGCGTCGTCGTCGGACCAGTCGCTGGCGAGGATGACAGCGGTTGCGTAGTGACCGAGCTCGAAGCGTTGGAGGTCCGGCGTGGACGTGAAGTCGCCGACGAAATGGCGAACCGTCTGCTCGGTTGATGCGTAGCCCCAACGCTCGAGCAGGGACTGACGTTCTTCGATGCCGACTCGCGACAAGACGTCGATCTCGAACTCGCCGTGATCTCGCGCCAACTGGTCGAGCAGCGGGGGGGCCTTGTGATTCCAGCCCAGGATGAGGATCCGTTGACGGCTGGGCGGCGTCGGTATCGCGACGGTCAACGGCGTTGCGGCGACCGGGTTGGGTTGGCGCCGTCGGGGACGACACGCGTCGAAGTCTGCCGCCAACAGGATCAGTTTCTCGCCGGCCCGTAGGGCGTGTTGGGTCGGGGCGAGGCGAACGGGGTCGATCGGATCTCCGGTGGAAACGCCGATCGGCACGGCTCGGTCGAACCGCCCCGCCAGATCGCGGAAAGGCGAACCGTCGAATTCGGGCAAGTGCACGACGTGCAGCCCGCTGCCGCCGCCGTGTCCCAGCACGCGGGAAAAAACTTCCGACAGGCCCGGGTGACGGATGTTCTGAACGAGAAGGCGACTGATCAGCTCGTCGCTGGCGATGACCTGCAGCGGGCCCTGGTAGGCACGTCGCGCGAGGCTCGCTTTGCGCGAGTCGAGCAGTTCGGCGACCACTGGTGGTGGCGCTTTGCCGACGGACCTGGCGACGTCCGCGATGGTGATCAGGTTCTTGATGGTCGTCCCGTCGACGGTCGTCTCGACGATGGCGGGCGATTCGTCGGCGGGCAAGATGATGGTCGACGCGTTCAAGAAGTCGACGCGCTGCAAGTGTTCGGCGTTCAGCCGCATCGGCGAGCCCCAACGCAAGACGAACCGGGCGGGTTCCCAGAACTGACCCACGTAGTTCGACAAGTGGCGCATGACGATGTCCGTGTCGACCTCCGTCAGCAGCACGACGCTCAAACGCCTCGCACCGATTCGAGCGAGGAAGTTGGACACGCGCTCTTCCGATTGAAACAGCTCGCGGACGATCACGGCGGTGCGGTTCGTCCAACCCAGAACCAAGATGTGCTGCTTCTGAACCAGGGGCGTCAGACCTTCTTGCAGTCGCGTCATCGTTTGGTGAAACCACTGGGTCATGATCGCGACCAGCGCGCCCAAGAACACGACGTAGCCGAGCACCGTGATCAGCGTCGAGACGACCCGGCGCAGCGTGCCGACGTCGTCCCCCAGGTAACCAGGGTCGGTGAGTCTCAGGAACGCCCACCACACGGCGTCACCGGCGTCGTCGAACTCGCCGTTGAAGAAGACGAACAGCCCGGACCACACCGCGATCAGTCCAATCAGGGCGATGACCGCGAGCATCCGGTAGAACGGCCCGCGGAGAACGAAGACTTCGACCTTGAACTGTAACCAGTGTCTAGCGCGGCGAAGAAACATCGTGCATCGTCTCCTGGGGGCCGAGCGAACTCAAGACATCGACACCCGCGTCATTTTCGCACCAGAAGATGCCGCCGTTCCAAGAACCGCGTGATGGGTCGGTACCAGGACCAGGTAATGCAATGATACTCGCCCTTCACCTCGAAGTAGCCCCGAACGATGCCAAAACGCAGTGCGTTTTGGACCTCGGCACGGCTCAGTTGCGTCGCTTCGACGAGGTCTGACACGGTCGCGAATTCGAGCTGGACGACCGCTCGCAATACGAACGACGCATCGTCGGGGAGTGCCTCGAGCGTGCGACTATCGGGCGCGTGAAAGTTGCGAACCGTCACGACCTCGTTCGAGTCGAGCGCGAGGCTGGCACGCCACGTGTGCAGCGCGATCCCCGGGTTGCCCGTCGCATAGTCCCAGATCAGGCGATGGTAGCCGGTCGAGGTTCGCTCGAGCGCTTCTTGGACGTCGATCGCGTCGGCGTCTTTGGGTAGCGGTCCGACGAGATTCTCGAAACTGGGCTTGATGTCGGCTTGTTTGCTGCGACTGGTCAGCAGCCTGGCGATCGCTTCTTCTCCCCAGGGTTTGAGTGCGATCACTTCGTCGAACAGCGGTTTGGTTCCGCGTGCACGTTGAAGGAACGTCCACATCACTTCGTCGAACGCGAACACCCAACAGCAAGTCGTACTGTTGCGGGTTGCCGCTTCGAGGACCTGGTCGAACAACGCCAACCCACCCATCGTGGGTTTGAGCAGCCGATGCGCGTCGTCGAAGAGCAACCCTGCGTCCCGCTCCGGGTCGTTCATGTGAGCCGCGCACTCGTCGATGTTGGAGCCCTCGGCGACACCGACCGCGCGGGCGATGCAGTCGACGGCTTCGGTGATGTTCAGCGGGCACTTGACGACCGCAACGTCACGCCCCTCGGCGGCGATGCGTCGCAGCAACGTGGTTTTCCCACTGCCTCGTTCTCCGACGAGAGCAAAGACACCGCCCCCGGGTTGCTTGATGCGCTCGATGACGTGCGTGACCTGGTCGTCGGCAATGCTTTCCACGATTGCCGTCGATGGTGTGCTCGGGCCGAGCGTCGTGAACAACTTGCTCGGCAGATCGTGCATCGACTGTGCCGCAACCGCTTCGGTGCGCTTCGACAGATCCCGTCGGAACAAGTATGCGAGCAAACGACGGCTGACGTCGAATCCCGTCACGACGGGTTTGATGCGCCGGATCACGCCTTCGTAGAAGAAGAACGCGCCGGTCCCGAGGGCGACCAGCAGACTCCGCCAGCCCTGTTGCTCGAGCGCCCACGTCATCAGGGCGTTCTTTTTTCGGCGTCGCTGCAGGCGGTCGTAGATCTGCTGTTTCCACCAGCCGGCGATCACCAACGACACCGGAAGTGCCGCGAACCAGCAGGTCGAAAGCACCCAATCGTAGACGGTTCCTTTGCCGACCAATTCGTCACTCAGCGACAGGATGAGTGCGACGAGGACGACGACGCGACCGAGCAGCTTCAGCGACTTGAGCCGCAACTCGGCGTTGGGAGTCCGGGTTCGGCTTCCCAGTGCGCCACGCTCGGCAAACGCGTCGATCACCGCGACGACCAAGGCGCCTCCGAGAGTCCAATGCAGGATGCTGGCAAGCACCTGGACCTCGAGGCGCTCCTGGGCCTGAACCGGCAGCAGCCACACCACAGCCAGAGTGAGCAGCAGGCTTTCGGCGGGGCGCCGGATTCGCATCACGAAACCCAGAACCGTTTCGACTGGCGTTGGGGTGGTGCCTTGACCCAGTCGCCGCTCTTTTCGCGCGGCGGTTCGCCATCCGCCGAGCGTGTCGGTGGCGCGCCTTCGCCACCACCAAAATACACCGATCGGCATCAGCCACTTCAGGGCTACGGCGCTGACGGCCCAGGCGCTTTCGCCGCGTGCACCGCCGCCCCCCGCCATCGAGCTGAGCCAGCGCCGCAGCTCGGAGATGCTGTAACGCGCGGTGAGCACGACGTGGCCGATCTCGGCTCGAGCTTGGTCCCAGCCGCTGGGACCGAAACCGACGATTTCGTCCCGAAGCTCGCTGCTCAAGTGGGGGTAGAGAGCCAAGCGATCGGCGTTCAGCGTTTGCACCCGTTCGAACAGGGCGTCGACGCGTTCCGTTCTCACGTCAGATTCCACCTGCTCGAGCCGGTGAGCCTCCATGCTGACCTCTGCGTGCTTGGCTCGCGGCTCCGACGCGTCGACGTCCGCCGGCAGGTCCCCGGTTCGATCTTCGCCAGGCACGGGTACCTGCGACTTGTCGTCCAGGTCCGACAGTGCCACGTCCAGGTGCTGCCGCGACTGCCGCAGCGTCGACCTCAGGGTCGCGTACAAGTCGGAGACGTCATCGGCTGATGCCTGGCCCCGTTCCGCTTGCTGCAAGACTTCGCGCACCTGCCGTCGCTGGCTGAGGGCCTGCTCCTGCTCGAGCACCAGTTGCTTCTTGGCGTCGAGCAATCTCGCTTCGAACTGTGCTTGCGCAGCGGAAATACCCAGCAATCGGGCGTGCTCTTCCGCGACCAGACGCAGGGCTTCCGTCCTGGCGTGTTGGGCCTGCGCCAACGCTGCTTGCCGCTGGCGCTCCGCCTGCATCGCGCGCTGCTCTGCCTCGCCTGCCTGTTGTTCGACGGCGCTGGCTCGGTCCGTTTCTTGCTGCTCTCGCTGTGCATCCAGCGCTGCCTGGCGCTCGCTCACCGACAGCTCGTAGAATGTCAAACGCGCGCGATCGAGGCGGATGCGAGCCCGCAGTTCGCCTTCCGACCAACTGCGGTCCGAGACCAACGCGGCGCGTGGGCCACCCGCGTCGCTGGCCTCTGGGCGTACGACTGCCATCACCCCTGCGTCTCGAGCACTCGGGAGCAGAACCTGGAGCCTGGCACGTTCGAGGGCGATGGCCGAAGGGTCGTTGAGATCGACGTCGAACAAGGATGCCGGCGCAACCGAAGGGTCCAGCGTGTGCTTGACGAGCTGCTCGATGCGACTCGCTGTCAGTTCCAGCTGCCGCTGCAGCGTGGAGCTTTCGGGCGCAGGCGCGGCGGGTTTTGGCGGCGGCGTCGAAGCGGTGGGCGGCGCCGGAAATCTCTGCGCAGTCGCGCTCGCCGTTGCGCTGGCCGTCGCGGCTGGCGATGCCTGCTTCTTCGTCGCGAGCGCGGTGCGCTTGACGGGTTTGGTCGCTGTTTGGGGTTCACGCCGAGTGGCTGAACCTGCCTTGGTCGGTGAGGCGGTGTTCGACGTTGTGCTCTTCGGAGCCGTGGGCGGAGTTACGGTAGCTTTGGCCGGGGTCGTCGACTGTGGCGTTTGTCCCGAAGCGCGACTGGGTAACACGAGGACTGCGACGCACAGCAGCCGCCACGCCCACCCCCGCGCTGACACACGTCCGAACATTGCCTACCCATATGTCACTCGGGGACCACGTCGCAAGGTACCAGCGTAGAAGTTGGGTGCGGAATCGTGATCGCCATCGGCCGTACGAGCGTGCCCGGTACGGCGACGTTTGCGTACATCCAGGCTGGGGCCGGGACGGCTTGCTCGGCAGGCGACTTGGGTTGCCGTCGACCATTCGGATCCGCTACAGGAGCGCGTCATGGAATGGCCGAACGTCAGTTGGTTGGACCGGGTAGACCTCGACGGCATCCGCTGGATCTCGTCCGTGTTGGTGCTGCTGCTCGGCTACCTCGTTTACCGCTTGGGAGTGCGGAGTCTGACCGGGTTGGTGCGCAATGGCCAGCTGCGGAAACCCATGGCCGGCAGGTTGCGGGCGCTGATGAGGATGGGCATGCTGGCGGGCACCCTGCTGCTCGCTCTGCACCAGTCAGGCGCTTTCGAGAATGCCTGGGCTGTCCTGACGGCGTTGTTCACGACCGTTGCCGTCGGTTTCTTCGCGATCTGGAGTGTGCTATCCAACATCGTTTGCGCCCTGCTGATGGTGATCTTTCGCCCGTTCCAGGTCGGCGACACGATCGAGGTGCTGGAAGGGGGCGCGCCGTTCCCCCGGGGGCGCGTGCTGGACATGAACCTGCTGTTCGTCTCCCTCGAAGAGTCCCTGCCAGACGGGCACAGTGCTCAACTGCAGATCCCCAATACGCTCTTCTTTCAGAAGGTGGTTCGAAAGCTCGCGAGCGCGGAGCTGCCGAGTACGCCATTCGGAGCTTGAAACCCGATCTTGGGAGCCGCGTCGTTGGTCAACTGAGCCAACCACGCTCACGGAGGATTGCGTGGAGCGTTGGCTCGATTTGACGGCGGATTGCGGCGTTGGCGTACCCCACCCACGCCACGTCACTGCCGAGGTCCATCGGCGCGTCCAACGCAGTTCCGTCGGGGTTGGTCAGCTCGACACCGAGCTCCGTCGCGATGAGCGCGGTGCAGATGTCGTAGGGGTGGCAGCACACGCTCGGTGAAAGGCCACGTGCGAGTAATGTTGGAGTCAGCAGCGGTCGCAAGTCGGCGTTGAACCTGTCGTGCCCGGCCATCAACTCGTACAGTTGCCCCCCGCTGGAGGGATACTGTTCTTCGAAGCAAAGAGCCTTGCCTGGCGGCGGAGTTCCGAGTACCCGGAGCATCAACTCGTCGTCGATGCGAGCCAGTTCGTCTCTGGCGCCGGGGAACAGCCGACTGATCATCGCGTAGCCCTGGACGATGCTGGTTGCTGATGATGGCCGCAGAACCAGCGGCGAATTCTGCCCACGGAGTCGATCGAACCGCCGGGCCCGTGCCCCGCCACCGCGCGTCGCCCACAGCTGGTCGCTCAAGTGCTGTTTCTGGAGCGGGAGCTCGGTTTGCACCGCGCATACGACGTCGCTCAGGCGCGATTGGCTGCCGCGATTCGGTGCCACGCCGGTCAAGATCCAGGCGCTCCGCTTTTGGTACATCAGGCAGCGGGTGCCATCGATCGGGTCGCAGATCATGCGCCAGCGAGCTTGGGTTTCCGACGAGCCACGCGGCAGGCAGACCGCCCCGGTGTCGATCCCTTCGGCGACCAAGACAATCCCTCCGACGCTGGCCGCCTCGGCGTCCAACAACTCGATGAGCGCGCTTTCACCGACGGCATCGATCGCGAACATCGTGTCACCGGGGCCGTCGGCGACGACTGCCGACAACTGCGCCGCAGAGCTCTCGGCGCAGGCCGTGGTGATCCGTTCTCGCAGCTTTTCGTGAAGTCGTAACGTCAACTGCAGAACACCGTCGCAGTCCACGTCGGTCGGGTCGAATGCGGTGGCGTCCACGGCGGCGAGCAAACGACGTTTCCTCGGCGATGTCGAGGGCAACTCACGCCATGGCGCAATTTCGCAACGATTGGCGATGGACTCGCGCCGTTCAGACGGACGCGCCAGCCGCGCGCGCCGGCTCACCGAAAACGTACGACGAATTCTCCTCAGCCCGTGGTGTACCGTTTGGTGCCACGTCTGGAAATCGATCGACTTTGCTTCACCGAAAAGATCACCTGCCTCGAGCGGGAGCTTCGTGTCACACCTGGTTTCGTGAGCTTCTTCAGGTTCCGCTGTGTCGTGTCGGCAACCCGCCACGGTCTTTGCGTCGCTACGGTCGTGGGCACAGCGCTCACTGGTTGTGGTCAGGGGGGCACTTCGCGGATTGACCTCGACGCGATCGAAGAGCCGGAGCGCATCGAGCCACAGACGACCTCGGCGTCCGAGAACGAACAGCTCGCCCTGGCCCACCAGGCCACGATGGACCCAGTGCCGGGTCTTTCCGATGGGTATGCGTTTGATTGTGAGGGCGCCGCGCCGAGTCGTGTCCTGCCACGGCTCAATCGCTTCGAGTACGACAACACCGTGCGCGACCTGCTGTCGACCGCGCTGACACCCGCCCGTGCCTTCCCGAAGGATGACTTCGGCGACAGCTTCGACAACAACGCTCAGGCGTTGACGGTGAGTCCGCTGCTGACCGAGGCGTTCGTCACTGCGGCGGCACAGCTCGCCGAAGAGGCGCTGACCACTCGCCGCGATACTCTGATCACTTGTGACGTAGCCGACGTCGGTCTGGACAACTGCGCGCGCCAGTCGTTGACCCCGTTCCTCACGCGTGCCTTCCGTCGGCCGCTGCTGGACGCGGAGATCAGCCCCTATGTCGAACTGGTGCGTCAGGCTCGAGACGAGGGGGCGAGTTTCGACGAAGGCATCCAAATCGCGGTCGAAGCGGCGCTGTTGTCAGTCAACTTCCTGTTTCGGGTGGAGTTCGACGTCGAGCCCGACTCGACGGACTTTCACGCGCTCACCCAGTACGAACTGGCGACGCGTTTGTCGTACTTCTTGTGGTCGAGCATGCCGGATGACGAGTTGATGCTGGCGGCGCAAAACCACGAACTACAGTCCGACGAGCAGATCGTCGAGCAGGTCGAGCGCATGCTCGCCGATCCGAAAGCCGAAGCGCTCAGCCGTGCATTCGCGGGGCGCTGGCTCGAAACCAACGACATTGCCGACAGCAATCAACCCGCCGAGGACGTTTTCGAGCAGTACACGCCCGAGTTGAAGCACTCGATGGAAGAAGAGACGCGCTTGCTCTTGCGCGACGTGCTCACCGGTGAACTGCCGTTCGAGCAACTGCTCACGACGGACGAGTCTCACCTCGACGCACGCCTCGCCGACTTCTACGGCGTTGCAGGAGAGTTCGACTCGACGTTTCGAAGGGTGTCGCTCGCCGATACCCCCCGTCGAGGATTGCTCGGGCACGGGAGCGTGCTCACCCTGACCGCCGCGCCGACGCGGACGTCACCGACGCGCCGCGGGGTCTACGTGTTGAGCAATCTGTTGTGCGCCGCGCCGCCGCCGCCGCCGCCGAACGTTCAGGGTGACCTGGACAAGACCTCGGACGCGATCCCCGATGATCTCCCGTTTGCCGAGCGCGCACGGTTACACGCCGACGATCCGCAGTGTGCCGGCTGCCACGCGCTGATGGATCCGATTGGCTTCGGGCTCGAACGTTTCGACGCGATCGGTCGCTATCGAACCGAGGAGTTCGACCGAGCCATCGACGCCAGCGGAGAGCTCGCGACCAACGGCGGGGTCGTCGACTTCGATGGCGCGGTGGAACTGGGCGCGCTGCTCGCGAAAGACGACCGTCTGCCGGCCTGCGCGACGCAGAAGCTGTACACCTACGCCATGAGCCGCTTGCCCGAGCTCGAAACAGCAGCAGACCAGTGTCGAATCGATTGGCTCCGCAAGCGCTTCTCCGCGGCGGGTCACGACTTCACCGAGCTGCTGCGTATGGTCGTGCTCACCGACGCGTTTCGAGGGCGCGCTGCTCATTCGGCCGATTCCGATGCCGCACAGGAAGAGTGACACGATGAAGCCCATGAAACTGTCACGCCGTTTTGCGCTCAAGGGCTTGGGGGTCAGTCTCGCCATGCCGTTTCTCGATGCCATGCGCCCCCATCGCGGTGTGCTCCAGGCCGCTGAGACCGCGCCCCCGCGGCGCTGGGTGATGTGGCACTTTCCGACGGGCTATCGCGAATCGACATGGCGCGTGGCGGGTGGTGACGGCGAGCGCGATTGGCAGCCGAGCCCCGCGCTCGAACCGCTGCAGGAGCATGGCGTCAAGGAGCACGTCAGCGTCGTTCAGGGGCTGCGCGCGCCCTACGCCGACGGTTCCGGCGCTTCGCACACCTGTGGCATTTCAGCACAACTGAGCGGGCTGTTGTGCCGACAGCGCGTGGCCGAGAACCTTCGCACGATCGATCAGGGGATCGCGGACGAAATCCGTGGTGATACGCCGATTCATTCCTTGCAGCTGGGCACGAACGTGCTGGTGGAGAATCCCAACGACGAATCCGGCTACTCGTCGACGATCAAGGATCACCTGTCGTGGAAAGACTCGCAGACGCCCTTGCCCAAACAGACAGATCCAGCTGCCGTGTTCCAACGGCTGTTCGGCGACGTCGTTGGTGACGTCGATCAGGACAGCTTGGCCTTCGCGCGCCGACAACGGCTGCGCCGGAGCATTCTCGACAACGTCGTTCGCGAGGCGTCGTCCCTGTCGGAACGCCTGGGGAAAGCGGATCAGCAAAAGGTCGAACAGTATCTCGACAACGTCCGCTCCATCGAAAAGAGCATCCAGGTCGAGCCGCGCAACAACGACTCGGGCATGTGTGATGCGCAGGGGCGAGTCGGAAGCTTCTTCGCTCCCGACGACATCGAAACGCACGTGCGTCAGATGAACGAACTGATGGTACTGGCGCTGCGCTGTGACGTCACGCGCGTGATCGTCTTCCAGTACGAAAACACGGTCACGACAATTCGCCACCCATTCGTCGGGGTCGACCAGCCCTACCACTTGGGGGTCGCCCACCACAGCCAAGACGAAAAGAAGCTCGATGACTACTACCGGGTCAATCGCTGGCTCGTCTCACAGTACGCCGAGTTCTTGGCGGCGCTGCGCGATGTCGAAGAAGCTGACGGCTCGACACTGCTCGACAACAGCGCCGTGATCATGACCAGCGAACTGGGCGACGGAAGTGCCCACTCTCACGAGAACCTGCCGTGTCTCATCGGGGGAAGTGCGGGGGGACGGCTTCGAGTAGGTGGCAATCACGCCTTTCCAGCAGAGCAATTCATGCGACTGCTGTTGACCTCCGCACGAGCCGTAGGAGCCCCGATTGACGGTTGGGGCGAGGACTACGAACTGACCGCCAGACCGCGCAAGAAGATCAGCGGGGTACTGCCGGACCTGTTGGTTTGAACCCCGACTAGGAGCACCGATCCGCTTGCCTGTGCACGGAAACGCCCCGAAGAATCGCCCTAGGATGGGTGAGGGCGTTCTTCGGGGCCACGTTCGTGCACTGTTGCTCGCAGCTCGGTGCTCTGGGTTGTTGATTTGTCGCGGCAATCAACCTGATTGCCGGTCCTGGTGCGCTCGTTGCTTCGGGCGGCGCTGGCCTACACGTGAATTGGAGCCGGCCGTTGCGGGGGCGATCGGCCCAACACATCATTCGCCGCAACTCGATTCCGAAACCGGTCGGGGCGGTACCGGCCAAACCGTATCAACGAGGCCGAAACACGGGACGTTGCATCGTTCCCTTTGTTGCCACGGTGAGTCGGAAAGCCGGGCGAAACGAACGACTCGGGTTCGCTGAGGAAGCTGCCATGAACATATTCATTCAAGTCATCGAGGTCTGGAAGCTGGCGCGCAGGGGGTCGCGTCTGGAACTCGAGTGCGGCATGTACGGCGATCTCGAGGAGTTTCGCTGGCAAAGCGAGCGGACTGGGTTCGAGTATGGCGAGGGCTTGCCCGGCAGGGCGTGGCAGCAACGCGAACCGCTGATCATGACCAAGTTGGAGGAACCGTACTTTCAGCGGGCGGTCGAGGCGCGACGCGCGCGTCTCTCGGCGGCCATCGCGCTCCCCGTTTTCATTGGCGACTTTCTCGGAGGCGTCGTCGTGCTTCTGTGCGGCGACGGCATGGCGGGCGGGGCGCTCGAGGTGTGGGCGCCGGATGACGACAATGGCGTCCTTTCGCTTCGCGACGGCCACTACGGGGCGTTGGCTTCGCTGGGAGAGTCCAGTCGTGAGTTACGGTTTGCAGAGGGCGAGGGATTGCCCGGGCTCGCCATGGTGCGACGAGCTCCGGTGTTGATGTCGCCGATTAGCGACGATCCCAACTTCAAACGAGCGCAGGCCGTCGGAGAAGTCGAGGTCACGACCGGCGTCGCGCTGCCAACGGTCAACGACGGCAAGGTCAGCAGCGTGGCCGTCATGCTTTCGGCTCAGCATACGCCGATCGCGCGTAGCTTCGAGCTGTGGAAACCCGACCCCATCAGCGGGGGCCTGCGAGTCGAGGAGTCGTACGAGACCACTCCCGAGTTCAATCGAGCGACGAAGGGCATCGACGTTCGTCCCGCGGAGGGGATCTTGGGTCGCGCCTGGGTATCGGGCTGCCCGATGATTTGTGAAGACCTGACCCGCGAGGATTCCCGCTACGCACACTGGGCGTGCATGGAGGGGCTGCACTCGGCTTGCGCGATTCCGTTCAACGTGGAAGGCCGCCTGAAGTCGATTTTGATGCTGGCCATGTAGAGTTGACGCCGCGCGCCGTGAACGGCTCATTCCTGACGGCGCCGGATTCACGACGCGTCGCGCTGATGCACCCTCGGGCAGTGATCCGACCACCGCATCTGCCGAAATACCACTTATCGATCGAGTTGTTGATTCGTCACGGAAACTGCGCGGATCTGTGCGATCACTGAAACCGATTCCCATCCGGAGCTTTTCCCGAGTGTTTCGGCATGCTGTCAGAAGGAAACAGTGGCGGAAATTGCGCTCCGGGGGAATGAAACGCCTTGAAGGGGAATCGAATCGACTCCTACAGTACGCGCAGTTCCGTGCCTGGAGTCGCCAACATGACGCTGCCCACGTTAAACATCCGCAAAATCGTTCCCGACGAGCCCAGCGTAGCCCCGGAGGGTTTCGCCGGCCAACTTCGGCGACTGACACTCGCCGACCTGGTCCAGCTGGAGTGCCTTTCGGGAACGCGTGCGACCATCATCGTGCGTTCGTCGGGCAAGGTGGGTCAGCTCCATTTCGACAACGGCGAGCTCGTCCACTCGGCAACCGGGGCAATCGTCGGTGATGCGGCCGCCCTCGAGATCCTCAGTTGGACGTCGGGAACGTTCGCGCTGTCGGATGGGCCGTGGCCGGGGCGGGCGACCGTGCATCAGCCTTGGCAGCATCTGTTGATGACCGCTGCTCAGCGTGCCGATGAGGAGCGCAGAGCGAGGGATTCGAGCGCTCCCCCCGAAGAAGGAGCGAGTCAGTTGTTCGAGCTGACGACCTTTCGCGACAACCGGACAAAAGTGATGTTTTCAGAAGATGAACTCGGTTTCGATGACATGCCTCCCGATCCAGCACAGTCCGCGGCTCCGCCCCAATCACGGCGTCGTCTGAGCGGAACGTCGACTCCCCCGAAGCCCGACACCACGGCACAGGGCACGCTCAAGGCCGCTTCTCCGCAGGTTGATCCGTCGATCCGCAGACTGCTGTGCTTGGATGCCTCGGGTCGGGCGACGCGGCGAATTGGCGATTGCAGGACACTCGATCAAGCGACTCCGACGCTGACGCGTTTGGCCTCGGAAATAGGGGATGCGTTGGGGTTGGAAGGGTTCCGCGAGGCGCTTCTCGAGCGCAGCAGTTGTCGCTGGTACGTGCGTCGGGATGCGAAAGGGCGGAGCGCCGCTGCCGAATTGGAGCCGAACACGCCGGTTAGCTGCGTCGACGAGCTGTTGGTACTGGAGGTGTAGTCAGTGGCTGCCTGGGACATCAAGCGGCTGTTTTGGATCACCGAAGACGACGGCGACGAAGAATCTGATTCCGTCGCTCAGCAGTTGCCTGCGACGGCGAGTCAGGCGGCAGACCTCAGTGCATCAGCGTTGACGGATGTCTTGGCTTGCCTGCGAGAAGTGGACGGGGTCGTGGGCAGCATCGCCATGACCCCCGGCGGGCAAGTGTTGGGGTGGGACTTGCCGCGCCTGTTCGACGCCTCGACGGTCAGTGGCGTGGCCCACCGTCTGGCTCAGCTGCGCGCCTCGCTGATAGCCGATGGAAGCGGCTTCGCGGGAGGGACGCTCACCTACGACGACTATCGGGTTCACATCGGTAGTGTCCCAGCTGGCTTGGTCGCCGTTCTGGCCGAGGAGCGCTGCAACTCCCCCGCTGTCGCCATGGCGATCAAAGTGATCGGTCGTAGGATTACGGGTGCGCCCGACGCCCGTTAGTTCCGCTCGACGTCTTGCGCCGAGCTCATCCACGGATTATCACCCGGTGTGCCTTCCGGGTACACTGAGGACTCACAGAGAGAGCGTTGACCATGGCCAGTACTTCCAAACGCGGTCGCCCCGGACCTGCGCTGACCCTCGGGGTTCCTGTCGTTCTCGCCGCCTTCGCGGGATCGTGGGGCTACCAGTACTTCAAGGACATGACCCAAGAGGCGTCCGCAGCTCAGCCGGCGAGTGCTCCGGTCGGGCCCGTGTCGTTGAAGGTCGCGGCGGACCCGTGGTCGGGGTACAGCACGTTCCGCAACGAGCCGCGCTTCACGGCGGCGCTCGCGAAGCACGACATCAGCATCCAGTACCTCGACGAAGAGAAGTACTACGATCAGGACGAGCGCATGCGCGCTCTGGGTGCGGGTGAAATCGACATTGCGTTGACCACCCTCGATGCGTTCCTGCAGCATGGGGCAAAACACCTCAGCGATGCGGCGTATCCCGGTGTCATCCTGTTCGGTATCGACGAGTCGGCGGGCGGGGACGCGATCTTCGTGGGCAAAGGCCGTTCGGGCTTCGATGACGTCACACCGAGCGACAAGGTATGCTTCGCCACGGGAACGCCGAGCGAGCACTTGTGGGACTTCGCCAGCCTCAACTTCGCCAATCTCGGTGACAAGCTCGCCCAAAGCAATGGCGTCGTCGCCCAAGACTGTTGGAAGAAGCTCGAAGCGGGCGAAGTTCAAGTCGCCGTGCTGTGGCAACCGTTCACGGCGCTGGCAGAGAAGGCCGGCTACAACAAGGTGTTCGCTACCGGTGGCCAAGCCGATGACGTGATCATCGACATCGCGGTCGTCAACCGCAAGACACTCGACGCGCATCCGGCGGCTCTGCAGAATCTGGTCAGCAGTTACTTCGATGTGATTGACGGCTACCAACGTGACGTCACAGCTCACGCCGCGTTCGTGACGCAGGACTGCGGCCCCGACTGCGCTGGCGACGCCGCCCTGGGAGAGGCAGTGCTGCGTGGGATCGACTTTCTGACCTTCGAAGAGAACTTGTGCATCTGGTTCGGCCAGTGTTCGACGCCGAGCAAGTGGCCTGCGCGCGTCTCGAAGACGGGACGGCTGTTGGCGGCCAAGGGCAAATTGGACGCAGCGTTGATCCCCGATCCGAAGAGCATCTTGGATGGGCGCTTCGTGTTGGGCGTGAAAGAACAGCGACTGGATGCGGCGAAGCTGGCTCAGGCGGTGTCGGGGCCGGACACGGCGATCGAACTACCCACCTTCAGTGCCCGCGATGAGACGTTCGACTACACGGTTCCCGGCGCGGAGGGCAGCGCGACGATTGGCACGCTGCGCTTGCCCAACGTGTTTTTTCGCGAGGGCAGCTACGGCTTGACGCCCGAGGCCAAGGAAACCATCGGCGAGATCGCCGAGAAGCTGAGGAGCTTTCCAGCCCTGTGCGTGCGGATTGCCGGACACACCAACTCCAACGGCGATCCTGCGGCCAACCGCAAGCTGAGCAAGTTTCGCGCGATGGCGATCGCCGCACAGCTCAATCACATCGATCCCAAAGCGTTCCCCAACGAGCGGTTCGACGTCAAAGGATTCGGCTCCGACCAACCGATCCTCACTGGCAACGCCGAAGACGCCGATGCCAGCCGGCGCACGGAATTCTCACTGTTCAATTGTACGGCTCAAGGCTGAAACGACTCGGGGCAATTCCGTTTGGGTGGCAAGGTGATCGGTGCTCTCGCCCAGCTGCCGCCGCTATTCGAAACTCGCTTCGAAGGCACGCGCCGCGGGTGACAACGTGTGACCCTGTTTCTTGATGAGCATCAGGTCACGCTGGATGTTCAGGTCGCGGACGCGGATCGGAACGATGGGCGAACGTCGCTTGCGGGCTTTGCTACTCACCGCCAATTCGCTGACGAAGCCCAGGCTGCGAGTGGTTTCGACCATTTGCAGAATGGCGGCGACGCTGCGCAGTTCCATCACGACGTGGACTTGGACCTGAGCGTTCCGCAACGCGCCGTCTGTCAGGATGCGCACGGCGGTGCCCGCCTCGAATCCGATGATGTTTTCGCCCTGCAGCGCCTGCGCCGGGACCGACGTTTGCTTGGCCAGGTGATGCTCTTTCGATGCGACCAGAACGATGCGATCGCGAGTGAGGCGGCGCGCTGAGAGCTCACGCCGTTGCACTGGTGCCGTAACGATGCCGAGCTCGAGTTCGTCGCGTGCGACCGCCGTCTCGATGTCCCGACTGCCCGCTTCCCGAACCCTGAAGACCACACCGGGGTGACGCTTGCGAAACGCTGCGATCGCATCGGGCAGCAAGTAGGCAACGGCGCTGGCACCCCCGCCGATCCGCACCACGCCCGAATCCAGTGATAGATTTTCGGCGATGCGCGACCGGAGCAGGTCGTAGCGCTGAACGAGTTGCCGTCCCTCCTCGACGGCGATTTTTCCCATTTCCGTCAGAACCACGCCCCGACCCACGCGTTCGAGCAAGGACGTGCCCAGGCCTTCCTCGAGCTGTTGTACCCGGCGCGACAACGCCGATTGCGACAGGCCGATGGCCGAAGCGGCTTCGGTGACCCCCCCGTGTTCCGCCACAGCGAGAAGTGAGCGTATCAGCAGCAGATCCATGCATGCGCATTATGCATGAATTCGATGCAAATTAATCGATAGACGCATTGGTTAGCGACGACGTAGACTCCCCGCATGCTCGAAAGTTATCGCAAACACGTTGAGGAGCGCGCCGCCGAAGGCGTGGTTCCGCTTCCCCTCGATGCTGGCCAGGTTCGCGCCTTGACGGAGCTGCTGCAGAACCCCCCGGCCGGTGAAGAGGCTTTTTTGATGGACTTGCTGACCGAGCGCGTCCCGCCAGGTGTGGACGACGCGGCCAAGGTCAAAGCTGCATTCCTGGCGTCGATCGCCAAGGGCGAGGCCAAGAGCCCGCTGATCGACGCGCGCAAGGCCGTCGAGATCCTCGGGACGATGCTGGGGGGCTACAACGTTGCGCCGCTCGTCGAGCTCTTGACGAGTCCGGACCTCGGTGAGCTTGCCGGCAAGCAACTGTGTCACACGCTGCTGGTTGCCGATGCCTTCGACCAGGTGGCTACCCTGGCCAAGAGCGGGAATGCAAATGCGAAGACCGTGCTTCAGAGCTGGGCGGACGCCGAATGGTTCACCAGTAAGCCGAAGGTTCCCGAAAAGCTGACGTTCACGGTCTTCAAGGTTCCCGGCGAGACCAACACCGACGACCTATCGCCGGCTCCCGATGCTTGGTCCCGTCCAGACATTCCGCTCCACGCCCGAGCCATGCTCAAGAATACGCGGGAGGGCATCCACGACGCTCTGGCTCAAATCGAGGAAGTCAAAGGCAAGGGTTTGCCGGTCGCATACGTCGGGGACGTCGTTGGAACGGGCTCTTCGCGCAAGAGCGCGACCAACAGCGTGCTGTGGCACTTTGGAGACGACATTCCCCACGTGCCGAACAAGCGCACGGGCGGTGTGACCATCGGCGGCAAGATCGCACCGATCTTCTTCAACACCATGGAGGATTCGGGCGCGTTGCCGATCGAGTGCGACGTCTCCAAGATGAACATGGGCGACGTCATCCACGTCTATCCCTACGCCGGCAAGGTGGAGAACGAAGCTGGCGAGGTCATCGCCGAGTTCAGTCTGCGCACGCAGGTGCTGCTGGACGAGGTGCAGGCGGGGGGGCGCATTCCGCTGATCATCGGGCGTAACCTCACCTCCAAGGCGCGAGAGGCGTTGGGGTTGCCGACGTCTACGGTGTTTCGCTCACCGCCACCTCCCCAGGAGTCGACGAAGGGCTTCACTCTCGCTCAAAAGATCGTGGGCAAGGCCTGTGGTCTGCCGGGGGTTCGCCCGGGGCAGTACTGCGAGCCGAGGATGAGCACGGTGGGCTCGCAAGACACGACGGGACCGATGACGCGCGATGAGCTCAAGGAGCTGGCGTGTCTGAACTTCACGGCTGACCTGGTCATGCAGTCGTTCTGTCACACGGCGGCCTACCCGAAGCCGGTGGACATCGAGACTCAAGAAACTTTGCCCGAGTTCTTCCAAGACCGGACAGGCGTCGCCCTGCGCGCGGGTGACGGCATCATCCATTCGTGGCTCAACCGCATGTTGTTGCCCGATCAGGTTGGTACTGGCGGCGACTCGCATACGCGTTTCCCTCTCGGGATTTCCTTTCCCGCCGGTTCGGGCCTCGTGGCATTTGCGGCCGCGCTCGGGGTGATGCCGTTGGACATGCCAGAGTCGGTGCTCGTCCGCTTCAAGGGAGAGCTGCAACCCGGTGTCACCTTGCGCGACTTGGTCAACGCCATCCCCTTGGCCGCCATCAAGACGGGCGACCTGACCGTGGCGAAAGCCGGGAAGAAGAACATCTTCAACGGACGCATCATCGAGATCGAGGGTTTGCCGGATCTCAAAGTCGAACAGGCTTTCGAACTCAGTGACGCGACGGCCGAGCGCTCCGCTGCCGGTTGCACGATCCGTTTGGGCACCGAGTCGATCTCCGAGTACCTACGCAGCAACGTGGTGATGCTGCGTTGGATGATCAGCCAAGGGTACGGCGATCCCATGACGCTCGAGCGCCGGGCGAAAGCCATGGAAGAATGGCTTGCCAACCCAGTCCTGATGGCTCCTGATGCGGATGCCGAGTACGTCAAGGTGTTCGAGATCGACCTGAACGAGATCAACGAGCCCATCGTCGCGTGCCCGAACGACCCCGATGACGTGAAGTCTCTGAGCGACGTTGCCGGCACGCAAATCGACGAGGTGTTCATCGGCTCGTGCATGACGAACATCGGGCACTTCCGAGCAGCGGCTCGCTTGCTGAAGGACTTCGGTGGTGAAGTGCCGACGCGGATGTGGGTCGCGCCCCCGACGAAGATGGACCAGAAGCAGCTGATCCACGAGGGGCACTACAGCTCGTTTGCGTCCGCCGGAGCCCGCACCGAAGTACCGGGCTGTTCGTTGTGCATGGGCAATCAAGCTCGCGTCGCAGAGAAGTCGACGGTGATCTCCACCTCGACGCGGAACTTCCCGAACCGGCTGGGCAAGGGAGCGAACGTCTTTCTCGGTTCGGCGGAGCTCGCCGCGGTCGCCGCCATTCTCGGCAAACTGCCGACGCGCGAAGAGTACTTGCAGTACTCGGGCAAGCTGAACCCGCTGTCCATCGACATCTACAAGTATCTCAACTTCAACGAGATGGATAGCTACGTCGCGGCGGCTCAAAAGGCGCGCTCGATGCTGCCGGTCGTGCAGTGATCCGCTCGACATAACAGGCCCAGTGGGGCCCCGATGGGGCGGTTTGCCGGTCATTCGCGGTAGACCGCCCCTCTCGCATTTGGCGCCGACGGCATTTCGCAACGCGTCGCACTCGGGTCGATGAATGGCGTAACGGGATCTACTTCAATCCGAGCTCGCACCGTGCTCGCCCGGGCCGGGGCGAACGTCGAACCAGTCGAAGTCCGCGGGGGGCGCTCCCTGACCGGTTGCATAGAGTCCAAACATCGCGCCGGTGAAGCCTGTCGACAGGTTCGGCGTGAGCGGAGCCGTGGCAATGTTGCCCAGCGTGCGTCGCTCGCCGTGCTGAGTCAGCAGTGAGAACTCGTACTGATCCGGGTCAGCCTCGATCCGCAGCGTTACTGGGTTGGATTCACACTCCGCGCTGCCGATGACGATCGTGTTGCCGCCGATGGTGCTCCTGAGTTGAACGCAGCGGATGCCGCTGTTGCGGGTCACGCACAGTTCGTAGTGGTTGCGTTCTTCGGCGCGCACGACGAGACCCGCTCGGTGCTCGTCGTGCTCCGGCGCGAACTCGACCTGGGTTTCGACACGGCAATTCATGAACTGCTGTCGCCGCAGGATTGCGGCAGGCGAACCCAAGTCGGTCAGGGTCGTCGCGTTGGCGTGTAGTCGCAGGTGCCCAGCGCGCTCGTTCAAAGACCACGTTGCTGGGTCGGGATTGCGGATGAAGCAGAACTGGAGGGGGAGCGTGGTGTCGTCGAAGTCCTCGCGTTCCGCTGCAATGGCGCGGTCGGCGGCGTTCCGAGGCAACCAAGAGCCGCCGTTCATCGTGAGCTCCACGGCCTTGCCGTCGTTCACGACCGGCCAGCCATCACTCCACGTCACCGGGCTGAGGAACGTTTCTCTGCCGAGGTGATGCCCCTTGCTCGGCGTGGGACGGATTCCGAGAAACACCATCCAGTACGACCCGTCCGGCGCCTGCACGAGGTCACCGTGCCCCGTTGCTTGGATCGGGTGATCCGGGCGACTCCGATGGGTCAAGATCGGATTGTTGGGATTCGGTTCAAACGGACCCCACGCAGAGGGTGAACGTGCGACGGTGACCATGTGTCGGTAGCTGGTGCCGCCTTCGGCGATGAGCAAGTAGTACTGACCGTCGATCTTGTACAAGTGCGGCCCTTCGGGCCACACGTCGCCCGTGCCTTTCCAAATGAGCCTCGGTTCGTGCACGAGGGTGCCGGTTTCGATGTCGAGTTCGGACTGGTAGATGCCGCCTCGCTCACCTTCGCCGTGACCGGTGTAGTAGACTTTGCCGTCGTCGTCGAAGAACAACGAAGGATCCATACCAATCACGTTTTGGGGCAACCAAACCGGAGCAGACCATCGCCCCGCGGGGTTGGTCGTCTTCACGTAGAAGTTGCCCCCGGCCGTCATGTTCGTCGTCACCATGTAGAACGTGCCTTCGTGGTAACGCAGCGTGGGCGCGAAGACCCCCTTGGAGCTCTCGATACCCTGTAGGGGCAACTGCTCGGGGTCTGTCAGCGCGTGGCCGATCTGCTTCCAGTTGAACAGATCAGTGCTGCGGAATATCGGCACCCCCGGGAAGTACTCGAAGGTGCTCGTCGCCATGTAGTAGGCGTCGCGTCCTCGGCACACGCTCGGATCGGGGTAGAAACCGGGTAAGATCGGGTTTCGATAGCTGGGCACGCCCCGGTGTACGACTGGACGAGGTCCGTACGCAACCACGCAACAGCCGAGGTTCATGCGGATGCGCCTCGAAATCTGGGGCGGCATCCGATGGCGCCTGCCCGGCAAGCGGGCACGACTGCGGACGGCGGGCACTTCCACCGCAACCGCAGTGGGCGTCGCGCCCACAGTGGGCGCGCATGGACTCGAGAGGGTATTGCTCCGACATTCCGCTCGTCCGCTCACGACCCCATCGGGTTCCGCCATACCTGTGCGCCTGGTACGATCTCTGTGCGCGGCAATCCCTCGGTGGTACGCTGTGTTGATCGACGAGTGGGGGGTTGTAGGTGACGATGCGGATTGGGATGATTAGGTTTGGGCTTTGTTTGGTGGTCTCCTTGGCAACTGGCTGCAAGGGGGACGCGTTCAGCGCAGCAACGTCGCAAGACGCCGGCGCCAATGCCGAACAGAAGGACCCGGCGCCTGCACCGACCAAGGTTACTCCCACCAGGCCGAAACCGACGTCGGGGCCTTGTGCGGACGTGGAGTGCGAAGTTCCGGACTGCCCGCCTCAACTGCAGTACACGCCGCTGGGTGAGTGCTGTCCGGTGTGCGTCGCTCCGCGTGTTTGCGAGCAGGGCGCGCGGTGTTCCGCTCTGACCTGTCCCGGATCGATGAACGAGCTGAGCGACGGTTGTTGCGAGTGCGAGGACGTACAGTGCTCGGGGGATGCGCTGCCGTGCAGCGATCCGCAATGTGTTGGCGCCGAGCAAGAGATGCTCGGTGACGGCTGCTGTCTGTGTGGTGAACAGCTGCAATGCGCAGACGATCAGAGGCCATGCGACGCAATTCTCTGCGACGGGGACGTACTGTATGAAGGCGATGGTTGCTGCAGGTGTCGCGAGGTGACCTGCGGCGCGGGCTCGACGCTCTGTGACGAGTTGGAGTGTGAAGCCGACAAGCTCTTGGTTGGAGGTGGATGCTGTGAGTGCGCGGAAGAAACTCCGAGTCAGTGTCCCGACGGCAGCGTGGCGTGTGCCGACCTCGAGTGCGAGGGTCAGCCCGACGAAGTGACCCCGGGCTGCTGTCAGTGCCGAGCGGGAGAGTGTGATCCCAACCTCGGGCAATTCGAGTGTTCCGGGGCGAACTGCCCTGGCGACGTGACGGAGCTGCCCAACGGGTGCTGCATGTGTGATGAATCTGCAACCTGCCCATCCGGCAGCGCCGCGTGTTCGAGCTTGCAGTGCCCGGGGGCGGAACCCGTGGATTTGGGAGATGGTTGCTGCAATTGTTCGACGTGCCCCGTCGGAACGGTCTCGTGCGCCGCAATCGAATGTGCCGGGCAGGTCGAGACGGTGGAGGACGGCTGCTGTCAGTGTTCAGCGGCGGCGGTCTGTGACGACGAACTTCAAGGTGCCTACGACGATGCTCGCGCCGCGTTGCTCGAAGATCTGGGTGATCCGGCCTGCAATGGAGACTCCGATTGTGTCTCCGTACCGCTGGAAACTCGTTGTCGCGTCGAGTGCGATGTTGCCCTGCATCGGGACGTTGCCGAGGAGCTGGTGGCTGAACTCACAGCCTGGGCCGCGAAGCAATGCGACAGCTGCCCCCAAGTCGATCTGACCTGTGATTCCAGCGCCCGAGAGGAAGCGTCGGTAGGCTGCGTTGGGGGAGTATGCAAGCGGCTTGCGACTCCTTGACGATTCCCCCTCGAGGGCCGGCCATCTCGGACGGCTCTGCTGCACGACGGCGTCGGCGCCGTACCGCGGTTGAACGGCCATGGCGTGGGAGATTCTGTTGTTTCGCGGTGGGCTGTTCCTTCGGCAGCTTTCGTAGCACACTTGGGGACTGGCAGACCCGACCCGCTTAGGCTATCGGGGCAAACATCCGTTCGAGAAGTGTCGGTTCCCGGTGGTAGCGGCAGGAGATGGCAGGTGAAAAGCGGTCGGAACAGTGGAACTGAGTCGCCCCCTCGCTCGCGCCGAACCCATCGAGCGCGCGAGTCGACACTACTGGACTTCGGTGACCGACCGAGTTTGGCCGACGATGCATCGACGGAGAAGAATCGCTTTCTGCTGACGATCCTGACCGGGCCGTCCAAAGGGTCCATCTTCAAGCTCGAAGGTGAAGTTGTCACGCTGGGGCGATCGGACGAAGCTGACATCGCGCTTCCCGATCCGAGCCTGTCACGGGTCCACTGCCGTTTTCTGCGGGTAGGTAGGGGGCCGGCGACGGGCTACCTCGTCGAAGATTTCGACAGCACGAACGGCACGTACGTCGGTGGCGAGCGCATCGACAAGCCGACGTTCTTGACGGACGGCGTGCGCGTGGGTCTCGGCAAGCGCACGATCGCTCGGTACGCGTTGCAGGACGAGCTGGAAGAGCAAGCCATCGTCAGTGTTCACGAATCGGCGCTACGCGATGCTCTCACCGGCGCCTACAATCGACGTGTGTTCGACGATCGCCTACAAGGCGAGTTGGCGTTCTCCGTTCGCCACAAGCAGCCGCTGTCGCTGTTGTTGCTGGACGTCGATCACTTCAAGCAGTTCAACGACACCCATGGGCATCAGGCAGGGGATCGAGTGCTGCAAGTCGTTTCGCGTCGCATCGCTGAGACCCTGCGCACCGAGGACGTGTTCGCTCGCTACGGCGGTGAAGAGTTTGGGATCTTGGTTCGGGACACGACTCCAGTGGGTGCCTTGGTCGTCGCTGAGCGGTTGCGAGGCTTGGTTGCCGATACGCCAATCGTTTACGAAGGTCGTGAGTTGTCGGTCACGGTCAGCATCGGTGTGGCGTGCAACGGTGCCGACAGCGTGACCGCCGAACAGCTGATCAAGGAAGCGGATGAGGCGCTGTACCGCGCCAAGGAACGCGGCCGAGATCGAGTCGTCGTGTTCGACGCGTGAGCGGCCCGTTCGCTCGGTCAGGCCGTCGACGTACTCAATCTTTGGGGTCGAGCGTTGGGGAAGCCTTCCAACCTTCTGGAGGCGTCGGTCTGGAGTGGTGGGTTTCCGACTCTGCGGCGAACAGCGCCGCGGCCACGATTTCGGCGTACTCTCCCCGCGATGAGGGCGGTGGTTCTTCGTTCCCGAACGTGCCGCGCAGCGCTGGCGGGCCCCATGCACGCGGGTACGGCGCCGCGATTCGCCAGGCAACCGTACAGCCCACGAGTGTCCCCGCCAGCTGCCACCACAATCCGTCGGCGGCGTCACCGACGGGGTGTGCGATCGCGATGCCCGCAGCCAAAAGGAGTGACAGCCCTCCGCCGACCTCGGTTGAGGCCTTCTCCAAGCTGCCCGGAAAATGCAGCGCGCAAAACGCCAGATAGCTCAGCCCCAGTGCGACGGCTCGGAACACCCATTGTTGGCTGTTGTGTGAGCCGGCGCGTACACCGATCGCGACGATCAGTGCGAATGGAATCGGAGTCCACCACGCCGTCGCAGTGACGGACCACCACAGGGACACAGCTGTCAAGACAGCTGCCGACGTCAACCCCCAGGCCAAGGCCGTGCTGAGCCGCGATCGCTTCACTTGGGACTGGGCCTCCCCGAGTGGACAGTCATGGCAGGCATTCTGCAAGCAAGCGGCAGGGCCGTCAATCCGGCGAGACCAACCCCAATGACGCCGTATCGTTGCACCTCGACAAATTGCACCACGCGACCGGCGTTGGATCACCCCGCGTGGATGCTTCAAGCGTCGTGCCCAGCGGTGATCTCGGAGAGGACTGCGCCCGAGCTACATGTATCCAAGATTATTGAAACTTACCGAGTTCTCCCCCGGAGACTCAAAGAGCGTGGCGCGCACCACGGCGAGTTCTCGATAGCGTTTCAGCGTAACCTGCGTTCGGCGTTTCACACATTTCGACAGACAGCCCGACCCAGACACACCTGTCGCCGTAGTCGGATCCCCGCGTCGGCAGAACGTCGCCTTGCCGCAGTGATCCTGAACGACGTGTCCGATTGCGTGCGCCCCGACGACGAGTTGCGTCGATCCAGCAGCCCAGCGGGTGTACGGCTCGTCGAAGTGAACCCCCTGCTGCGATCCACGCCATCTCACGGCATCGACAGGCGCGCGATCTCGCTGCCCGCGAGCAAGAAGCACCCAAGTCCGTAGTCGTCGAAGTCTGGACTGACGTCGTAGCCGACTCCGCCTTGGCCGTCGGGGTCGCAGGGCTCGGCGCCAGTCGACTGGACGTAGCCGAGAAACCCATCTTCGTGCAGGGCATCGCGAACCAGAGCCTGCCAGGCAGCGCGTACCACTGGTCCAAACGTTTCTTCGGGCAGCACCCCATTGCGAATGGCCCAGCCCATTCCATAGGCAAACAATGCTGTTCCCGTGGTCTCTGGACCATCTTCGCTCGGACGCCCTTTCGCCGCGCAGTGCGTGGGGTCCGCCAAGCTCGTGTTCCAGACGCCGTCGCTGCGTTGCAAGGGCAACAGTGCTTCCGCCATCGCCGAAAGGTCGGCTTCGTACTCGGCTCGGTGCGGTGCGCCGGGCGGGAGCAAGTCCAGTACGCGGACCAGCGCAGCCATCACCCAGCCGTTGCCGCGCGACCAGTAGATGTCGATCCCGTTGGGCGATTGGATGTGGGTGCCGCCCGGTGCATAGTCCGCGTCTCGCCACCACAGGCCGAGCTCCGCGTTGAACAGGCCGCCGCCCTCGGTGTCGCGCGTGTGCGAGTACAGATCCCAAGCTTTGTTCAGATAGGCATCGTTGCCGGTCAGGGCAAACAGGCGCGCAAAGACGGGCATCGACATTTGAATGGCATCGATCCACGTCCAGGCGTTCGATGCTGGGCTCGCAACCATCCGGTCGATGCTGGTGCGGATGTCGGCGACCCAACTGTCGTTCATCTCGCCCATGAGCGCGTAGAGGTCCAGGTACGTCTGACCCGCGCATTGCGAGTCGGCGTTGTCGCTCTGAGAGCCGGAGCGCAGTTCCCAGCCGTTTGCCTCTCCCCAGTCGACGGCATAGTCGAGGTAGGCCGAGTCCTGGCTGAGTTCATACAGGGCCATCAGCCCTTCGTAGTAGACGCCGCGAGTCCAAAGATTGCTGGGGCGATTGCCCGGCGCGTTTGCCCCAGGGTCGGGGTGTTGATCCATGAACCAGCCGTTGGCGAGCGCCATCGCGTCGAGCGTTTCGTCCGCGGGTGGATAGGGCCCGAAAACCGGCATGGCGCTGGCGTCGGCGTTCTCGCTCTCGGCGGGAATGCCTTCGCCCGGCGCACCAGCGTCCCCGGCATGGCTCGGCTGCGGCACGGTCGCAGTGCTCGGACTCGTACTATCCGGGGAAGGCTCTCCCCCATGCCCCATGGTCTGCGCGTCCGGGCTGGGCTCGGTCGGGCCCGAGGGCTCCATCGAACCGGATCCGGTCGCCACGATGCCGACTGCATCCATTCCCCCGGCGCCACCGTTGCGGCCGACAGTGAACTCACCCGCGACACTGCCGACGGGGTCACCATCGACCTGCGTGGGGCTGACGTTGGCGGTCATTCCCGCATCGCCCGCTTGGTCCTCACAGGCGACCGCTGCAAGCGCCAACAGCAGCGGGGCAAACGCGCATCGAACGCGCCGCAATGGTCTGGGCTGGTCTCCCGACGCGTCGTCAGCTCTCGCGAAATCCACTGGCTCCCATTCCTGTGAATGTAGTTTGACCATGCTCCAGATGCGCTTGCATACGCGCTACAATGCGGCAGCGCGAGCTGCCGTTCCGCTGGCGGGGCGATCCCGACCAGTTCGGGCAGGGACCCGTTCGGAAATTCCAACTCGGTGGTCCGTTTGCACGAGATCAGCGAGCGCAAGACCGTCCCGAATTTGGTCCGGGGTGCAGATGCCCGGACCCCTGGCAGAGCTGCGCGTTGACTTGGGTTGGGGTTGAGTGTCACCTGCGTCGCTGGAGCGGCAGTCAGTTGAACGGGGGCGACGACCCCGATCGTTAACCCGTGGTCAAATATTGTTTCGCTGGTCACTTGGCGTTGGGTCTGGGAAGAACGCATCGCCCGAATCGTTAGCGACCGCGGACGTCGCAAACGGCGACCCAAACCGACCAGCGGGTGAGCTTGGGCAGTGCTCGCACCGCAGACATCGCCCAATGTGTCATCGTCGAGTGGTGGTCCGCTTCTCCACTCAGGCAGCCAGTTCCTTCCTACGGAAACATCGCACGCGATGACCGTTGTCGGCCATCGCGCGCGGTGAGTGGGTGTTCGAACTTGTACGATCTGCTTCGCGGCAGGTCAGTCGGTCACGAATGAGGCATCATCGACGTACAGCCCAGAGGCGACGTCGACGGGTCCTCCAGATTGGTTGGTGGTGCTCAAAAGCAAACCAACTCGCACGCGTTCGCCCGCGTATTCGTGGAGTTCGACGACTCGCTGCCCCCAGGCGCCGCTGTCGCCCGTCATCAGATCGCCGGGGAGGTCGTTCCAAGGTCCCTGATTGACGCTGATCTGAAAGCGGCCTGTATCACCGCCGCTGAGCTCGTGCCAGAACGCGATGCGAAATCGTGGTGCTTCGAATGATTCGTCGATGAAGAGCTCCGGGCTGACCAGCCGAGCTCGGGTTTCGAAGTCGATGCTGCCGTTGTTGTCCCAGTAGTTACCGCCGAGGTTCGTCCCCATTACGTGAGCGCCCGACAGCGGTTGCGGCCCGAAGCCCTCTTCGGGGGCGCCAATGCCCCAGTTGCCGCCTTCGACGGACCAGTCACCCAAGCCGCCTTCGAAGTCGTCGGTGTCGAGTGTCATCTCCCCGGTCTCGTAGGCGGCATCGTCGACGTAGATCCCTGGGGCGACATCGACGGGTCCTCCGCTTTGGTTGCTGGTTGCGAGCAGCAACCCGATGCGGACACGACTGCCAGCATACTTTCGCAGGGGCACGACGCGCTGTCCCCACCCACCGCTGCTGCCGATGATCGGATCGTCCTGCAGATCCACCCAGGGCTGTCCGTCCACACTGACTTGGAATTGGCCGTGGTCTCCCAGGTTCAGCTCGTGCCAGTAAGCCAACTTGAAGCGAGGGTTGTCGTCACCGTCGTTGATCGAGAATTCCGGGCTGACCAACCTCGAACGCGTTTCGAAGGCGACGTCGCCGTTGTTGTCCAAGTAGTTGCCGCCGAGGTGAGTTCCCAGGACTTGCTTGCCAGAGAGCGGCACGGGACCGACGCCTTCAGCCGGCTCCCCCTTGGCCCAATTGCCCCCTTCGACGGACCAGTCCCCGAGGCCGCTTTCGAAGTCGTCGGTGTCGAGGCTCGTTTCACTGGTCTCGAAGACGGCATCATCGACGTAGATGCCGGCTCCGACGTCCACGGGCCCACCGCTGAGGTTTGTCGACACGAGTCGGATCGCGACGCGGACTCGACTGCCGGCGTACTGACGGAGCAGGACGACTTGTTGCCCCCAGCCACCCGTCTCGCCAATCATCTTTGCATCAAACGCCGGCTCCCAGTCAGCGCCGTCCACACTGACTTCCACTTGGCCGTAGTCGCCGAGGTTGAGAGCGTGCCAGTACGCGAACTTGAAGCGCGGATTCGGTGCGTCCTCGTCGATCTTGAATTGCGGGCTGATGAGTCGAGCATCTTGGCCCTCCTCGTAGTTGCCAGCCAGGTTCGTTCCAGCGACTCGTTTTCCGTTGAGGGCTTCGGGGCCTCCGTCGAAGGTAGGTTCGCCGAATGCCCACAATCCCCCTTCGACGGACCAGTCGCCAAAGCCACCTTCGAAGCCGTCACTCCACTCCGCTGGAGCGCTGTCCTCGCGGCTGTCCGGTCCGCTCGCGTCCGACTCTGCCGTCTTACCATCGTCTGGCGATTGGGGAGATTTGGGCGCGCCTGAATCGGCTGTTTTGGCGTTGCCGGCTCCGGCATCGACGTCATCCGCTGGTTCCTCGACGTCCAGCTGGTCACCGGCGTCGGCGGGGTTGGAACCCATGTTGCCCGCGTCACTGTCAGAGTCGTTGCCGGGGTTCTGCGGACTGGCGTCACCTTCTTCAGTGTCATCCGTCGTTTTGTCCCGCGTTTTGGTTTCGTTCGAGTCGTCGCTTGAATCTGCCTCCTCGAGCGGTTGACAGGCTGCTGTACTGCCTCCGACGGCAAATGCAGCTAGGAGTATCCAATTAAGTAGTTTCATCGTTTTGGCTTCCTTCGTTGTTGAGATGTTGATCTTCGAGGCACGGTCGAGACGCAGACCGTGGCGGACGCGACTGGTGGCGAAGTCGTCGTGGGACGTCAATTGGGGCCCGTGGCGGCGACCATGCCAACCTAGCTACGGGGTAGCGGCGATGAGCTGCCCAGCGCAGGACCCTTTTGCGCAAGATCGTTCCAGCGAAAGCCTTTCCGATACCAGAACGCCCGTGCGCGCGCTTTTGCGCAAGATCGT
>QJWJ01000295.1 GCA_003235365.1 Deltaproteobacteria bacterium
TGACGGCTCCGCCGTCGTCTGTCGTTCCTCGACGGCACCGCCGACCGTGTCTCGACGCGTCCGAGCCGAGACAGCGTACTCGGGCGACCACATCCCGACGGCGACTACGCGTCGGGCACGAGTTGCGGACAACAACCGCTCAGAGCAGTCAATAGCTCTGCGGCCCCGTCGCAGTGCGGGTCTCGAAACAACGTGCGAGTGGCGTGGTGCATCGCGCTACCCAGCTGTCCGTCCATGAGCAACAGCCAGCCGAGAGTCGTGTTCACCTCCAGGTTGGGCTCGTTCGCGTAGCTGAGCAGCCGCTCGAACGCGACGATGCCCGTCTTGTAGTCTCCGCGTTCGGCAGCGACGCGGGCCAGACGAGCAACCGGTGCCACCTCTGCGGGGCACAGTCTTGCCACGTAGCCCCACGCTTCGACCGCATCGGGACGTCTTGCCAATTGCGCCGACAGCGCCAACGACAGGTTTGCCACGTAGCATCCGGGATCGACGTCGGTGGCTTGAACTGCAAAGTGCCACGCTTGTTCGACCCCACCGCGCTGGCGAGCCACGTTGGATAGTGCCGACCAGACGCGTCCATCACGCGGTCGGCGCTCCACCAACCGCTCGAGCTGCCCCATGGCAAGGTCGTGGTCGCCCGCCTTGCAGGCGAGTTCGGCCAACATCAGGGATGCCTCGACCACGATCCCAGCACGGCCTGTGCGTTGACAGATCTCGAGCTGCTCCCGGAGCTGCGAGTCCTCGCCCGCACCGACCTCTTTCATCCTCGCTACGGCCTCCACCAGCGTCGAACTCGCCGGGGTTTCGTCGGGCTCGGCCAACAGCGAAATGAACTCACTGCCCACGGGTACCGACCGCTCGATGCGAAACCCCGCACGCGTGAGCGCCGCAACGAGCTCCGTCCGGCAATACCCGCGGCGCTGGGGCGCCCGGAGCTGTTGAGAGGGCACCGCACGCGCCTCGGCCACGAACAATCTGCCGCGCGCCGCGACTCGAGACCTGAGCGCGCAGAGCGCTGGCCCAGGCTCGCGAAGATGAGTGAGCACATCCACGACGCAGACCAGATCGGCGCTCGCAACGCCAGAGAGATTGGCGAGGTCGGCTTGACTCCACGCGACGTTGGGAGCGAACAATCGTCCATAGCCGACAGCCTGCTCGTCGCAATCGACAGCGAGCACCCGCGCGTGATGTCGCTGGAGCAGCGCTGCTCCCTCACCGCACCCGGCGCCAGCATCGATCACCGTCGTGGCGTCGACGGCTCCCGCGACCGCCGCATACAACGCTGCGGTCGGCGGCGAGTCGCCATTGAATCCCGGGTAGTTGCGAACACGCCCTGGGTCGATTGTCACGTGCTTGCCCGAGGGAAACACGGCACACCACTGTCCGTGCCCGTCGTTGGACACGTAGCGGGGTCGGCCGTGCCCCCCACGGGAGGCGGCCAACGGGCTCCTGATAGCCATGACTACCTCGACGGACCGAAGCGAACGCCTTCGGCCGTTGCCTTGGGCACCGCCAATTGCCACGCTTCCCGCAACGGCGTCAGCGCACGAATCACGTCTGCGATGGCTCGAGCGTCGTCGGCCCGACTCGCGACGCGAAGCCTGTCCATGCAGAAACCGTAGATAGCGCTCAGGTTTCCGCACAATTCTGGCGAAACCGAGTGGTCCAGCGCCAGATTGAGCTCGGAGATGATCGCAAACGCTTTCGAGTTGAACTCGCGAGCGCGGGTGAACTCGCCCCGTTCGACGCAAATCTTCGACCCGTTCAGGAATCGAAAGAGGCCATCGTAGAGGGCCAGGAGTAACTCCCCCTGGTTTGAAGTCGTCGCGCGAACCTTTTTGTACTGCGCAGCAGCGTGTTGTAGCATCGTAATCCTGTTGGGTTGGCTCAGCCGATCGACATGCGGATCAAGTAGTCGAGCGTCGCGTTGTTGGCGGCTACGGTGCTATCCATCGCACTGAACTGCTTTCGCAGCAGCTCCGCCTGCAAGTCGATGCGCTCTTCTGCCTTCTCTATCCGCTGATTGAGGGCGTCGGCTCTATCGTTCAAGGCCTCTTTCCTGGTTGCCAGGAGGCCGGTTGTTGATTGAGTGAAGCCATCCACCAGATCACGGAGCAAGTCCATCACGCCGTCCTGACCGGCGCTGCCGCCGAGAATGCGCTGAACTTCGCTTGGATCTCTTGCTACTGCGTCCGTCAGTTCGCTCTGTTTGAGTTGCAGGGTACCGTCCTTGTTGAAGCGCACCCCGATCGCAGCCAGGGAGTCCTCGAACGCGCCCCCGATGCCCTTGAGCACGGTATCGCCGAGTCGCCGGGAGATCGAGCGCAAGCTCGAGTCGCCGGCCAAAACCGGATTGCTCGCCTTGAGCGAGCCGTAACCGGCTTCGGTGTGAATCTTGTTCACGACGGCATTGTACGCATCGACGAACTCCCCGAGCTTGTCCTTCAACCCTTGTGCGTCCGTCGCGACCGTTATCGTCAGGTCGCTGGAGGTCGGGGCATTGAGCGCCAACGTGACCCCGGGGATCGCTCCGCTCACCGTATTCGTCGCCCGTTCCATCGGAACGTCGTCGACGGTGAACGTCGCGTTTGCGGCGGTCTGGTCTCCCGTCTGAACTTGGTTCAGTCCGAGGGTGTTGACGGCACTGCCCGAAAAGGACAAGTCGTTGTCTGCGCCCGTGTCGAGCCCGCGGATCTGAAGGACGTACGGGTTGTTCCCGATGCCCGTGTCGATGACCGAAGCACTCAACCTACCGTCCAACCCGTTGATCTTGCCTGCAATGTCGTTCAGGCTGTCTCCAGATTCGATGGTGATGGTCTCGGTCGCCCCGCTGCCGACGGTGATGCTCAGCGTCTTACTGTTGATGTTCAGCGCGCCGTCAGCTGACACTTGACCGGTGCTGTTCTTGCGCGCCTCACGTGCCAACGACGTAACACTGAGCTTGTACTGACCGGCGGATGCCGAACTGCCCGCGGTCGACGTCACCTCGGCTCCACTGGACGTGGCCTTGTAACTACCGGCTTCGTTTGCGGTGTCGAGGGCCTCGACGGAGCTCTTGAGCGTACTCAGTAGCGATCCAATGTCGGATATGGTGGAAACCGCGGCCTTGATGGACGCGGCTCGGCTCTTGATGGGGGAGAGGCCGCTCTTGCTGGCGGAGATCAGACCTTTGACGATGGCTTCCGTGTCGATTCCCGACCCGATTCCACCGAAGCTGACTGTACCAGACATGTCGACCCTTCCCTACGTGCCTACTCGAGCTGGGTGACGGGCAACGAAACGCAGCACCGTCACCCAGCGAACCATCATCCGATCAACCCAAAGGCGAGCTGCGGCAACTGGTTTGCTTGCGCCAGGACGGATACGCCGGCCTGGGTGAGCACCTGATTGCGCGACATGCGCGCCGTTTCCGAGGCAACGTCGACGTCCACGATGCGGGAGTTGGCCGCTTCCAGATTCAGCTTCATCGTCTGAATGTTGGCGGTCGTGATCTCCATGCGGTTCATGGCTGCACCGAACGATGCACGCTTGTCAGAGACGAGCCCGATGGCCTCGTCGATGTCGTCCAACGCCGTCTGCGAGTTCGTGACGTCCGTCACGTCGCCAGCGAGAACCGTCGACAGATCCAGTCCGCCAAAATCCAGGGTGATGACGTCCGTCGCCGCCGTTCCCAAGCCGACCTGAAATCCCACCTGGGTGGTGGCCGTGTCGACCAGCGACGTCTCGCCGAACTTGGCCGAACCCTGGATACGAGTGATCTCGTCCTTCAGTGCGGTGTATTCGGTGTCGAGGTAACCACGGTCGTCGCTGGAGAGGCTGCCGTTTGCCGACTGCATCGCCAGTTCACGCATTCGGCCGAGGATGCTGTGGACTTCGCCCAACGCACCTTCAGCGCTCTGCGCCATGGAAATCGCGTCACCAGCATTGCGCTCGGCGACGGTGAACGAGCGGATGTCCGCCTTCATGCCTTCGCTGATCGCGAGCCCGGCTGCGTCGTCCGCTGCGGTGTTCACGCGCAGACCGCTGGAGAGGCGGTTGAAGCTTTGCGCGAGCTGCGCCTGGTTGCGACCGAGGTTCTTTTGCGCCTGCAAAGACGCGGTGTTGGTTTGGATTACTAGTGCCATTGCTGATTCTCCTTCTTGGAGGGAAGGATGATTCCCCATGAATCACCCGGGCATCATTGCCTAAGCCCGATGAACGGAGCTGCGACGCGGGCCTTGAGGAACAATCGGCACCGACGCCCTCGATGCCGCCGGAGTCACGGCGCTCCAGAACGACACGGCCGAGAAGGCGAATCGCCTCGACGATGCGTCGAGCCGCTGCACGACGATGTCGAGGCTGCCGCGCAGGCGCGTCGAGGTCGGCGAGCGCCTGCTCGCCACCCCGCTCCGGCCATGGGTGAGCGCTCTGGGCGGAACCCGGCGCGACTACGTCGTCTCTGTCTTCTCTTCGCCCGGATCGTTGCCCGCGGACGACGGTGCGGAGAAATTGACACCGAGGGCTGCCAACGGACTGACGCCAGTACCCACCTGTTCAGCTGCGACAGGCAGCTCGATGTCGCTGCTCGCCGCGGCCCGATTGGCCTCGGCGACGGCGTCGCGCACCTCACCGCGGAGCACCACCACCGACGACGGCGCAGAAATCCCCAAGCGCACCCCCTTGCGAGTGACCTCGGTCACGACGATTTCGATGTCGTCGCCTATCGCAATTCGGTCTCCCTTGCGGCGCGCGATGATCAGCATTCGGCTTCAAGCGAAGCACGACTCGTGCCACCACGCCAGCCACACCGTTACCGCGCCGAGCACTGCCACGGCAGCGATATCAGAACTGATTGAGGCTACCCAGGCTGAGCAGTTGCCTCGAAACCCCGATGGCCCGTTCCAGCGCCTGACCGAGCTGGACGAAGTCGGAGTAGGCCTCCACGGCGTCGGCCCCTCCCACCGCCTCATCGCGTTGCGCGAGCAACAACTCGGCGCGCTCGAGTGCCGTGTCACTGGCGTCGAGGCGGTTCATGAGTAACCCCGCATTGCCGCGCTCGGTGAGCAATTGCTGTTGGCCAGCGTCGAAGTTGTCGAGCTGCGCCCGCGCCGCGTCACCGTCGTCGGCTTGCAGGGCGGCGATCGCATCGTCCAGATCGCCGAAAATGTCCCTCCCCCCGGAGAGCGTGAACGCACGTTCACCAGAAGCATTGACTCGAACGGGAGAGCCGGTACCCACGTCCACGTTGTGCGCCGAGTCGTTCGCCAAGAACAACCCCGCGGCGTCGAAGGGCTGAGTGTCGGTCTGGGTCCCGGCGAAGAGGTAGCCGTTCGCGCCTTTGGTGTTGGCGATGGCGAGCATGTCGTCGCGGATTGCCTGCAGTTGGTTGCCGAGCGTTCTTCGCCCTTCGGCGCCAACTTGATCGCTGGCCCCCTGCATCAGCAGTTCCCGAGCGCGCCCCATCAGCTCTCCGGCCTGGGCAAGCATGCTCTCCCCCAGCTCGACGTCGCCCCGTACGCGGGCGATGTTCGACCGCTGCCCGTCGACCTGGGTGCTTCGCGAACGAACTTGCACCAACTCGGCTGCAGCGATCGGATCATCGGATGGCGCAGCGAGACGGCGACCGGTCAGCGCGCGGCGCGACGCGTCCGCATGCGCGGTGCGCACGTCCGCGATCTGGCGCATGGCCGACTGATAACGCATCGAATCGGCGACCCTCATCGACCGACCCTCGAAATCAGCTCGCCGAGCAACTCGTCGACGGTGGACAGCACTTTCGCTGCCGCTTCATACGCACGTTGGTACTTGGACAAGGTCACCATCTCCTCGTCGAGCGAGACACCGCTCAGAGACTCGCGCATCGCCTCGGTCTGCGCATGCAGAGCATCACGCATCTCCGCATTGCGCGCCGCTGCAGCCTTGCGGCTAGCGACGTCACCGACGAGGGCACCGTAGTTGTCGAAGGTGGTGCGCCCAGTGATCCCCAGCTCCAGATCACCCAAACCGGCCAGCGCCACGGCGTTGTCGGCGCCACCGGGAAGCGTGCCCGGCGCGGCCGCGGCCAACGCCTGCGGATCCCCTGCCACGTCTTCGCTCAGTCGGAAGACTCGAGCAGCGCCTTCGCTGGCCCCGGGCACGTCGAACACGTTGCGACCACCCAGACCGTCGAGACCGACGCCCGCGCCGTGTTGAGCATTGATCGCGTTGCCGACTTCGAACACGAACTCGTCGAGTCGCTTGGCGACTTCGAACACGTCGACGTCGCGCGCTTCCTTGACACCGGCCAACGCTCCACCCGTCAAGAAGCGTGTGACTTCTGACTTGGCCGTGCCTTCGGCGTTGCCGGCAAACAGGGCGATCTGCCCGTCGCCATCGAGTTCGACGCTGAGCGTGCGCGCGTTGCCGCCCTCCACGAGCGCAACACCCGCGCTGTGAACGAGCACGTTGCCACCGCCGTCGATCGTCGTTCGAACGTCGATGAGTTGTCCGAGATCGAGCAGAACCTGAGACCGCTGGTCCTTGAGGTCGGCGGCGTCTTTGCCTTGGATTTCGGCGTTGTGGATCTGGCGATTGAGCTCGGACACTTCCCGCGCGCGGGTGTTGACCTGTTCGACAATCTGCTTCGCATTCGACAGCAGTTTCTCGCGGGTCGAAGCGAGTTCGTCGGCGATGTTCCGCACCGACGAAGAGAACAACTCAGCCGCGCCGAGCACGGCGCTGCGCGCGGTCAGGTCGTCGGGACGCGTCGCGAGCGAGCCAAAGCTCTTGAACAACGCGTCGAGCTGATTGCCCAAACCAGTACCCGCACCGTCGTTGAACAGCGACTCGACACCAGCCAATGCGCGATCGCGATAATCGGCCGAGGACTTTTGGCCGAGACTGATCAGCTGCGCGCGATCGAGGTAGGCATCCTGGATCTGCCGGAGGCCCGCCACGTGCACCCCGCCATACGATTCAGCGCCGAGGGCGCGCGTCTCGAGCAACGCCTCCCGACGCGTGTAGCCGTCGGTGTTGACGTTGGTGATGTTCTGCCCCGTCACGGTGACGCCGTACGCCTGCGCGCCAAGTGCGTCGCGTGCGGTATTGAGCAGACTGCTGAGACCCGCGGCCATACTAGCCCTTGACGCTCACCTTGAAGCCGGGACGCGGCCCATGCAGTCCCGTCGGGGGATACGACGCTGCCGAGTGAGGCACGACGGCACCGACGATCGAGTTGACGGTGTCACGCGCGTGAACGGTCAGGAGCTGATTGCGGATCGCCAACTCCCTCACGCGACTCAACCGCGCGACGTCCGCGGCCGCCGTCTGGGCGCCTCGAAGCGCCGGCAGCAGTTGCAGCTTTCGCTCGACCACGGCATCGATGCCTTCGACGTCCAAGCGACTGAGCGCGTCGGCTTCCTCGAGCAGCACCGCCTCCAATTCGGCGATGGCATCGACGACATCCGCGCTGGGCGCAGTCGCGGGGCTCGGTGCTGATTCAGTCGGTTGGGTCACGGTTCATGCTCGCTCTGAACGCTGAGGTGTCATCCCAGCGCGTCCAGCATTTGCCCAGCTATGGCTTGGGGGTTGACCTGGAAGGCACCTTGCTCGATTTTCGACTTGAGCTCTGCAACTCGCTCGGCGTTGGGGACTTCCCCCGCGCCGGATGCCAGCTGCCGAGCGGTATTCGAAATGGTTACCTTCGCGGCTTGCTCTTTGCCGGCTTGGTCCAAACCAACGTCGACCTTGTCGACGGGACGCGCGGCATTGACAGGGGTTACCGCGACGCGTTGGTAGGCATCCAAGGCCGGATTGTTGTTGATTCCTTTCATCGAATCCTCCGGGTCGAGAGGTCGCTAGGAGCAACCTCCAACTTCGACAAACGGTTGGATTCGACTTTGCTTGAAGGCTTTCCGAGTCCGTCCATCGGCCCGACACCCGGATGCCCTGCAATTTGGAACGGATTCTGCCCTGACCCGACTCGGACAGGCTCGCCACCGCCGGTGAGGCCGTGCTGGGCTTCGATGCGTTCCCGAACGGCGTCGCCGAGTCCCAACCCGCCAGCGTCCGCGATGGCAGTGGACAGAGCATCGACGACCATCGAGTCGTACATCTCCGCGCCCGCCACCGACGATCCGCCGCCCATCTTGGCGGACTTCATCACTTCGCTGAGCATCTTGCGCAGGAAGATCTCCTCGAACTGCTTGGCCGCCTCGGCCGTGGGCGGCGCCTGGGGCTGACCGGATCGGTTCAAGTCCGCAAGGCTGTGTGGCTGGGCGATCGCGCTGAGCGTCGGTTTCATTGAACGACGACCTCCGCTCGCAGCGCGCCAGCAGCCTTGAGCGCCTGCAAGATGCTCGCGAGCTCGCGCGGCGTGACGCCGAACGTCGAGAGCGCCTGAGCAACGTCGGCAAGCGTGGCCGCGCCATCGACGAACGTGAGTGCAGCGGGCACTTGTTCGTCGACCTGCAAGTTCGAACGATCGACGACGGCCGTATCGCCCTCCCCCAGCACGTTGGGCTGACTCGCTTCGGCTCGTTCGGAAACGGAGATGGTGATACCGCCTTGGGAGATCGCAACGGGCATGAGACGCACGTCGCCGCCTGCAACGATCGTTCCCGTTCGCTCGTTGATGATCACCTTGGCACTCATCGCGGGAGCGACCTCGACTTCGCCGATCTTGGCGATCAGCGCCACCGCCCGGTCTTTGTAGTCTTTGGGCGCCTTGACCTCGACCACCCCCGCATCCAACGCCCGTGCGCTGCCTTTGCCGAGCTCCTCGTTGAGTGCCTCGGCGATCCTGTCGGCGGTGAGGAAGTCCGCCATCCTCAGGGCGAGCAGCACCTTGCCCTTCTTGGTGAACTGAGTCGGGATCTCGCGTTCGACCAGCGCGCCCCCCGGCACTCGGGCAGTCGTCGTCACGCCCGCGGTCACGCTGCTACCACTGCGGCCCGACTCCGAGAACCCCCCGAGAACGAGCGGCCCTTGCGCCACGGCGTAGGTCTTGCGGTCCGCGCCGCGCACCGGCGTTTGAACCAACACCCCACCGCGAAGACTGCGCGCGTTGCCCATCGACGAAACCGTCACGTCGAGGTGCGCCCCAGAACGGGCAAAGGGCGGAATGGTGGCGGTCACGACGACAGCAGCGACGTTCTTGAGCCGCAATTGCCGGCTGTCCACCTGAATCCCGAGACGTCGGAGCAACGCTCGCAACGACTGCATGGCGAACGGGGCCGAGACGTCGTCCCCCGTACCGTTCAGACCGGTGACCACTCCGTAACCCACCAGTTGGTTGTCTCGGGCACCGACCACGTCGCACAAGTCGCGCAGCTTGTCGGCTTGGGCGGTCCCCGACGGCAGCGCCGCAAACACGACCACCGCCATCGCCACCAGTCGCAGCAACGAGCGCAACGCCCCCAGGGCCCTCGAGCCACGGCGGCGAACGGCTGCTCTCGGTCGAGAAGCGCGAGCCGTATCTGTCGTGAAGTCGTGTTGGCGGGTCATCGGGGTCGAGGTCGTCAAGTGTTGGAGCGAGAACGTTCGGGTCAGAATGGGTTGATGAAGTCGAGGAACTGAGTGAGCCAACCCCGTTCGACGTGGTCGTTGATGTCGCCCCGACCCGTGAACTCGACACGCGCATCGGCCATGAGTGCGCTGTCCACGCTGTTGTCGGGTTGGATGTCCGAGGGCCGCAGCACACCCGAGATGTACAGGTGGTACTCCTCGTGGTTGATCATCACGACCTTGGTGCCTTCGACGAACAAGTCGCCGTTGGGCAGCTCCTTTTTCACGCGCACGCCGATCTTGGCGCTGAGCTTGCCGGCGCGCTGAGTCGAGCCCTCACCGTCGAAGTCGACATCCGACGACAGCAAGTCTTCGGCGTCGAGGTTGGGGTTGTTCTGGATCTGAGGCAACAACCCGAGCAAAGTGACCAAGCCCTTGCGCCGGGAGGACTCCTTGCCCAATTCCGTCGACGCCGCGCCTCGCGCATCGGCATGCTCGTTGATTCGAACCAGCACCACATCACCGATGCGCATCGCGCGCGCATCCTCCAAGTACCCTGCTTGAGCATCGGAGTAGATGGACCCGGTGGCAGGTTTGGCGTCCTTCTGCGTCGCAGCGTACTTGCCCACCTTGTACGGGCGCTCTTGCGGCTCGAACGACTTGATGTGGGCGGGGCCACACGCCGCGAGGATCCCCGCAAGCGACAGTCCGAAGAGCAGCCGCTGGGTATTCATCGACTCACCACCCGCGCTCGGTGTTGCGATTCGACCTTTGCGCGCACGACCCGGCGCGTCGCCTGGATCCGAAACTGAAGGGTGTCACCGACGTCGCCCTCCTGGAGCGCTTCGGCCAGTGCCGCGATCTTCGCCGAGCTCTTCTCGATGTACACCCGAAGCACGGCTCCCTTTGCCAACAGCGGCCGGGCAGCCTCCTCGCTGATGTCCACGACGAGCGCGACCGGCACCCTGCGGATCACCTGCGAGTCGTGCTCCAGAAGCAGCACCGCCGAGAGTTTCGCCTGCCCCGCACGTTTGGGGATTGTCGGCAACTCGAGCCGAGTGGCAACGGTCCCCTCGGGCAGGACGAGGTTGAGGCGCACTGACGCCGACTGCAATTGCACGCCGGCGGGCAACGCCGCCTGGCTGGTTTGGGTCGCCGCTTGCGTGAGGCGAGAAACGCTCCAGCGCTCGGAGCGGGTTTTGACGCGCACCGCCTGGGGAAGCGAGATGTCGTGTGCCTCGACGCCAGCTGCCGCGAGCATGCGCCGCAGCTCGGCGCGCACGAGTAGCCGCGAAGAGCCGGCAGGCGGGGTCGGCCCGAGATCAATCTGGCGCAACGCTTCCGGCGCACCCGCGACGACCTCACCCAGGGTGAGCGTCGGAGCATCGACCTCGACGACGATCTGCGCCGAAGCGGGAGATGCGGCGGCCATACCGACGCCATACAGCGCCCCAGCCACGACCAGAGTACCGCGCAACGCACCAAAGCGTCGAGGCGCACCCCCCAACTCTTGGCCATGCCTGAAAGTGAAACCGGGACGGAGCATGTCGTTCATCGCATTTGAGTGACCGCGCGAAGCATGTCGTCAGCGGTGGTGATGACCTTCGAGTTGATCTCGTAGTTTCGTTGAGCAGAAATCATGCCGATCATCTCTTCGACGACGTCGACGTTGGCCTGCTCGACGCTGCCCTGAAGCAGCGTACCGCGCCCCTCGGTTCCCGGCTCGCCGGTGAGTGCCTCGCCGCTTCCGCTCGTGGGCATCAACAAATTGTGGCCGATGGCGCGCAAGCCGGCAGGGTTGGCGAAGGACGACAGGTTGAGCTGTCCGACCTCGGTTGCCATGGGTTGCCCCGGCGTGGTCACGGAAACGACGCCGGTGGGCGAGACACTGATACCCACCGTGTCCGCTGGAAGAATGATGGGGGGATCGAGCGGCAACCCCTCGGGGGTGACGATGCGTCCGTCCGCGTCGGTCTTGAGCGCCCCGGCCCTGGTGTACGCCAGTGTTCCGTCCGGTTGCTCCACGGCAAAGAAGCCCGGTCCTTCGATCGCAACGTCGAGGGGATTGCCGGTGTTGAGCAAGGTGCCCTGTTCGAAGATGCGCGTCGTACCGATCACCCGAACACCGGTCCCGACCTGAAGCCCGGTGGGTGAACGAGTCGTCGGACCAGTAGGCGTCCCCGGTTCACGCACCGTCTGATACAGCAGATCTTGAAACTCGGTGCGCTGCTTCTTGTAGCCGACGGTGTTGGCATTGGCGACGTTGTTCGAGATGCTCTCGAGGTTGGTCTCCTGAGCCGCCATGCCCGTCGCGGCAATGTGCAAGGAACGGAACATGCTCCGCACTCAGTGCAAGGCTGATGCCAGCATGCTGCGCCCGCGGTCTTCCACCCGTCGCGCCGTCGTCGACGACGGGACGAACTCTCCACCCGAACGGGACGCGGCTGACGCAGTCATGCAAGAACCGACGTTCCCGACGGTTTCCGACGAGCGCCCGCAGTCGCCGACTCCGCCACAGACACGTTCATCCCGAACAACCACAACGTCCGCCACCCTGCGATTTCACGGCGTCAACGACCCAGCGCGTGACGCGTCAACCAGTTGACGACGCGCCACAATCTGACCGCGTGCGCCGCCAGGGGCCTGCGCACATCCACGTGCCGACTCCCACGCACGCGTCCAAGAGCAGCCCTCGATCAATCGCGACCCATGTCACAGGCGGGCGGCCGACAGATGGCGACCCAGAGTTGAAGCGCTGGCAACAGGGACGGCCCCGTACGCACGAGCCGTGCCCGCCCCATCGTCCGACGACGGCTTGCTCGGCCCCCAATAGACCCCGGGGCGTCCGTGCCCTGTATTTCACGAACGCCCCGTGGAGGAACTCAGTTCTCGCGCCGCTCAGGCGACTTGCTTGATGCGCTTGCGCTTGAGCATTTCGACCAACGTGGTTCGATTCAACCCGAGCATGGTCGCCGCCTGTTTCTTGTTCCAACGGCAGCGATCGAGTGCCTGTCGGATCAGCTGGTTCTCGTAACTCTCGACGGCCTTGCGCAAGTCCACGCCAGCGTCGGGAAGCGAAACCTGTGGCCCCCGTGGCTCACTGCCCAAGCCGCAAACGCGCGGGGGAAGATCGTTCGGCTCGATGGCCTCACCACGACACAGCAGCACGGCGCGTTCGATGCAGTTGGCGAGCTCTCGCACGTTGCCCGGCCACGAGTGGTTGCACAGTACCTTCATCGCTTCGGCGCTGATGCTGTGAACGTCCCGTCCGAGCCGCTGGCGGTTCTGCTCCAAGAAGTGCTCCGCCAACGCCGGAACGTCGTCCAAGCGGTCGCGGAGGGCCGGAACCGTCACGTGGATGACGTTCAGCCGGTAGTAGAGGTCTTCGCGGAATCGACCTTCACGGACCGCCTCTTCCAGGTCGACGTTGGTGGCGGCCACGATGCGGACATCCGCCTTGAGCACTCTCGTATCGCCGACGGGTGAATACTCTCGGCTCTGCAAGACGCGCAAGAGCTTGACCTGAAGCGACAGCGGCATCTCACCGATCTCGTCGAGGAAGAGCGTCCCCCCCTCGGCTTGAGCGATGCGTCCTTGTTTGGCCGCATGAGCGCCGGTGAAGGCGCCGCGCGCGTGGCCAAACAGCTCGCTCTCGAGCAAGTTCTCCGGGATGGCTCCACAGTTGACGGCGACGAAGGTCGCAGAAGCGCGGTCGCTGACCTCGTGGACGGCGCGCGCGACCAATTCCTTGCCGGTGCCGCTTTCACCGGTCACGAGGATCGTACAAGGAGTATCGGCGACGCGGTCCAGCGTGAGGTACAAGTCGACGAGTGGCTCCGAATCACCGACGACTCCAGCCATGCTGCGCGGCCGTTCGGATGCCTCGTCCCCTGCCCGTCCGTGTGCGCGTTCGACGCGTTCACCGGACGTCTTGTCGTACACCCCCGAAGCCTCTTCCTGGTCTTCTACGACAGCAACTTCCGGTGTATCGACGTGTGACATCTTTCGCATTCCCTCATCTTCTCGGGCCGCACCGAAGCGGCTGGGCCAGCAAACTCGGCGCCAGCATTGAGCAAGAAGCTTGCCAAGGAGCGTCGAAAGCATGGCACCGCAGCGTCGGCGCGTTGGCACTAGTCGTCTCACCTAGTCTGACTCGATGACGCGGGTCTCATACGACCCCTCTGACGCGTCAAAACCGCCATGTAGGGAAACCTATTCAACCGCACAAACGCCAACTTGCGGAGCGGTCTCAAATGACCCAGTGCGACATGGGGGTGGGTACTCTACCCCGAACTCTTTGGGGTGCTCACGCCCCCGATGCTCGCTC
>QJWJ01000523.1 GCA_003235365.1 Deltaproteobacteria bacterium
AAACTGAGGTTCAAGCGCGTCGCGAGTGCCGCGCCGAAGATGAACCCGCGGGACTCGATGGCGACGATGGCATCCAACGGTTCGCCGATGAAGCGACTGCTCAGCGCGTCGACGACCAACGCCAGTCCTTTGGGATCGGCGAGCAGTGGCGTCAAGTCGCGAAACAGGATCCCCGGCTTCGGAAAATCGGGCACGTCGCGGATCAAGTCGCGGGCATAGCGCACGGGATCGAGCGCCAGCGCATGGTTGACCGACCGCCGTTCTGGCGCCTGGGGGGCCGTGAGCGGCGCCTGGCCCTTGACGCCGCGCGGCGTGGGGCCCCGCCGGGCCGGAGTGGGCTTTTTGGGCGCCTTCTGATTGCTGACTGGACGTTTGCGCGTGGCCATCATTCACTCCCCGGGTCCTTCAAACTCGCCTCGTCGATGACTTGGCGTGTGACGGCGTCGTCTTCGCTCGCCCACAGCCGTAGTGACAGCGGGGTAACACCCACGATACCCGCGTCGTAGGCGGCGGTGTCGGAGGCATCGGTGCCGGTGTGCTTCACGCCGCCCGTGCCGATCCACAGGTACTCCCAGCCGCGCGGGTCGCTGCGAAACACGACGCCGTCCTGATAGATGCGATTGCCGAGCTCGGTGGCGCGTACGGGCCAGGCCGACCCCGGGGGGAAGTTGACGTTCAACAGTGCCGTCGAACCGCGCAGCACTTGGGCGGCGCTTCGGCACAGGTCGGAGGCCAGGTCACAGGCTGCGCCCATTTCCGTGGTTGCTGAAGCGGAGAACGCCAGTGCACTGACGCCGCGCAGCGCTCCTTCCCGCGCAGCGGCCACCGTCCCGCTGTAGAAGACGTCGTTGCCCAGATTCGAACCGTGATTCATGCCGGATACGACCAGATCGGGTCGGCGCGGCACGACGCGCTGTTCGGCGTGCAGGGCGACATACACGCAATCAGCGGGGGTCCCGTCCACGCAGAACACCCGCGGCTCGGCCTCGTGTAGACGCAATGGACGATTGAGGCTGATCGAGTGGCTGGTGGCGCTTTGCTCGGTCGCTGGCGCACAGATGATCACATCGGCAAAGGTCGCCAGCGAGTCGCGCAGACGGCGTATCCCCAACGAGGTGTAACCGTCGTCGTTCGACAGCAGGATCAACGGACGTGACATCGGCGGCAGATTAGGGAGCGGCGTGCGCGCACGCCAGCATTGTGTGAGCGGAGCACACCCGTTTCGTGTTCGCCCGCCCGTTCAGGGCCGGGCCCGCGACCCGCCGGCGCGATGGCAGCCTTCCTTCCGGAGCTGGGGGGCGCTAGGCTGCGCTTCGTTCCTTGGCACGGACGCCGAAGAGGATCGGTGACCAGGCGACGTCACGGGGTTTGGGCAACGTGCGGCAAGAGCGACTCAAGCGTCGGATCCTCGAAGACATTCAGCGGCAATTGGCGCAGTTGCTGGCCGACAAGCGCATCGGGGGACGGCTGGAGCTTTCCGATACCTCGGCCACCTTGCGCGGCGATGGGCAGACACGCCACGTGTCGCTCGGAGATCTGCCGGCGATCTGGCACCAGCTGGCTCCCGCACAACGCGTGCAACGGTTGGCTCCCCTCGCCGACGCGCTCGTCGGCAGCCATGCTCCGCCCTTCCAGCGTGGCGCCGCAGGAACGGTGCTGGCGGTGCTGGCGCTGGTCGCGCTGACGGCGGGTCTCGGGTTGGCAGTGCTCCGCGGCCTCGCCGACCGCAAAGCGCGCGATCTTGCCGCGCAGCAAGCTCTGCAACCCGTGCAGGATGCAGACCGTTCGCAGCGCGTGTGTGAGGCCACACGGTCTCGAGTCATGCGCGGCGGCACCGCAGGACCGACGGACTACGAGGGCTGGGTCGTCGAGCTGTCGCTGGTGGCGCCGCAACAGCAGGAGCCGGACCTGTCGGCGTTCTTTGCTCCGCTCGGAGAGGGCTTCGGTTTGGTGTGGCCGCAAGCCCCGGAGGTGCTGCGCAAGGCCGAACCGGGGACGATCTCACTGATCGAGCACCGTTCGGGGGACCTGCTCGAACGTCGCTACGTGCTGTCCGGCGGCTTCGCCAAGACCTACTTCGACGAGATCGGCAGGTTGGCTTGGGTGCGTCTGGCCAGCGCCGCGTTTGTCGATTCGAGCGCACGCTTCGGGGCGTTGTATGCGCGATGTGAACATCAGACGTCGCACCACATCGGCAGCTGGTTCGGCGGGGCAAACGTCGCCGACAGCGCCGCAGCGCTGCTGCACTTCGCCGGCGTGTTCTCCGAAACCGCGGTGTACACCAAACGCTACTTGCCGGCCAAAGACGTCGGCCGACCCGAGCTGACCTTGCTGGATGCGTTCGCCAAGCGTGCTTCCGACCTCGACCGCACTCAGCTGGCCATGTGGTTGTCCGAAGATGCAGGCACGGTGGCTGGCAAAGACGGCGAGCGCATCACCATGGGTTTTCCGTTCAAGGACTCCAACCGCGCGTCGCGCGCAAGTCTGCGCATTGCACGGCGTTTGGAGATCGCGAACACGCGTTGATGGTGAGCCAGGCGCTCGGTTCGGCACACAGCGACGACCCCGGCGTCACCCTGAACGTGTTCGGGCCGCACAGGTAGGGCACGGCACCACATTTCGGTCGGCGTACCTCGACCCTCGCGCGCGCGGATCAGAGCTCGGAGGGAGCCCGCGTGTCGAGGGACAACGCGTGAATGTCGTGTTCCAACTCGGCGCGCAGAGCCGCGTACACCGCTCGATGACGTTGCAGCGGCTTCATTTCCTCGAACTCGCCCGAGACGATACGCAGCCGGTAGTGGTCTTTTCCACCGGTGAGATCCTCCACCTCTACGATGGCGTCGGGGAATGCCGCGACGATCAACGCGGTCAGTCGTTGTGGGTCCAACATCTCCACTTGCATAGCTGGTCCTGCATGTGGACCCAAGCGCTTAACGAAGACCTCGCGCAGACTTTCTGCTGCCCCGCGAACGAATCCTGCCTGCCACGGCTCGGATTTGAATTGAAATCCGGGTTATCATGAGCAGGTGAATCGCGCTGCACCCCCGCCCAAGCCATCGCGTACCGCCCCGCCCGACATCGCCGACGGCGTCTCCGAGGGATCGTCGGTGCGGCCGACTCAGGCGGCGACGCGTACCAGCCGGCCGCCGATGACGGAGCACGAGCGCGAAGAGCTGACACTTCGCGCGCTCGGTATTCTGCGGGAGCAAGTCGAGGCACGCATCGTCCACTACAAGGCGGAACTCGAGACGAGCCCCGAACTGGACGCCGTTACCGCGCAGGTCGTCAACCAGATCCGTCAACTTCAGCAGGTGGCGGCGAAAGAGCACAAGGTCGAGAAAGATCCCGAGCTGATCGCCAATGCCCACGTCGGGATGCTGCATCGGCTGTTGCACGAGATCCTGATCGCCGACATCAACTACACGACGCGCGCGATCCAACCCATCGGCAAGCGGCTGGCCAAACTGTTCTTCGAAAGCGAGCTGCACGCCAAGACGCGCGGGCAACGCGACAAGGTCATTCACTTGGCGGAGCAAGGCGTCTACTACGTGCTGCAGCGCTACCGTCACCGCATGCGGACCGAACTGGCCGGTTTCGAGTACAGCACCCCCGAGCTGCAGAGCGCGACCGAGGACCTGCTTGCCAAGATCGAACGTGATCTTCAGGTGGCGTTCCTCTCACGTCGATCCCCGGAACTCAACCGAGTGATGCGCGTGTTCAGCGGCGTGTTGGTGGACTTCTTCCAGAAGCACTTGCCGCCGCGTCTGGAACAGATGGCGCGGATCACGGTGAGCAACGCCAGGACGGGCTATCAGAGCAACAGTGTGCCCTACAAGATCCACGCCGATCGTTTCAACGACTTCCGCGCTGCGTGGGAACGCGTGCTGATGACGCAGATGATCCACTTCTGTACGGACGAGTTCATGGCGCGACTCGATCAGGGCGACGACGGCGTACGCGAAGAGACGATTGCGTTCTTCACCGACCCGCACGTGTTCAGTGAGACGTGCCAGGTGGTTTGTGAGGGGCTCTACGATCGATTGTGCGTGGAGGGTTTCCTCGACCTGCCCGTCGATTGGCGTGTTTCGATGAGCGCTTCGCGCTGAGCGCGGTCCCCGCGCACCACCCGTCGAAACGATTGCAGCCGCGGCGCTGGTACTCAGTTGTCGAACGCCGCGCGCACGATGTCGGCGAGCGCGGCGACGAACGCCGGATCGTCGTTGATTGCCGGTACCCGCACGAATCGCAGACCGAGCTTTTCGGCGCGGGCGCGCGCCTCCACGTCCAAGTCGTACAGCGTCTCCACGTGGTCGGCGAGGAAGCCGAACGGCGCGACCACGACGCTGCGGCTGCCGCGGGCCGCGCACTGTTCGAGGCACTGGTCCAGACTGGGCCCGAGCCACTGACCCCCGTCGGCTCCCTCACTCTGGTAGGCCAGCGTCGCCGGTCGGCCCAGGGCGTGTTCGATCGCTTTTGCGCAGGCGGCCGACTCGATGCCGTAGCGATCTCCAGCGGCGATGGCCCGCATCGGCAGGCTGTGAGCCGTGAGGATCAGCTCGCACGGCTCTTCGGGGAGATGGCGCCGAATGAGCCGTGCTTGCGCTTCGACGAACCCGGGGTGCTCCCCCCAAGGCCCACAGCGGACGAATTCGAGTGGCGCTCCGTCACTCGACGCGGCTGCGGCTTCGATCGCCGCGTCGTTGTAGACCTCGGTGCTGAACGGCGCGAGCGGCAGCAAACAGATCCGCTTGGCGCCCCGTTGCGTCAAGCTGGGTAGCACCTCGGGCACCGTGGGGTGCCACAAGCGCATGGCGACGGCACAGGGTACGGCGAGGACGCGCGATAGGGCTTCGGCCTGGTCATCGGTGAGCCGCAACAGTGGCGAGCCGCCGATGGCGTCGTAGCGGTGCTGCATCTCGGCCACCAGCTGCGGCGACGGCGGCCGTCCGCGTCGGATCCGCGTCAGAAACCCCGGTAGCTCGGCGGTGTCGGCTATCGTTCCGTGGGCGAGAAGCAGGACGGCGTCGCCGGTCATGGGACGAACCTAGCGCGACACCCACGTCGAGCGGTAGAGGGCTGATGGTCTTCCGAGTGCGACCCTTCTCCCCTGCCCGGTTTCGGTTTCGAACTGACTCTCCGGATCAGGGCGTCGTTACCCGAAATGGTCCAGTGATTGTGCTCGAGGGAGCGCGCGCGTCGGGGCTTTTCGAGCCTCAGTGCTCCTGGTGTCGTTCTCCCACCCACCACGCGTCCCGCAAACGAGCCGCGCGCCGTCGTCATTGCGTCATTCGAACCTCGGTTTCGGCCGTACAGAGAGCCAGTAAACGCTTGCAACCAATCGCGAACCTGGCGTGCATTGCCGCTCGGTTCGAGCTAGGCCAAGTACTGCTTCCGAGTTTGCGAATTACATGCGTGGTCGCCCTGTTCCCCTCGATGCGTTCGTGAGTCTTCCACGAGTCGAAGACGACGCCGAACGCCGTGCTCGTTTCCGCCAGGCCCTGACGTACTTGGGTCAGAGCCCGCGCATCGACCGCCCTCCGCCGTTGGATGGCATCGACATCGGGGCGGTGCTGCAGAGTTGCCGCGTCGCGCTGGATCATGGGTTGCTCGACGATCTGGATTGGATTGGGGCCGAGCAAGCCCTGCTGGCGTTGTACGAGTTGACGACGGCGTTGCCGCCGGGCACCGAGCGCCGCGAACTCGGTAAGCGCGTCGTGCATCGGGTTTACGGAGGGCCAGCCGGGCCGTTCGTCGCCGTTGCGCAGCGCATGGCCTGGAGCGGTGTCAAGCAGCTGGAAACGGCGCCGATGCGGGCTCGCGTGAGCTTGAGTTTCTCGCTGCCCATCGGCACCGACGTCAACGTCGATCCCCTGGCGTTGGCCCTCGTCACGGGCCGCGAACGCTTGGGTAGCTGGCTCGACGAGCCGTCGGTGGGTCAGCTGCCCGCACGCCGGTTGGCGGCGCGCATTCTCGAGCGCGCCGCGCACGAAGCGGTGCGTCGTTCGATGAACGGCGACCCGTACAGTCTCGAGTGGCTCACCGGACCAGAGGTTCGTCCGATCCTGTCGCGACTGCTGGCGGATCGCGAGCCGCTGGTCTGGCGGCACGCGGCGATCGCCCGCGGCCTGCTGTCGGCTTCCCGCAGTGAGCTGCGTGAAGAGATCGATCTGCAACTCGATCCGTCGTTGTCGGCGACCGAGTGGCGTCGCGCGATCGTCAGCTTGGTGGCGTGTCTGACCCACGACTCGGACACGGCGTTGCTGCAGTGCCGGAGCTTCCTGTCGGGTAACTTGGTTCAACGACATCCCGCGTTGCTCGCCACGGCGCTGTGGGGGCTGCCGCCAGTCATCGACGCCGATCCCGACGTGGCCGAAGATTTGGTCGACCGCATCGCTCAGTCCGGTCGCCGCGACGTCGCCGAAGAGCTGGCAGCGTTGCGCTCCGAGACGACCAACGCGGACTTTGCCCAGGGCGCCGCGCAGAAGCTCGCAGAAGCGTTGACCGGTGACGGCGATCCCGAGCTCGACGCTCTGTCACGGCAGTGTCGCGCTCGGCTGTTGGGGCAGGCGCAGAGCGACGAGTTCGGGTCGATTCTGCGCGAAGCCCTACGTGCGTTCGAAAGCGAGGGAACGCTGCAGGCCCGCACGCTCGCCGAGCAAGCGTTGGACCTGGCGCATCGGATCATGACGAGCGTCGAGGCTGCCGACGCCGCGCACGAGCAATTGCAGGCGTTCCTGGGCTTTGCCGATCTGGGCAGCAATCTGCTGGAGACGTCGCGCTTGGCCGATCTGCTGATGCTCGGGCGCCGCCCCGGCGACAGTCCTGCCGCGGCGGGGCAGTTGGGGCGGCTCATGGATCGCCTCGGCAACTACCTGCACCGCAGTGAGCTGGACGAAAGCGCTGCTCAGCAAGACGCCACGCCCGGCAAGGTGCTGATGCGGCGGCGCAAGCTGGTCGTGTTGCTGCACTTGCTCGACACTCAGAGCGGGGAGCAGCTGAGTGACGACAACGCCAAGACCATGCGCGCCCGTTTGCGGGCTGCGTTGCTCAGTCTGATCGAGCGGATCGCCTCCGACCCCGACCCGTCGTTGCACCGCGTGCTGTGTGCGGCACTGGCGCGCAGTTTCGATGCCGCCGTGCGCGAAGAGCTGGTCGAGCCGAGCGACCTGCTGCTGTTGCTGATGTCGCGCATCGACGACCAGTCGAGCATCCGCGCGATCGCCGAGGGGGCGACCGATGGCGACATGCGCCAGTGCCTGACCGCGTACGACGAATTTCTCAGCGCGCTGGCCGGCGATGACGACGATTTGCAGGCGCAGACGCCCGCGCATCGTTGTGCCTACGCCTTCACTCGCTTCAGTGCGTCGCTTGCCGACCGCGGTGCCTACCGTGGCGAAGCGCTGCGTCAGACGTTGCAGCGCATCGGTCGCGCGCTCGATGCCGCGGCCAGCGCCCGGGCGCTGTCGGAGCTGGTCTCCGACGAGGCAGGTGGACGCAACTGGATCGAGGAGCTGGAGCACGCCGTCGATGCGTTGGAGCTGCTCGTTCACGGAGCCCTGGCCCGAGTGCGGGGGTCGCGCCAGACCACGCGCCGCATGTCGATGGCTCCGTCGCACGGCGAACTGCTCTCGTCGCTGATCGAACGCGAGGTGACGGCCGGCGCGACTCTGTTGGCCGAGCCGGGCGAGCTCGTGGGGCGGGTCGTTCACACGTTGCCGGCAACACTGACCGAGGCCTTGTCGCTCGTGTTGGATCGCTTGCCGACCATTCCGTCGAAGCTCACCAGCCAGCGGTCGATCATTCCGCTCAAGCGTCGTCGTACCGCCCTGCCCGACTGGCTCTTGCCGCGCCGGACGATCGGCGGCTTCTACGTGATGCGCGCGCTCGGTACTGGCGGCGTCAGCACGGTGTTCGAGGCCAAGCGAATCGAGGAGCGCAAGAACGCGGGCGCCGAAACCTACGCGCTGAAGATCCCCCACTACGATCCGACCACCGCGCGCAGTTTGTCCGAGCAAGAGTTCATCGAGATGTTTCGGGACGAGGCCGGCGCGCTGCTCAGCCTGCCCAGCCACACCAACCTGTCCGGGTTCGTCACCTTCGACATGGCAGCCAAGCCGAAGCCGATCCTGGTGATGGAGCTGATCGCCGGCCAAGCGCTGGAGAAGCTCATCGTCAAACGCGCGCTGACCGCCGAAAAGGCGTTCTTGTATCTGGACGGCATCCTCGCCGGGATGGCGGCGATGCACAGCGCCGGGGTGGCGCACCTGGACATCAAGCCTTCGAACGTCATTCTCCGCGACGAAAACACGCCAGTGCTGGTCGACTTCGGTCTGAGCGGTCGTCAGCTGCGACCCGGTTGCGGAACCCTGGAGTATTGCGCCCCCGAGATCCTCGGCGTGATCCCCGAAGGCCACTCGCCGTCCGCACTGCACGCCGACGTCTATGCGTTTGCGTGTACGGCCTACGAGATGCTCACCGGCCAGCTGCTGTTCGACGCCGACAGCGAAGCGTCGCTGATGTCGCTGCATCTGTCGCACGACGGCTGGCCCGAAGCGCTGGCGGCGCTGGCCAACGACGACCCGCTGCGGCCGGTCGCGGCGGTCCTCGGTGCCTGCCTGCGTCGAGATCCGCGCAATCGTCCGAGCGTGCACGAGGTCCGAGCGGCGTTTCAGAAGATCTTGCGTCGCATCGACGTCACGACGTTACCCTGGCCCGTCAATGCGCCTAGGGATGCATCAGAACTGACGGCGTGAGCGGAGCGGCGGTCGTGCCGCCACTCGCCGTGACGACCAACTGAGACCGCGCTCGTTCGACTCGCGCGACCGCCGGAGCTCCGTCGCGCGCCGCAGCCTGTTTTGCTCGATCGAGCAGGCGCTGAGTGGTGTTGGTGCGCTGTAGCCGGGCGGCCGCACCCGCCGCGGCCAGCCAGTGGTCGACGTCGTCGCTCAACGATGCGGCACGGTGGTAGTGGTCCAGGGCCAGCCCCCACATGCCTCGTCTCGCATAGTAGCCGCCAACCCGGTATTGGGCGGGGGCACAGTGCAGCGTGCAATGCAGGTCCAGGTAGCGTTCCGCGGCAGCGGTCATCGCGGTTTCGTCGAGTGTGCCCGCGACGTCGAGCATCAGGGCGATGCAGGGCGCGGCCGTCCGGTCTCGACTGCAGCGTTCGCTGAGCCAAGCATTGGCTGTCTTGGCGTCGCCGGTCGCCAGCAGCCAGCGTGCGCGCAACATGACCCAGTTCATCGACGGCGACGCTTCGGGGGGAGCTGCGGCGAGTTCTTCCTTGACGCGATCCAGACACCTGGAACTCGGCTCGGCACAAGGCGGTTGCCTCGTCTGCACGGCGTCGAGCCAAGCGTTGGCCCGAGCCAGCCGTGCAGCGGTTTGTTCGGGGGCGCGTGCGATGGCTTGGTCGAGCAACTCGATGCGCTTGGAGAGCACTGGCGTTTGCGCAGCCAGTTCGACCAGCGCATCCACACCGACTGCGCTCGACGATACGGTGTCCTGTACTCGTTCCGGTGCCCATTTGGTGGCCAGTTGCGCGACGTGCGCAGCGAGCTCAGGTGTGTTCTCACTTGCTTGCTTGAGGGCGAGCAGCGCTTGGGGTGTGTTGCCCAGCGCGTGCAGGCTCTGACCGAGCAGGAGCAACGTCGATCCCGAGCGCGGACTTCGCCGTAGCGACGCGTTGAGCCACTGCAAAGCGACCGCGGGACGATCCTGGTCGACAGCGACCAGGGCGCCGAGCCGCAGCAAGTACGCATCACCTGGGTGACGTGCCACGGCTTGCGAGACGGCCGCCGCTTTGCTGGCGAGCGGCGCGCTGCCCATCACGGTTGCGCCGATGCTGCGACGTTCGTGGTGGGCGAGTTTCGGCGGCATGCTCAGTAGCCAAATCGCGCCGAGTGCGCAGGCGCCCATCGCCGTGATCTGACTCCACGTGGGGCCACTCCCCGTCGGTTGCGCTGCTGTCGTGTCGGAACGGCGCCGTACACCGAGCGCCGCCACCAAGAATACGAACAGTCCCATCACGCCAGCGATCTCGAAGCCCAGATCGACGAGGTTCTGTGTGCACAGCGCGAGCAGGCCGAAGTAGACCGCTGCCCGAGTGGCGTTGGCGCGGCGCAAGCAGCGCTGGGGGCGCAACAGCCACAGCAAACCGAGCACGGCCGCGAGACCCACCGGCCAGCCCCAACCACTGATCCACTCGGCGATCCAGTTTTCGGCGTGGGTAAAGACGCGATCGCCGGGCTCGTCGATGAAGCGCGACGCTTCGGCTCCAAAAGCACCGCGGCCCGTTCCCGTCCAGGGGTTGTGGCGCGAAACCTCGGCGGCCCAGCGCAGCAGGTTCAGCTTTGCCAACGAGTCGTCCAGGAGCTGAAGCGTCCATTGGCGACTCGCCGCCAACGTGACGAACAGCGCCGACAGCGCCGCGCCGCCCAGCAGCCAACTCGTTCGGAGCGCAAGCCTCGGCTCGTCGCCTCGGTGCAGCCATCCCCAGCCGAGCAGCCCGAGCGCGCCCAGGGCCAGCGCCAGGGTTCCGCCGCGTGAGCCGGTGAGCACGGTCGCCCCACACAACGCGGCGATGCCCGCGGCTGCGAGCGCCCGCTGAGCCACCGTCGAGCGTACGTGCAAAGCAAACCCCGCGCCGCAGAAGGCACCCAGCATCAACACGCCGGCCAGGTTGTTCGGATTCAACAACGGCGCGGCCAAGTCGACGGTGGCGTACATCGGAGTGTAAACCCCATACACACGCTCGGCGTGGAGCAAGCGGTGTGAGATCGCAATCAGAGCTACGGCCAGCGCCAGGCCGAAAACGAACAGGCTCGCGTTGCGCAAGCCCATCACCCGTCGCAGGCGAACCGTGGCAGTCCACACTGCGGCGTAGTAAACCCACTTGACCGCTTCGAAGCGCGAGGCCTCGGGTTCGAGCGACAGCGGCGTCCAGTCCGCGTTGCCCAGCAGTTGCCGTGCGTCTCCCCAGGCGGTCGCGACGGAGGGGGACACTGCCGACACCCAGGCCGTCGGCAGCGGCAGGCACTGCAGCGCCGTGAACGCGCCGAGCCCGAGCAGCGCCCATGCGGTGACGGGCAAGTGGCGCTGCGTTTTGGGGGCGGTGGCGGCGAGGGCCGCGACCAGGGCGATGCAACCTGCGGCAACGCTGGTGGAAGAAACCCCTCCCAGCCACAGAGTCGTGGTCGCGAGGATCGGGAGCAGCCCCCAGCGGCCCGCCGTCGCCACCGCCTGCTTCACCTGCTGGGCAGAATCACCCGCCATCGCCGTCGAGTGTGCTTCGCTCGGCGGCGGCAAACCAGCAATTGTTCCGTCTTTCGTCGATTCCGCGCCTCGGGCCGGCGCGGGATCCGAGTTTGCCCGAGCGACTTCTCAGGTACTCGCTCGCCGGGCCTTGTGAGAGCGACACGACAGGCTGTTGAACACGTGAGCCGTCACCAGCGACGCCGCCGCGGCCATCGAGACGCCAAGCTCCACGGCGCCGTGCGTTCCCATCACTTGCACGCCGACCAACAACCCGAGGCCCGTGAGCAGGAACGGTACGGCCCGCCAGCTCTTGTGCGTCAGCGTACCGACGCCGACGGCCGCGATGGCTAGCCCGCCCAGCAGCACACGCATGTTCTCTTCGAATTCATGGCTGGCGACCAGTGGCGCCACGAGAATGAGAACGGGTGTCAGTGCGCAATGAACAGCGCACAGCGCCGACAGCACCATCGCGCCACGGTCGAGCCACTCGAGCCAATGCGATGAGTGCGCAGCGGACGAATGGGCGTCGATTGTTACCTTCGCGTTCACTGCTCCGGAGCGTAGTGCCTCGGTGCTGCAAACGCAACACTGTCGCAATAGTATCTGCATTGTTCTTAGGAAGTTGGCCCCGCGTTCGAAGCGGAGCGGGTTTCAACTATTGAACATCATTGAATATCTGGAGTTCCCGATGGGAAACACCCTGCCCGTTTCGGTCCACGACCAATTCGTGGCTCAGCCAGGGCGCCTGCTCACGGCGACCCGCTCCGCGGCGTTTGCCTCGTCGAGCGGCGCAAACGGAAACCAGACCCGTTCGGAGGCGGCGTTCCCATCCTCGGTGGCGCGAAGGGCTGCGAGTCTTTGGAGGCAATTGCGTGCACTGGCAAGCCGATCGGTGCTCCAAGGGGTTCGAAAAACCGCCCGACAATCGTGCCCGCCCCATTAGTATCGGCGTCATGCGCGTTCTGTTCATCGGTGGCACCGGCATCATCAGTTCGGCGTGCTCGGCGCTGGCGCTCGAACACGGCATCGAGTTGTACCTGTTGTGCCGCGGTCAGTCACCCAGGCCGATCCCCCCCGGAGCCAAGGTTCTGCAGGGCGACATACGCGACCCCGGAAGCGCACGCGCTGCCATCGGTGATTTGAAGTTCGACGCGGTCTGTAACTTCATCGCATTCGTGCCCGAACACGTTCAGGCCGACATCGAGCTGTTCGCGGGTCGAACGGCTCAGTACGTGTTCATCAGTTCCGCTTCCGCCTACAGAAAGCCGGTTTGCCACTGGCCGCTGACCGAATCCACGCCGCTGGACAACCCGCACTGGCAGTACTCGCGGGACAAGATCGCTTGCGAAGAGATGCTGCTCTCGGCTCTGCGCCGCGACGGCTTTCCAGCGACGATCGTTCGTCCCTCGCACACCTACGACCAGACGCTGCTGCCCTTCGACCCGTACCAGGCCGGATACACGGTGCTGCAGCGCTTGCGTCGCGGCAAGCCAGTCGTGGTGCACGGGGACGGGACGTCGCTGTGGGTGCTGACCCATCACGCCGACTTCGCCAAAGGTTTCGTCGGTTTGCTGGGCAACCCCAAGACGATTGGGGAAGCGTTCCACATCACCTCCGACGAGGTGCTCAGCTGGAACGAGATCTACTCGGCGGTCGCTCGGGCTGCGGGCTGTGCGCCGCGCTTGGTTCACGTGCCGTCGGACATCATCGCTCGGCACCACCCCCAGTGGGGTGCGGGCTTGTTGGGCGACAAGGCCCACAGCGTGATCTTCGACAACACGAAGATCAAGCGCTTCGTCCCTGGCTTCGCCGCGACGATTCCGTTTGCGCGTGGCGCTGAGCAGATCGTCGATTTCTACGATCGAAACCCCAAGTTCGAACCGGTCGATGCCCGTGTCGACTCGTTGATGGATCAGCTGGTCGAGCGCTACGGCTGACGACGGTTCAGCCGGCGACGACCGGCAGTGAACGCGGCGCCGGTCGCGGTTCGACCACCGCGTCGTAGTCGCGCCGGCGCCGTTCGTCGGCCATGTCCCCGATCAACGAATGTTTCAGAGCGCGGCGCACGACCAGCGGCACGAGCTCGCCCGTCGGATCGTCACTGCAGCCAAAGTGAGTAATCTCGTTGCGCTCCGTGCGGCCGGTGAACGCGCCGGTCTTGCTGCGCCCTTCGACGAGCACGGCTTGTGTCGTACCTACCAGCGTCGCCAAGTGTCGACCGCGGATCGTTTCGGCCGCGTCGAGCAGACGAGTCAGTCTGTCGCTCTTGTCTGCTTCACTGACGTCGTCCGCGAGTTTCAATGCGGGCGTGAACGGGCGCTGGGAGTATTTGAAGCCGAACACACCCACGAAACCGATCTGTTCGAGCAGGCCCAGCGTTTGCTGAAACTGCTCCTCGGTCTCGCCCGGGAACCCGACGATGATGTCCGTCGACAGCGTCAGCCCGGGCACGCTCTGCACGAGCATGCTCACCCGCTCGACGTACTCGGCGCGCGTGTAGCGACGCCCCATGCGCTTGAGCACTTCGTCCGAACCCGATTGCACGGGCATGTGCACGTGGCGCGGCAGCACCTTCAGATCTTTGTGCGCCTCCACCAACGCCGGCGTCAGGTGCCGCGGGTGCGGGCTCGTGTAGCGCAGCCGCAGCAACTGGGGGACACGGTCGGCGATCGCTCGCAGCAGCGCGGGGAACTCGGTTTCGTCGTCGGGATTGGCGTTGCGCCGGCCCCAGCGGCTCACGCCTTCACCTGCCAACGGCGCCGCCGGCAAAGCCCGCTCGGGATCGCGGTAGCTGTCCACGGTCTGTCCGAGCAGGGTGATTTCTTTGGTTCCTGCTGCCACCAGCCGCTCGATCTCAGCCAGGATCTCGGAGGAGGGGCGGTAGCGCTCGCTGCCGCGTGTGTAGGGAACTACGCAGAAGGTGCAGCGCTCGTCGCAGCCCTTCATGGTCGTGACGAACGTCGAGACGTTGCCCTGCCCCGGCTCCGGCGAGGCTGCCAGGAACGTCGGCCGGTCGTGGTCGAAAACCGTGCGTACCTGAGCGGGGCTGCCGTGCTGTGCCGAAGCGAGCAGTTCGGGCAACTGGGGGATGTTGTCGGGCCCGATCACCACGTCGATCTGCGGCATCGATTTGGTCAGGCGCTCTCCCTCCTGTTGCGCGACGCAGCCGGCCACCGCGATCAACAGTTCGGGTCGCGATCGCTTGAGCACACCGAGCCGGCCCACCTCGCTGCGGAGTTTCTGCTCGGCTTTCTCCCGCACACTGCACGTGTTGAGCACCACGACGTCCGCGCCTTTGACTTCCTCGGTTCGCCCGTAACCGGCCCGTTGCAAGACCTCCTCGATGCGCTCGGAGTCATGCACGTTCATCTGGCAACCAAAGGTGACGACGCTGAAAGACGGCATTGCGTTGAGGGACTGCTGGGGCGCGCGCTCGGGGTGAGTCGGGGTGGGTGGCGCGCGGCAAGACCCGCGGCCTGACGGACGGGATCCGTGCCTGATAGCGGCCGACGTTGACCTGGTCCAGTGTCATCTTCTAGTGTCCCGGCCGAGAGAGGCGCGAGCCGAGCTGGACCATGTCGTGCTCGGGCGCCAGTGGAGGCGTAAGTGCACGAAAGTCTGGTTCATCTGTGGGAAGCGAGCTGCCGAAAGTACAAGGACCGAGATTACCTCGGAACTCGACGAGACGGCGCGTGGTCCTGGATCACCTACGGCGACTTCAAGGAGCTCGTCGATGCGGCGCGTGGTGGCCTGGCCGCTCTCGGCGTCGGGCGTGGTGATCGGGTCGCACTGATAGCCGACAACTGCGTCGAATGGGCGGTGTTGGCCCATGCCACCTATGGCCTGGGTGCAGCGTTCGTGCCGATGTACACGGCGCAATCCGCCGACGAGTGGGTGTTCATTCTCTCCGACTGTGAAGCGAAGGTCGTCGGCGCGGCTACCGACGAAATCTACGAGCAGTTGAAGGCGCGCCAGGCGGATCTTCCGGCCCTCAGTCGCATCGTCGGTCTGTCGCTCCCCGCTTCCAACGACAGCAGCTACACGGCGCTGCTCGCCAGCGGGCGCAACACCCCGGTGGAGCCGGTTTTCCCCACGCCCAAAGACGTCGCGTGCTTCGTCTACACCTCGGGCACGACTGGCAAGCCCAAAGGCGTGAAGTTGAGCCACGAAAACTTCTGCAGCAACTGTGATTCGTTGCATCAGATCTTCCCGTTGAACAAGGAGCGTTCCTTGGCGTTCCTGCCCTGGGCTCACGCGCTCGGCCAGACTGGCGAACTGCACTTCTTCACGCAAGAGGGGTTCGCCATGGCCATCAACGACGACGTTACGCGTCTGGTGAACAACTTACCCGAAGTTCGCCCCTCGCTGTTGGTCGCGGTGCCGCGCATCTTCAATCGGGTCTACGACGGCGTGAACAAGCAGATGGCCAGCAAGCCGTTGCCGATCCGCAAGTTGTTCCACAAGGGCCTGGAGCTGGCCAAGGCCAAGAGCCGCGGCGACCGCCTGGGCGCCCGCGACCGCATCGTGCTCGGGCTCGCCGAGCGGCTGATCTTCTCGAAGGTCCGTCAGAAATTCGGTGGACGGCTCAAACTCGTGATCAGCGGCAGCGCGGCGCTCAGCCACGAGGTAGCCGAGTTCATCGATGCGCTGGGCATCATGATCTACGAGGGCTACGGCTTGACGGAGACGGCGCCGGTGGTGTCGGTCAACTACCCCGGGGCACGCAAGATGGGCAGCATCGGCAAGCCCATTCCCGGCGTGCGCGTCGAGATCGACGAATCCAAGAGCGACAACCCCGGGGAGGGAGAAATCGTCGTGTACGGACCGAACGTCATGCTCGGTTACCACAATCGCCCCGAGGAAGAAGCCGCGATGGTGACGCCCGACGGAGGCGTGCGCACCGGCGATCTGGGTCGGATCGACTCCGATGGGTACGTCTACATCACCGGACGCCTCAAGGAATTGTACAAGCTCGAAACCGGCAAGTACGTGGCCCCCGCCGCTCTGGAAGAGAAGTTGAAGCTCTCGCCGTACGTTGCCAACGTGATGCTCTACGGTGCCAACAAGCCGTGCAACGTCGCGCTCGTCGTTCCCGACGAAGTGGCCGTGCGTGAGTGGAGTGAACGGACGGGTATTCCCGTCGGAGACGTCACCAAGAACCCCCAGTTGACCCAGCTCATCGTGGCGGAGCTCGACAAGTATGCCAAAGACTTCAAGAGCTACGAAAAACCGCGCAAGGTCGCTCTGGTTGCCGAAGACTTCACCGTCGCCAACGGGCTGCTCACGCCCAGTCTGAAGGTGAAGCGTCGCGCGGTGACCGACCGCTACGACCACGTCATTCAGGGGTTGTACTGAGTTCACGGACCTACTGAGGAGTCTCCTCCAAAGCGCAACTCGCGTCGAATGGGCTAGACGTCGAGCTTCGCCCGCACGACGGCACGCCGCGGCGCGGGGTGCCCTTCAATCGTGCGGCTTCGATCCGTGGGCGACAAGAAGTCGGGCAGCGACTGCCACGGCATCCAGGGCGTGCTGCGCTGTTCGTCCACGGTGGTGGGACCGACGTCCAGCAACGTGACGTCTGTAAACCCGCTGCGGATCAGCCAGTCCTGCAGCCGCTCGACGCAGGGCAAGTGGTAGACGTTGCGCATCGCCGCGTAGCGCCCGCCCGGACGAAACACGCCGTCGCTCCAAGTGGCAGACGCAGGCGCGCCCGCCGTGGGATCCTCGTCCGGCGGCGCGTCGACGACCAGGGTCTCGAGCACCAGGAAGCCCCCCGCGGCGAGTCGCTGGCGCAGCTGCTGCAGGTGCTCGAGCGGGTCCCGTCGGTGCCCCAGGACGCCGAGCGACATCACCACGTCGAAGCGGTGGGCGAGACCGGGCAAGTCTTCGAGGCGCAGCGGCAGCACGGCCGCGGGGAGCTGACACCCACGGGTTACCGCCGCAAACTGGGTGCACGCCAGCACGGCCGGATCGATGCCGAGCACCGAACGCGCGCCCTTCCCCAGCGCGCGCAGGGCGTAGTAGCCGTTGCCGCAGCCGACGTCGAGCACACTGCGCCCGTTCCAGTCCACGGCTTGCTCGAGCCTGGACCACTTGAGATTCGAACGCCACTCCGCGTCGATGCTCACGCCGCGAACCTCGAACGGCCCCTTGCGCCAGGGGATGAGCCCTTGCAACGTCTCGCGCAAGCCACGCGGCTGTGGCGGCGCCCCGATCGTGACCACGGCCCCGTCCAGCCGTTGGTGTTTGGGCTCGTCCGAGGGCACCGCATCCAGCAGTTCGGCCCAATGCGGGAGATCGCCGTGGCGCTGGGGATCCAAGGCCGCCCTGCCCGCGCGCACGAGCAATTCGCGGTCCGGTGCGCTCAGTCCCGACAGCCGCGCGACGGGTTCGTCGACCAAGGCCTGGCTCGAGCGTTCGAGGGCGTTCACGGTGACTTTCTTCCGCCTCGCACCCGAGCGGGCGCCACCTCATGGCAGCGGTGCCGATGGGACGGGAGCGCACCACTTCGGCTCGAAGTGACGGGTTTGTTTGGCGTTGGCCCCTGGGGCATGGCGCCGGACCTGTAGCGCGCGACGCGGCGTGCTACAAGGGCGCGCGATGCCACCCACTCGACGCGCCGAACTGCTGATGCCCGCCGGCTCGCTCAGCCGCCTCAAGACGGCTCTGCTCTACGGGGCCGACGCCGTGTACGCCGGAACCCCGGATCTGTCGTTGCGCACCCAATCGGAATTCAGTCTGGAGCAGCTGCAGGAGGGCATTGCGTTCGCGCACGCAATGGGCAAACGCATCTACCTGACGTTGAACTTGTTCGCCCACAATCGCGACATCGAGAAACTGCCGCGGTTCATCGAGACGATCCGTCGGTTGGCTCCCGACGGGCTGATCGTGGCCGATCCCGGGGTGTTTCAGTTCGTTCGCGAACACGCCCCGGAGCTCGAACTGCACGTTTCCACCCAGGCCAACGTCGTCTCCTGGCTCGGTGTCGAACACTGGCGACGCTTGGGAGCCAGCCTGTGCGTGCTCGCGCGGGAAATCAGCTTCGAGGAGTTGACGGAGATCCGCCGACGCTGCCCCGACATCAAACTCGAGACGTTCGTGCACGGTGCCATGTGCATGACGTACTCGGGCCGGTGTTTGCTCTCGAACTACATGGCCGAGCGCGGCAGCAACCAGGGCAGCTGCGCTCACAGTTGCCGGTGGAAATACCAGCTCAAAGTGCGCGCGCCGTCGGGGGGCACGGAGCTGCTGGAGATCACCGACGAGAACTTCGAGCAGTACCAGTTCTTTCTCGAGGAGGAGTTTCGGCCGGGCGAACTGTACCCCATCGAAGAAGACTCGCGCGGCTCGTACATCCTCAACTCGCGCGACCTGTGCTTGATGCCCAAGCTCGACCAGTATCTGGCGCTCGGTATCGATTCACTCAAAGTCGAGGGCCGAAACAAGAACGAGTACTACGTGGCCATCGTGGCCCGCGCGTACCGTCAGGCCATAGATGCCTACTACGCCGACCCGTCCCAGTGGGATCCCGAGCCATACATGCAGGAGCTCGACACGACGCGCTCGCGCGGCTTCACGCTCGGCTTTCACGAGGGGCGGCTGACCAACTTGGCTCACGACTACGGCAGCGGTCAGTCGGTGAGCGCTTTCGAGTTTGCTGGCTTCATTCGCCAATGGGAGACCGATGCGGTCGTGTTCGAGGTCCGTAATCGACTGGTACCCGGCGACATCGTCGAGTTCCTCGTGCCGGGCAGCAGTGACGTCGTGCGCGTGCGTCTGTACGATTTCGTCAATGCCGCCACCGGTGAGCACCACGAGACGTTTTCCGCAGGGCACGGTCGAGCCATCCGGATCCCGCTGAGCGCGCTGCACAACGAAGATCCCGACGTGTTGCGTGAGCGGTTGCCCGTGTTGACCGTGGGGCGCAAACGCAGCGTCCTCAACGAGGAGCAGGCGCGTTCGCTCAAGCTCAATCAAAGCTCGCGTGACGTCGAGCTGGGGCTGGTCGATGCCAGCTCGTTGTTGCGCTTCAAAGAGCCGGGCGGCAACAACGCACCGCGCATGCCGCCGAAGCTCGGGATGGATGGTTGCTGTGGCCTCGGCTGCAACGGCTGTCTGATTTTCTGGAACGAGCCCAAGTTTGCACGCGCGCGGGAGAAACTCGCGGCTGTAGGTGTGGGTCGTAGACTCGACAGTCGCGTGTAGAAGTGATTCCATGCCGCCCGATGTTGCGTACGGAAAACACCTCGGGCCCGGATCATGATTCTCGACGACAGCTCGACGCCGAAACCGGCGTGACGCTGGTGCATGTGGCGCAGCGCTGGGTGCGCCCCCCGGCGAGCTGGGCGTCGCTCGTGCTGTGTTGCGGCCTGATCGCCTGTGGTGGCAAGAGCGAGCCGGAGTTTCCCGATCTTCCCCCACAGAGGGAAGAAGCACCGGACGACGATTGGGACACGGGCGAATCGAACTCTCAGTACGAAAGCCTGGCCTCCAAGAAGAAAAAGAAGGCCAAGCCGCGGGTCGTCGAAGAGGATTCGGAGAAGGTTCCGACGAAATGCTCGTCACAGCCTGGATCGGTGTGCGTTCCCGCGGGCAAGTGGGTGCGTCGCCTCTGCGCGGACGTCTACCCGGGCGTGGCACTGTTCATGTTCCAGTCGGGCACGCCTTGGCAACGCATGTACTTGACGCGCGAGACCGATGCGGTGAACGCATCAGGAGGTGCGACGATCGGTGGCACGCTCGAGTTCGACGAGGAGGTGTTGGTGCTGCGGCATCGGGGCGCTGGCGACGATGACATCCAGATTGGCTCGGGCGGCGGCAGCTACGATGCACTGCGCTGGAACGGCAGCTGTGTCAGCTTGGAGGGCGAAGAGCTGACCTCGCGTCATCCCCCCAAGGCGAAGGCATCGCCCATCGACTGGCGCTACATCGGCGACGACATGGAGTCGGCGTTGCGCAAAGACAGCACGGTCAACGACACGTACATCGCGCGCAAGCGCGAGTGCAAAGGGGCGACGATGGGGGCCGTCTCGAAGAAGTGCGAAGTACTCGACAAGAAGCTCAGTGCGGTGACCGTCGAGTTCGTGCGCGGCGCCTCGAACCTCCCGCAGCCCAAAGAACAACCCTGATCCCCATTGCCAAGGACCACCCGTTCGAGGGGTCTGTCGATCATGCTGCGTGTGCGACGGGTTTGGGATTGGTGTGCTGGCCTGCTCGTCCCCTGGAACCGGGATTTCGTCAAGACATGTCGGGCCCCCCATGTGGGTGACGTCCGCAGCCACTTTGCGAAGCGCGCCGGTTTGGTTCAGCAGACTTTTCGTTTCGTTCGTTCGAGGAACTCCGCGGCGTTGGCGCTCTGCTTGTGTGCCTGTGCCGGCGCGTCCGCGCCTACAGCGGCATCGAGTGCTCAGGGCGGCATCGATTGGGGGCACCGTCCCCCGCCGAAACCGGGCAGCAGCATCACCCACACGAAGCTCTGCGCCTGCACGGCGTGCGCTGACCGCGCGTGTTGCGCGGGTCCGGACGAATCGCAGACGGCCTGTGACGGCACCGGCGTGGAGGAGCGCATGGACGGCGACGAGGCGACGATCGATTTCTCCGCTGCCGAGACCTGTGGCGTCGAGGTGCGCAGCTGTTCGCTGAGCTGTGAACGTAAGGTGTGGCGCGTCCAGACCACGGCCAGTTGCGGTGATTCGCGCCCCGCCGAGTGCTGCGACTGAGACCGGGCTCCGTTTCCGGGAGCTTTCGGCGTTGCGAGCGCACCTGTAAGTGCTCGACTTCATGGTGGTTCAAGTCCGTTCTTGACAATCCCGATATACAATCCCATAAGCACTGCGTGAAGCTCTCGAACAAGGGTCGCTACGCCGTGAGGGCATTGTTCGACATCGCGTTTTTCAACGACGGCAAGCCGACGCAAGTCAAGGACATCGCCGAGCGGCAGGACATCCCGCCCCGGTTTCTCGAGCAGATTTTTCAAGATCTCAAGCGCGCCGGAGTCGTCGGGTCCAAACGCGGACCGCAAGGGGGTTACAGCTTGCTCCGCACGCCGGAGGAAGTGAGCATTGGCGACGTGTTGCGCATCACCGAAGGGCCCGTGAGCCTCTGCGAGGAAGACGCCCAAGACGGCAAGCGCGCAGGCCAATCCGCGCGGCAGGTGACCGAGGCCGCCTTCGACGACCTCTCCACTCAGATCCAGAAGTGCTTCGACGGCGTCACCTTGGCCGACTTGTGTGCCCGCGCCGAACAGCAGGGCGTGCGTCGACCGGGCGCTCACCGCTACGTGTACATGATCTGAGTGCACGTGAGCCAAGACACGTGAAACCGAGTGCACGCGACTCGAGCAGGTAAACCGATCATGTCGACTCCCACCGCAACCCTCCCTCCCCTCAAACGACACCCGGCGATCTACTCCAGCGTGTTGGAGTTGATCCACGACACGCCGCTGGTGCGCTTGAAGCTCGAAGGCGACCAGCCACGCGCGACGGTCTGGGGCAAGCTCGAATCCGTCAATCCGGGCGGTTCGGTCAAGGACCGCATCTGTTTGGCGATGATCGAGCGCGCCGAGGCCGAGGGCTTGCTCCAACCGGGCGGCGTCGTCGTCGAGCCGACCAGTGGCAACACCGGCATCGGTCTGGCGCTGGTTTGCAGGACCAAGGGCTACCGCTGCATCCTCACCATGCCGGAGAGTATGAGCCTCGAGCGGCGCGCGCTGCTGGAGCTGATGGGCGCCCAGCTGGTACTCACGCCCGCAGAAGAACAGATGCACGGCGCCATCGCCAGAGCCGAAGAGCTGGCGAAAGAACACGGCGGGTTCATCCCTCACCAGTTCGACAACACGGCCAACCCCGACGTGCACGCCGAGCACACGGCCGCCGAGATCCTGCACGCCATGGGCGAGTTGACCCTCGATGGATTCGTGGCCGGCGTTGGAACGGGGGGCACCGTTTCCGGAGTTGGGCGCGTGTTTCGGGAGCAGCGCCCGGACTGTCGCGTCGTTGCGGTCGAACCCGAGAGCTGCGCGACGATCTCTCGAGGACAGGTCGGTCCGACGAAGATCCAGGGGTGGGCCGCAGGTTTCGTGCCGTCGAACTACGACGCTGGCGTGCCACACGAAGTTCGCACCGTCAGTGATGAGGCGGCCTACCGAACCAAGCTCGCCCTGGCCAAGTCCGACGGAGTCCTGCTGGGGATCAGCTCGGGCGGCGCCGTGCGCGTCGCGCTCGACCTGGCCCTCGAGCTCGGTCCCGACAAGCACGTCGTGGTCGTGCTGCCGGACACGGGTGAACGCTACTTCAGCCTGGACGAGTACTTTGTCGAATGAGCTCGCCGATCGTTCGGCCCTGATCGTCGGAATGGGCGGTTTGGGGTGCCCCGCCGCCGCGGTTCTGGCCCAGGCCGGCGTCGGCACCCTACTGCTCGCGGACGACGACGACGTGGACGAGACGAACCTCCATCGGCAGATCCTCTACGACGAGCGAGACGTGGGGCTGCCGAAGTTGGACGTGGCCGCGAAGCGGCTACACGCCGACTACCCGGCGCTGCGCATCGAATTGTTTCGCAGTCGCGCACTGCCAGACAACGTCCGTGAACTCACCGGTCGGGTGGACGTGGTACTCGAGGGCGCCGACAACTACGCGACGAAGTTCATGATTGCCGATGCGGCGCGGTTGCAAGCGCGGCCCGTCGTCCACGGGGCGGCCCTGGGTTGGCGCGCGACGGTCTGGGCGGTTTCGCCGCTCGGTAAGCCCTGCTATCGGTGTTTGTTCGAAGACGTCCCGGGTGGGGCGCAGCTCAATTGCAGCAATGCCGGCGTGATGGGACCGGTCGTCGGGTTTGCCGGTGCACTCATGGCCGCGCGAGCCGTCGAGGTGTTGCGCGGGCAACCCAGCTACGGCGTGGTGACGAGTTACGACGGACGCAGCGACCGGCTGAGGCGCACGTCGGTTCCGGCCCGGTCCGATTGTCCCCTGTGCGGCACCTCACCCCAGATTTTCGAGATTGAAGAGCCGCGCTATACGCGGCAAACCTGCGCTGCCGAGCAGCCACCGGCGCTCGGTCACTGAAGGTCTTTCAAACGCCGGACCGAGTCCACCCCTCACAACATTCCCTCAACAAGGCCCTGCAAGTTCCCCAAAGGAGACACCCATGAACGTCACGGTTCGAATCCCCACACCCCTGCGTACGCTCACCGGTGGTGAAGAAGAAGTCAGCGCTTCGGGCGCGACGGTCAAGGCGTTGATCGACGACCTCGAGGCCAAGTACCCGGGTCTCAAGGAGCGCATCGCCGACGAAAAGGGCGTGCGCCGTTTCGTCAACGTTTACCTGGGCGACGAAGACATCCGCTTCCTGGATGGCTTGGAAACCGAGCTCAAGGACGGCGACGAGATCAGCATCGTCCCCGCCATTGCCGGAGGCTGATGCTTCCCTTCGAGGACCGCTACACGCGGCAACGGCAACTGGCCGAGGTCGGCGTACGAGGACAGGAGCGTCTGGCCGCGGCGAGCGTTCGCGTCTGCCCTGACGGTCCCGGTCGTGTCGAGGCGACGTACTTGCAGCGCGCTGGGCTCGGCAGCGTGCTGCAAGAAGCCGACGTGGCTCGCCCCGAGTTCGCCCATGCGGACGAGTTTGCTGATCCCTCGGCGCGCCAGTTCGCCGAGGGGGCATGGCGCGCCTGCCGACAAATCCGCCGCATTTTGGAATCGCACGTTTTGGACATGGAGCGATCGTGAAGAACCGTCTAGTCCGTTCCCGCCGTTGGCAGTCGATGGTCGATGGCGTTGGCAACACGCCGCTGATCCGGCTCGAGCGCGTCGCGCGTTCGGCACCGGGTGTCGAAGTGTATCTCAAGTTGGAGTTCGCCAACCCCGGGGGCTCCGTCAAAGATCGGCCGGGGCTGCGCATGGTGCAGCAGGCCATCGAGACCGGCGAACTGACGTCGGACAAGACGTTGATCGACGCCACCAGTGGCAACACGGGCGTCGCCTACTCGTGGATCGGCGCAGCGCTGGGCGCGAAGGTCGCGTTGGTGATGCCGGCCAACGTGAGCAAGGCGCGCAAGGACATCACGCGCGCGTTCGGCACCGAGTTGATTTTCAGCAGCCCCATGGAGGGCTCGGACGGCGCGATCCGCAAAGTGCGCGAGCTGGTCAAGCAGAACCCCGAGAAGTACTTCTACTGCGATCAGTATTCGAACCCGAACAACCCGCTGGCTCACTACTACGGCACGGGCGCAGAGATCCTCGATGCGTTGGGTGACCGCATCACGCACTTCGTCACGTCGTTGGGCACCAGCGGCACGGCCATGGGCACGACGCGGAGGCTGCGCGAGCACACGCGACCCGTACACTGTGTGGCAGCTGAACCCGCCGAAGCCCTGCATGGGCTCGAAGGGCTCAAGCACATGGAGTCGAGCATCGTGCCGAACATCTACGATCCCCACGTCCCCGACGAGAACCTGCCGGTGAAGACCGAGGATGGCTGGGACATGGCCGAGCGTCTCGCCGAAGAAGAGGGCTTGCACGTCGGGCACTCGACGGGCGCCAACGTGTGGGCAGCCGTGCATTTGGCCGAGCGGCTGCAAAAGACCCAAGGCGGCGGTTGCGTGGTGACCATCGCGTGCGACCGCAGCGACCGCTACTTTGCGCCCATGAAGTGGGAGAAGAAGTACGAGTGGTGAGCGGGCGCGAAGAGCGGCTCACCCGGCAGATGAACGGCGCGCCGGTGCCAGGCGCTGACGCGCGATGGTGCTGCGACAAACTGGGAGATCACCGATGAGCGAATGGACGAACGGCAACCTGCAGATCAGCCGCAAGGCGCTCGACCTGGTCGAGCAGGCGGGCGTTGCCGCCTACGGTCGAGACGAGGAAGCATGCGGGTTCTTGACCGGTCCACAGAGTGAGGCATTGCTCTGCGACGAAGCGGTCGAGCTCGAGAACTTGGCGAACAAGTACCACCAGATCGATCCCGAGGGGCACCCGCGTACCGGTCGCGAGTACTTCAAGATCAACTCGCTCAAGTTCGAAAAGACCATCTCCAAGGGGGCCAGCGAGGGCAAACCCGTGAAGGTGTTTTTTCACTCGCACCTCGATTGCGGCGCGTACTTCAGCCAAGAGGACGCCGCCAGCATGACCAACGGCGGAACGGGCGATCCGGCTTACGACTTGGCGTACTTGGTTACTGCCGTCGACAAGGGCGAGGTGACGGCGCACAAGCTGTTCATTTGGGATTCGCCGAGCCAGGCGTTCGTCGAAAGTCCGTTTCGCATCGTGGATTGAGGGTCGGCGAGTCGAGAGTCGGTCGATCGAAGGTCGACAATACCGTGCTCGCCCATCTAGCCGAGTCGAGTCGGGTGATGGGATCGCCGATCCGGAACGGGCGGAATCGCCAAGCGATTCGGGTAGGTGTCCCGAGCGTCCCGAATTGGCTGACTGGCTCGGTTGTCTCCTGGCCGTCGCTGACTCGGTCACCGGTTGCGGACCGGCCTCAGTTGTGATGAACCAGAGTGCAGTGCCGTGCCGCGTGGTCCTCGCACCGCGTTCGTAGGTACGTACCGGTTCCATGGCTGATCTCAATCCACATCAACGCAAAGCAGTCGAAACGCGGTCGGGGCCGCTGTTGGTTTTGGCTGGCGCCGGGTCGGGCAAAACCCGCGTGATCACGTTTCGCATCGCCGAGTTGATTCGAAGTGGCATCAAACCCTCGCGCATCCTGGCGGTGACGTTCACGAACAAGGCAGCCAAGGAGATGAAGCAGCGCGCCAAAGAGCTGCTGGGCAAGCGGCGTCGCAGCGCCGAGACGCCGGAGATCTCGACCTTTCACTCGCTGTGCGTGCGTATTTTGCGTCGCCACATCGACCGGCTCGGCTATCCCAAGACGTTTCCGATCTACGATTCGAGCGATCAAGACAGCCTGGCGCGTTCGGCCCTGCGCGACATCCGCGTCAGTCACGAGACGTTGCGCCCCGGCGACATGCTCTCGCAGATCTCTTCGTGGAAGTCGTTGGGGCTGCGCCCCGAAGCGGCAGAGCGCGCGGCCCAAGACGACAGGCAACTGCTGGCCGCGCGGGGCTACGCGCGCTACCAGGCCCAGCTCAAGGCGTGCGGCGCGCTGGACTTCGACGACTTGCTGCTGTGCACCGAGCAGCTGTTTGCCGAGCACCCCGACGTGCGCTTTGCCGAAGCCTCGCGCTTCGATCACCTGCTCATCGACGAGTACCAAGACACCAACGCGTTGCAGTACCGCATCGTCAAAGAGCTGGCCCATCAGCACCGCAACCTGTGTGTCGTGGGCGACGACGATCAGTCGATCTACGGCTGGCGCGGTGCCGAGGTCGAACACATCCTCAACTTTTCGCGCGATTGGCCGGATGCCACGGTCGTTTACCTCGAGGACAACTACCGCTCGCGCCACGCGATCTTGCACCTGGCCAACACGCTGATCGCCCACAACAAGCACCGCCACCCCAAGGTGCTGCGTGCCGCGCGCAAATCTGGTGAGCCGCCGCGCTTCTGTCGCTTCGACGACGAGGTGCAAGAAGCCGAATCGATCGTGCGCGAGATCGCTGGGCTCGTTCAGACCGAGTCGTCGTTGCGCGTCAAGCCGAGCGACATCGCGATCTTGTTTCGGACCAACGAGCAGCCGCGTTTGTTCGAGCAAGAACTGCGGCGCCACCGCATCCCGTACACCTTGGTCGGGGGCATGTCGTTCTTCGATCGCAAAGAGGTGCGCGACATCATGTCGTACCTCAAGGTGCTCGCGCACCCGGCCGACGAAGTGGCCTTGCTGCGCATCATCAACACGCCGGCGCGCGGTATCGGTGACGCGGGGGTCGCGGCACTGATGGCATTGGCCGTCCAACGCGGCGTGCCGCTGTGGGAAGTGCTGCCCGAAGCGAAGACCCACCCCGAGGTCGCTCACGCCACCGCCGGGCGCATCGACGAATTCGTTGCGATGATCGAGCGCCACCGCCGCGCGCTCGACGAACGCCCCCTGCCCGACGTGGTGCGCGAGATGATCGGCGAAGTGGACTACAAGCGCGAACTCGAGCGTCTGTACAAGACGCCGAGCGACATCGATGCGCGTTGGAACACCGTGCAAGAACTGGTCAACGCCGTGGCCATCTACCAGGACCGGGCCGACGATCCGAGTCTTCAAGGCTACCTCGAAGAGAGCGCGCTGAACGGCCGCGACGATCAGCGGGACGACAAGGACAAGAAGACCGAACAAGCGGTGACCCTGATGACCCTGCACAGCGCCAAGGGGCTCGAGTTCCCCCGGGTGTACATGGTCGGCATGGAAGAGGGCCTACTGCCCCATCAACGCTCCCTGCTCGACGGGGGCAAGGCGATCGCCGAAGAGCGGCGTTTGGCCTACGTGGGCGTCACGCGTGCACAAGACTTGCTCACGCTGTCGCTCGCCAAACAGCGCATGAAGTGGGGTAAACCTCGGCCGACCATCGTCAGTCGCTTCCTGTTGGAGATGCGCGGCGAAACGGAGAAAGCGCAGAAGGCCGCGGCTGCGGCTGAAGAGAAGCTCGTCACGGCTATCAAGGCCCAAGCCGAGGAGCAGAAACAGAAGGGCAAGCGCGGAGCGGGGTCCAAATCGGCCGGGTCGGCAGGTGGCAGATCGGCCGGGAGCAGAGCTGGCGGTGGCAAATCGAAGGCGTCCGGCAACGCCGGCAACGGCGTCGGTGCTCGCGCCAAAGGGGCGCAGACGCGTCGCTCCCCGACCGCGACCGCCAGCCGCGCCGCAGCCAAGGCGGCGAGCGTGCGTCGCCCCAGTGGGACACGGTGAACACCTGGTTGAACGCGCTGAGCGCCCGTCTGCGGGACGCAGGTCTCGACTTGGCCGCGCCGTTCGAGGTCGGTGCGGCCAATGCGGCGCTGGTCGTGGACGAGGACACAAACGGTCCGCGCTCGCTGTTCGAACTGCAGCGCTTCGGATTGCCTGCGTCGCTCGGAGTCGTGGTCGGCAACACGCGTGCGTTGTGGGATCACTTCGACGGCTACAGCGAGAGGGCGCATCCCCTCGATCACTACGTCGTGAACGAGGTGGAGGCGGCCGTCCGGGTCGCTGGGGTCGGAGCGACGCCGCGCCTGCAGATCTACTACTCGCATCGGACCGACTACCGGCGACCGGACGGCGGTTTGGGTGCCGTCCCCATCCAGCGCATCGCCCAGCACAGTGGTTTGGCGGCGCTGTCGCCCGCACACTTGAGCGTGCACCCAGTGCATGGCCCCTGGCTCGGCCTGCGTGCGGTGGTGGTGACGGATTTGCCGGCCGTGCCCGTCTCGAGGCCGGCAACGCAGCCCTGCCAGGGGTGCTCCAAACCGTGTTTGACGGCACTGCAGCGGGCGCTGGATCCCAGCCGGGACGTCGGGCTGTTGCGTTCCCAGCGCTGGTTGGCGGTACGGGACGCGTGTCCGGTGGGCAGGGAGAACCGCTACGGAGGCGCGCAGATCCAATTCCACTACCGAGTTTTGGATCGGTGACCCAGATCGCTGGTGTGTCCGGCTCGCCGCGGCCCGATCGCGGTACAACCGCCGGAAGATTTGCAGTAAACGTGGTCCGCGTTGCCCTCCCCCATGCCGTCCAGCACCCCGACCCCCAAGCACCTCCCCCAAGCCGGATCCGGCGCGATGTTCGATGGCATCGCCGAGCGCTACGACCTGCTCAATCGCATGATCAGTCTCGGCATCGACCAGAGCTGGCGACGCAAGACCGTCGCCGCGCTGGGCCTGGCTGACGCCCCAGGGACACCGCGGGTACTCGACTTGGCAACGGGAACGGCCGATCTGGCGCTGCTCACCGCGCGCAGCCTGCCGCACAGCCACGTCGTCGGGATTGACCCGTCGCTGAACATGATGGCCGTCGGAAGGCGCAAGGTGGCGGCCGCCGCGCTGTCGGATCGCATCGAACTGCAGCAGGGGGACGCCCAGGCGTTGCAACTGCCCGACGACAGCATCGACGGTGTGACCATGGCGTTTGGGATCCGTAACGTTCCCGACCGCACCAAGGCGCTGAACGAGATGCGCCGCGTGACTCGCCGGGGCGGTAAAGTGGCAATCCTGGAGCTCAGCGAGCCGAAGGCCGGCGTATTCAGTGCCTTTGCGCGCTTTCACATGCACCGGGTCGTGCCGTGGCTCGGCGGTGTGCTCTCGGGCAGCCGTGAGTACCGCTACCTGCCGCAGAGCATCGCCAAGTTTCCCCCCGCCGCTGAGTTCGAGGCGATGATGCGTCAAGCGGGGCTGATCGACGTTTGCTCCGAGGCGCTCACTTTCGGGGTTTGCCACTTGTACGTCGGGGAGGCGCCGTGACCTACGACTCGCAGTTCGAGGTCGGTCACCTCGCGCACTCGGTGCAAGCGCAGCCCGAGGCAGACTCGTGGGTCTCGTTGGACGCGCCGTGGGCGCCGGCGAGCGAAGTGATGCGACTGGAGGGTGCCGAGGTCGCGTGGGTTCCGCCGGACGACGAATCACCGGGCGCCGACGAGCGACCGTACGGGGCCGAACATTGCGTCGGGTTCGGCGCGGCGCGGCGCTTCACCGCGAGCGGCGCGGAGCGTTTCGAACGGGTCGAAGCCGCCGTACGCGAGTGTTTTGCCCAGCTGCGGCCGGTGAGCTCGTGCGAGGGGCGCGCCGTGCCGCCGCGTGTGTTCGGCGGCTTTGCCTTTCGCGCCGGCGACTGTGAGGGCAACGCGTGGCAGCCCTTTGGCGACGCTCAGTTCGTGTTGCCGCGCATGCTCTACGCACAGTCGGGGCAGCGCGCGACGCTCAGCGTGTGGGTCGGAAGAGAGCACAGCCGAAATCTCGACGCGGCGTTGCGACGAGCGCTGGTGCTGCGAGCCCAGATCGCCGAGTTGGCGGCGGGCGGCCCGGCGAGCGCGCCGCGTTCCGAGGCGCCGAGTCGCCGGGCCCAGCGCGTACGACAGGTGGTCACCCGAGAGCAGTGGACCGAACTGGTCGATGCCGTGCTCGCCGAGATCCGCGCGGGCCGCTCGGAGAAGATCGTCGCGGCGCGCGTGGCCGAGCTGCAGCTCGACGGCGACATCTCCGTGCCGGACACCCTGGCTGCGCTCGGTTTCGGTCACCCGACGGCGACTCGCTTCGCCTTCAGTGTCGGCGGCGCGACGTTCTTGGGGGCGACCCCCGAGCAGCTCATTTCCAAGCGCGGCCTGCAACTGCGCTCCGAGGCCCTCGCCGGCACGTTCCGCAAGCAGAGCACGGCCTTTGCCGCCGAACTGCTGCGCAGTCCGAAGGAGCACGAAGAGCACCAGCCCGTGCTGGAGACCATCGTGCGCACGTTGGGGCCGTTGTGCAGCGCCCTGCAGTATTCGAACAAGCCGCAGCTGCGCGAGCTGCGCAACCTGCTGCATCTGCAGACGCCGATCGTCGGGCAGTTGAAGGAGCCGCTGCACGTGCTGCAGCTGGTGCGAGCGCTGCACCCCACGCCGGCCGTGGGCGGTGTTCCCCAGCAGCCCGCCATCGACTGGATTGCCGAGCACGAGCTGTTTCCCCGCGGTTGGTATGCCGGCCCCGTCGGGTGGTTCGACGCGGACGGCGATGGCGAGTTTGCCGTCGCGCTGCGCTCGGGTCTGGTGCAGGGCGACAAGGCCGTGCTGCACTCGGGCGCCGGTATCGTGCGCGGCTCCGAGCCCGATCTCGAATTCGAAGAAACCGAGCTCAAGTTGCAGGCGTTGCTCGGCGCGCTGCGGGTTCGCACCAGATAGAGGCGAAGTGCCAGCCGCGCCGAGAAACTTGCTCACCCAGTGGTCGCGACTGTTCGTCGAGAGCCTGGCAGATGCGGGCTTGCGCCGGGTGGTGATCAGTCCCGGCTCGCGCTCGACACCGCTGGTGGCGGCGGTGCTGGAGTGCTCGCGACTGTCCCACCACGTCGTCATCGACGAGCGGTGCGCGGGTTTTTTTGCGTTGGGGCAGGCCAAACTGAGCGGGGAACCGACGGCGCTGCTGTGCACGTCGGGCAGTGCGCTGGCTCACTACCTGCCGGCGTTGATCGAGGCCGACGAGTGTCGGGTACCGTTGCTGGTGCTCAGCGCCGACCGCCCGAGCGAACTGCAGCACAGCCGATCGCCGCAGACCATCGATCAAACGGCGTTGTTCGGATCCAAGGTGCGCGCGTTCGTCGACCTGGGCGCGCCGGGTGCGAGTGATTTGTCGCTGCGCAGTTTGCGGCGCAAGGCGGTGCAAGTGCTCGCGACGAGTCGGGGTCCCCTGGCCGGTCCGGTGCACGTGAACTTCCCGGCGGCAAAGCCACTCGAACCGGTCGTGGCCGTGACGGAAGCGGAGCACGACTTGCAGCGGCGCGTCGATGCCCTGCTCGGTGTCGTGCTCGATGCACCGCCGAACGCCGCACGGGACGCATCGTCGGCAGTGTCGTCGACAGCAGCTTCCGCAGCAACGGGGCCCGTGCACCTGGCGGGCGTCACGGGCCTGTCCCCGCAGGCCGTCGAAGCCATCGCCGAGGCCCTGCACGGCGCCCAGCGTCCGGTCATCGCCGTGGGGCCGCTGCCCGTTTGTGATGGCGTTGCGGCGGAGGCCATCGGGCGATTGGCGCGACGAACGGGCTGGCCGCTGTTGTGCGAAAGCACGAGCCAGCTGCGGTTTGGCGCGGCGGGCGACGGCGCGCTGGGCTTCGATGCGTTCGATTGGGTGCTGCGGGCCGCGTTGGGTGGGGCCGCTGCCAGGCCGATGCCGCTGTCGCCCGATGCGGTGTTGCACTTCGGCGAGCCGCTGACGTCCGGGGCGTGGGCCAAGTACGTCGAACTCAGCGCCGATCTGTCGCTCGTGGTCGCTCACCCGAGCGCCTGGGCCGATCCGTCCCAGCGGGCGCGGCTCGTGGTGAACGCGCCACTGGCCGAGGTGGCGCGTTCACTCGAGGCGCGGCTAGCGCCGGCGAGCGCCGCTTGGCGGCAGCGGGTCGAGCAGCTCGACGCGCTGGCGTGGCAGTGCGTTCGGGAGCGGGTTTCGAGCGACTCCAACGGTTTCGACGAGGCGCAGGCCTTGGACGTCGTGGGCAAGCACTTGTGCGACGGCGACTTGCTGTGTCTCGGCAACAGCTTGCCGGTGCGCCTGGCCGACGTGGTGCTGTCGCGCAGCTCCGTGCGAGTGCGCTGCCTGTCTCAGCGCGGCGCCAACGGCATCGATGGCTTGATCTCGAGCGCCGCTGGCGCGGCGACGCTGCACGATGGCCACACCCTGGCCGTCATCGGTGACGTCAGCGCGCTGCACGATGTGGGGGGAATGGTGGTCGCCGCGTCGGTCGACCGCCCGTTGACCGTGCTCGTGCTCGACAATCAGGGCGGACGGATCTTCGAGCAATTGCCGATCGACGCTTGGGCCGCCGAGCGTGATGGGCGACTGATGACGGACGGCGCCGCCACCCCCAACAACCAAAGCTCGAACGACTCGGGTTGCGTTGCCCCCCAGGCAAACACGCTCGACGCGTGGGTGACGCCTCACCGGTTGCAGGCTTGGAGGTTCGCCGACGCCGCCGGCTTGCGCGCCTTTCGCGTGCAGACACCGAGTGAGCTCGACGCGGCGTTGAAGTTGGCCAGGGATCACGCTCGGCCTTGCGTGATTGACGCCCAATTGTTGCCGAGCGGCGCCAAGGCCTTCTACGCGGCGGTCACCCGGCGCCTGCAAGAGCGCTGGGCTGCGTTCGACGGCGAGTCGTGAATCGAGCAGTGAGGGTGACGAAACCACAGTGCGACCGCTGTTGATGATCCACGGCTTCACCGGCGCACCCAGCAGCTTTGCGGCGCTGTGTGAACGATTGCCGCCTCAGCTCGAGGTCTGGGCGCCGACGTCGTGCGGGCACAGCGGGCCCACGCCGCCCCAGGTTCGTTGCACGGCGCGCCAGTTCGGTGAACGATCCGCCGCGCCGCTCGGGGGCGACTCCCTGCCGGTCGACTGCGCCGGCAGTTTCGTCGGTGAGGTGGACCGCGTCGCGGCCTGGCTGTCCGGCAATGGCTTCGAAAACGGCGTGCTGCTCGGTTATTCGCTGGGCGCGCGCCTCGCTTTGGGCTTGCTGGTGCGCCATCCGCAGCTGTTCGCCCGCGCGACGCTGATCGGTGTGCACCCAGGCCTGCAAGACGGCGCCGCGCGCCAGCAGCGCGAGGCAAGTGACGAGCGTTGGTGTTCGCTGCTGCAACGAGAGGGGCTGGACGCGTTCGCCAGTCAGTGGCAGGCTCAACCGCTGTTCGACTCCCAGCGGTCGCTCGATCCGAAGCTGCTCGAGGCCCAGCGTCGCGTGCGGCTGGGGCACAGCGCGGACGGGCTCAGCCAGTCGCTGCGCTGCTGCGGACTGGCTGCGATGCCCGATTGGTCCGCCGAGCTGGTGGCGATCGAACAACCCGTGCGATTGGGGGTCGGGCAGCTCGATGCGAAGTTCCGTGCGCTGGCGCGGCGCATGGCCGCCGCTTTGCCGGATGTGACGCTTCACGAAGAGCCCGGCGCCGGGCACAATGTCCTTCTCGAACGGCCCGCAGCCGTGGCTGCGTGGTTGCTGTCCGATCTCGGCTCATGACGACTGCCACCATCAATCCCTGGTTTCTCGCCGTTCGGCCCAAGACGCTGCCCGCCGCGGTCGTGCCCGTGTGCGTGGGGGCCGCGACGTCGGCCGTCAGCGGCGGGGTGCATTGGACCGCGACGCTGGCGGCGTTGGGCGGCGCGCTGCTGCTGCAAATCGGCTCGAACTTCGCCAACGACGTGTTCGATTACGAAAAGGGCGCAGATACCGCAGAGCGGGTCGGCCCGATGCGCGCCGTGGCCTCGGGCTTGATCTCGCCCCAGGCCATGAAACGCGGCATGTGGCTGGTGTTCTTGGTGGCTCTGTTGCTCGGCGTGTACCTGACCGTCGTGGCAGGTCCGGTCATCGTCGCCATCGGGCTGTTGTCGATCACTGCGGCCATCGCCTACACGGGCGGCCCCTACCCGCTCGGTTACAACGGGTTGGGCGAGCTGTTCGTGATGATCTTCTTCGGGTTCGTCGCGGTGTGCGGCACCCAGTTCGTCAACACGGCGTCGGTGAGCGAATTGTCGGTTTGGGCTTCGGTACCCATCGGCGCGCTCGCCAGTGCCATCCTGGTGGTGAACAACGTGCGAGACGAGCCGCTCGATCGCCGAGTGGGCAAGCGCACGTTGGTCGTTCGCCTGGGACGGCAGGCAGGCCTGTGGGAGTATCGTTTGCTGCTGCTCGCCGCCTACGCGATGCCGGCAGTAGTGCTCGGCCGCGGGCTTGCCGGGCCGCTGGTGCTGCTACCGTGGCTGACCGCGCCGCTCGGCGTGACCCTGGCCCGCCGAGTCAGTCGCGAACACGGGCCGAGTCTGAACTCGGCGTTGGCACGCACCGCCCAGCTGCTGCTGCTATTTGGTCTGCTGCTCGCGCTCGGGATTGTGCTCGGAGCGCGTTCTGATGCGCATTGATGTTGCGCAGGCGTCGATTGTTCTGCCGGTGGGCACGGCGTTCAACGCCCAGCACAGCTGGCAGGATCGCCGCAGCGCGCTGCTGCGCCTGCAAGACGACGCCGGCCATGTCGGCTATGGCGAGGCCACGCCCCTGCCCGGCTTTTCGCCGGACGATTTCGAGTCGGCGCTGGCGCAGCTGCGCGGTCTGACGCCGGACGCGGTCGTGCGAACCGTGGAGGCGTTCGAGGCCGGAAGCTTCGCTGCGAGTGAACTGTGTCCCAGCGCACACTTCGCACTCGAGTGCGCGGCGCTCGACGTCGCCGCCCAGCGCCGTGGCGAATCAGTCCAACGCTTCCTCGAGCGAAACCTGGCGGCCACCGTCGCGCAGCCTGTCCAGCCGCCGCGGGACTGTGACCTGCACGACTTGCTGGGGGGCGCCGAGTTGCCGCAGGTCGCGTCAGGAACGGTCAAGTGCAAGGTGGGGCGAGACTTGGTGCGCGAGCTGGACGCGTTGAGGCGATTGCGGCAACGTCGACCTTCGCTGCGCATTCGTCTCGACGCCAACGGCAGCCTGCCGCCCGCTGACGTGGAGCGCTGGTTGTCGGCTTGGGCGCAGATCGGACCAGAGTTCGTCGAGGAGCCCTGCTCGTTGGAGCAATTGGGTGCCCCACGCGTGCTGCCCGTGGCGATCGCGTTCGACGAATCCCTGCTCAGCGCGGCAGCTCCCGGGCCGTCGTCACGACTTGCCGCGTGGTTGCAATCGGGCGCAGTCCGGGCACTCGTACTGAAGCCGATGTTGCTCGGGGGCGTCGCTGCGACCGTGCGCTGGATTCATGTGGCTCGGCAGCATCGCCAGGAGGTGATAGTCTCCCACCTCTTCGATGGATCTGTCGCCGCTGCCATGTATCGCCAGCTCGCACGCTTCGGTTCTTCTGCCTTTGCCATGGGATTGGGCCCGCACGCGGGCTTGCGCCTGTGGCGGGACGTCCCGCTTTTGGCGGCCGCGGACGGTTCCACGTTGAGTCGGAGCACGAACCGTTGAACCTCTCGATTCTCGACGCGGCGCAGCAGTGCCCGGAGCGTGAGTACATCGTGACGCCGGAGCGCACGCTGACCTACGCTCAGATGGCTCAGCGCGTGGAGCGCACGGTATCGTGGTTGCGCTCGACCGGGGTTCGACCGGGTCAGGAGGAGCCTTTCGCGCTCGAGGCAACGAGCGCGCTGCGCACCATCGAGATCTTGCTCAGCCTGATGGAACTCGGCGTTCCGGCCCTGCTGTTGCACCCGCGCTGGACTGAACTGGAGCGCGCCTCGGTGCTCAAGCGCGCTGGAGTTTCGGTCCCTAGTCTGCCGGACAGTTTCGGCCTGATCCCCGCCGGTCCGCCGCCGTCGACCTCCCTGCCCGTCAAGGATCCGGAGAGCTGCTTGGCCGTCGTCTACACGTCGGGTACGACCGGCGTACCCAAGGGCGTGCGATTGAGCCGCCGTGCTTTTGTCGCTTCGGCGCGAAGCACGTCAGCAGCCGTTCCCGTCTCGGAGACGGACCGTTGGCTGTTGTGCATGCCGCTCGCTCACGTCGGCGGCCTGTCGATCATCACGCGCTGCTTGCTCGCCCGCGCTACCGTCGTCTTGCAGCCGAGCGCGCCGTCCAAGGGGTTCGACCCGGCGTCTGTTTGGCGCCTGATGCAGGACCAAGAGGTCACGCTCGTTTCTCTCGTGCCGACCCAGTTGCAGCGGCTGCTCGATGCTTCGTTGCGCGCACCGAGCAGCCTTCGCCTGGTCCTGCTCGGTGGAGCGAGTTGCCCGCCGCAGTTGCTGGCGCGTGCCGCCGAACACGGTTGGGCGATCCGATGCACGTACGGTCTGACCGAAGCCTGCTCCGCGGTGACGATCGCGCGCGCCGACGGAGCGAGCGCCGTGCCCGATTCCTGCGGCTCTGCATTGCCTGGCGTGGAACTTCGCATCGAGGCCGGGCGCATCCACGTGCGCTCCGCGGCACTGCTGAGCGGCTACTACCCCGAAGCGACCGGCGCAGCCCTCGACGACGACGGCTGGTTCGTCACTGCTGACTGCGGGCAGCTCGTCGACGGCGATTTGCGCGTGTTGGGGCGCCACGACGACGTGATCGTCACCGGCGGCGAGAACGTTCACCCGTTGGAGGTAGAGCGAGAGCTGTTGCTGCACCCGGGCATCGACGACGCGTGCGTGTTCGGGTTGTCGGACGAGCATTGGGGACAAGTGGTCGCGGCGGCCATCGTCGCCAAAGCGCCCGCCGCATTGTGCGATCTGCTGGGCTGGCTCGAACCGCGTTTGGCGCGTTTCAAGTTGCCGCGCAAGATCGCCGTGGTCGAGGCGTTGCCGCTCACTCCTACCGGCAAGGTGAACCGGTTGCGTTGCCGCCAACTGTTCGGGACGCAATGCCGTGACATCTCCGAGTTGAGCTTCGAGTCGGGCGCGCCGCGCTGAGCGATCGCGAGTGCGCTTGGCGCACGGTTTGCGGGAAAATGGCAACCCCGAAGCCCGAGCCGGGAAGCACCTGCGACGTTTTGCGTCACATCGACGTCCACAGTTCGGCTCGACGGCGCCGATCTTGAAGTAGACTGTGCGTCATGCTCCGCATTGCGCCATCCACCGTCATCTTTGCTGCCGCGCTGCTCGCGGCGAACCTGGGCTGCAAGTCCGAGTCGCAATCGGGGTCGGCGGCCTCCGAGGCGTCGGGTTCCCCGCCTGCTGCCCAGCACAGGGCCGGCGTAGAGGCTTTCGGCGCACCGCTGAGTGGCGCCCCAGCCAAGGCGCTCGCTGACGTGATCGCCGCTCCCGCGCAGTTCAAAGACGGGCCAGTTCGCGTCAGTGGGGTGGCGCGGCGCGTTTGCGAGCGCAAAGGTTGTTGGATGGAGCTGGCGACTGGTGCGGAGCCAAACGCCGAAAGCTGTCGGGTGCGCTTCGAGAACTACGGATTCTTCGTCCCCACCGATTCGGCGGGATCCCAGATCACGCTGGAGGGCAAGGTCGAGGTGCGCAAGGTGAGCGCCGGTCGCGTCCGCCACCTGGAGAACGAGGGCGCGGTGTTCGCGTCCAAGAACGAAGACGGCTCCGCCAACGAGGTGCAGATCGTCGCGACGGGAGTCGAACTGTTGCGCAACTGAATGGGCGAGCACGGGCGAGCACGATAGTCGGGCAGTTCTCAGGCCCATGGGCGTTCGCGAATCGCGAACGCCCATTTGGTGCTCTAGCGGATCGCGTCGCGGGCGGCCGCTTGCGTGCACACGACTCCGAAGCCCTCAGCGAACGATGCGCTTGGCGACGTTGAGCAACAAAGCGCGGATTACCGGGCGGTAGCCGTAGTCTTGCTTGGTTTCGTCGTTGAGCTGACGCGGACAGATGGAGGCGACGACACTTTGGTCGGTACACGCCTCGCCCGCTTGCAGATCCGGCGGGCAGGAAACACCCCTGAGCACTTCGAGCATACGCGGACCGGGGTAGGCCTTGGCGTAGTACTGGGTCGTGCCGTAGCTGCCCGTCGCCTGGTCGTAGCAGAGCGGATTGCCTTCGTAGTAGTTGTACACCGTGCCCTCGGCGTCGGTTTCGCTCACGCAGTCGCAGCTGTCGTACCCCGCCTGGGCGCAGTCGCGCGGCTGATTGAGTGGGAAGATGCAGGAGTACTGCAGGTCGTCGTCGAGGCCGTCGGCTGTCTCGAGCGGGCGATCGTGGCCATTGATGGCATTCCACGTGCCGGCGCCACCCACGGTATCGCCGGTCAGCGGGTGCGAGCCCGAGCGCGCGCTCATGGCTTCGATGTTGAACGGATCGGCAGGTGGTGAACCGTTGGCCGGTAGGTAGCGGCTCCAATCGACCTGAGATGCTTCGATCAAGTCGAAGCGGCCTTGGGCGGCGGCGTCCCGGGTCTCATCGGTGGCGGTGTCCTGCCAGGGCACACCGATGATGCCGACGACGAAGATCTTCTCGCGCCCGCGCAGCTCGGTGAACAACGGGTTCTGTTGTGGCTGGTCCATGCGGTCGGGCACCTTGGAGTAGACGTAACCGCCGACGTAGACGTCGGTGCTGCGCAAGAAGCTGACGCCGAAGCGCCGCTTCTGATCGAAGCAGCGGAGCGGTCGCGCCTCGTTGGTGTCGTTGGAGCCCATGGCGCAGCCATTGGTGTCGGTGTTGGCGTCGCACCCGTCGGGCAGCGCCACGCCGCACGGCAAGCAGCAAGGGTCGTTCGGATCGGCGTCGCAGGCGTTGGTCGAACCGCTGAGCTGGCGATTGATCATCGCCATGTATCCCTGACCGGTGGCGCGCAGCGAACAGTCGTTTTCGTCGGTGAGGAACATCACCACGACGACCGAGTCCGGACGCAGGAACGCCGCGCGTTGGGCGAGCAGATCCACGTCGGTGCCCACCGGTTCGACGCACAGGTCGCCGGCGTCGGGGCGCCCTGGGCACGGCACGCGTTGGAGGCTCTCATACGGATCGGGGTCGCTCAAGAAGCGGTACGCCGCTTCGAGCGGAGCTTCGTAGCCACAGCCCGATTCTCCCACGGCATCGACCTGGTGCTCGAACTTGGCGATGATCGTCCCCAGATCGGCGTCCCCTGGCGGTGTCGCGCTGCCCTTGGCGTCCCAGGTCAGAAAGCCCAACCCCTCGTAGCTCTCTGCCGCGACTTCCGGACGCATCCGCCCGAGCAACCAGCTCTTATCGTTTTCGCCGGCGACGTCCGTGCAGCCCAGCGGGATCTCCTCGTTTTGGGTGCCACGCGGGCCGAGCGAGGAAGTGATCAACCCGATGTGGATGTCCGTGACGGGGTCGAAGATGCGCGAGGAGCCGGCCGGGCACGCCACCTCACCGGGAGGGAACGGAATGAACTCCTTGGTCTCGGTCACCACACACGGCGGGTTCACCATCTGATCGATCAAGTCCGGGATGGCTTGTTTGAAGATCTCCTGTTTGTCGGCCATCGAGCTCGAGTTGTCGATGACGAACAACAGATCGACCTTCTCCGACGGCACGAAGCCACCGGCGGGGCCTTTGTCTACCGGGCCTTGCTCGAGGATGAAGTCGTTGCCCTCGGTGACGAATTCGCCGCCTGTCGGGGAAGCTGCCGGACCGGGCACGACGCCGGCCGTGTCCGTCGCCGGTGTGGGGTCGGTGATACCGGGCGTCACCGGCTCGGTCCCGGGTTGCGGCGTGTCGATGCCGGTCGTGGTCGGCGCGTTGGAGGCGTCGGTGTCATCGCCACCCGAACACGCGGCGAGCGCCAGCGCCAGGTTGGCGCACCATGCGGACACGCGCAGACCCCTGGCGAAACCCCAGCGTCGCGAGTTGCTGGAGGGAGTGCTCAGGCATCGGAAAAAGTCTTGTCGAATCGTCATCATGCGAAGTCGTCGGAGAATAGCCAAACAGTCGAAAGCGACTGGGGCTTTTAGCCGTTCCGAAGTGGACTCCACAGACCCTCGCCTCATCTGCCGATGCCGAGTTTCACTTTTCTCCTGGCATGGCAAACGCGGTCACGGCCGCGGGGCGAGCCGTCATTCAGTGACACACTGGATGATCGCTTTCCTCGCACCCGCGGTGTGACAGATCGCTGCACGGCTTCGTAGTCGGGTGTGGGCCCGCGCGCATCCTTCGACTAGGTCGCCGTTCAGATCGCGTAGTGTTTGCCGAGCAGGGCCCGAAACGCCTTGGCGGCAGGGCTCGGGTGTTTTGCCGGATTCGTCAGCACGTGCAGCGCCCGACGAATGTGCAGGCCCTCCACCTCGAGCACGCGCAGGCGCTGTGCCTGAACTTCGAGCTCGACGGTCAGCCGGGATACCAATGCAACCCCGACCCCGGCGATCACGGCGTTTTTCACCGCCTCGGTACTGCCCAGACTCATCGCGGGCTCGATGGTCGTGCCCTGGTTCTTCAGTGCGGCTTCGATGACTTCGCGTGTGCCGGAGCCTTGCTCGCGGCAAATTAACGGAACGTCGCGCAGCTGTGGCAGTGAAACAGACGCGTGTCGAGCCAGTGGGTGGTCGACGGCGGTGATCAGGACCATCTCGTCGTGAGCGAGGACTTCTTGATGCAACGAATCACCCGGCGGAAGCCCCTCGGTCAAACCGATGTCGAGCTTGCCGTCCATGAGTTCCTCGGTGACCGCTTTGGTGTTGCCGATCATCAACTCGAGGGCGACACGTGGATGGGCCGTGTGAAATTCGCCGAGGATCTTGGGCAGCAGGTAGCTGCCGATCGTCGTGCTCGCGCCGATGAACAAGTCGCCGCCTTCCAATCCCAACAATTCGGCGAGGGCCCGCTCCGCAGCCTCCTCGGATTGGAAGATCCGTCGAGCGTGAATCGCCAGCAGATCGCCGGCCGCGGTCAGACGGATCCCTCGCGGGAGGCGGTCCACGAGCGGGGTGCCCAGCGCTTGTTCGAGCTCCGCAAGTTGTTTGGAAACGGCAGGTTGGCTGATCTTCAGCCGGCGCGCGGCGGCCGTGATGCTCAGCTCGTCCGAAACAGCCTTGAAAACTCGCAACTGGTTGAGGTTCATCGAAGTGTGTCCGCTGTGGAGGCATAACCAAACGGCATGGACCGCATAAATATTATGTCCTTTATCTATGCAGTGTGTCCCGTCAAGCTCACACCATGGCCAAGCCTGCATCCACACATTTCGTGGTCACCGCGTCCCTGACGGACAGCGGCGCACCCGCCTATTTCCGCGCGTCCGGCGACTGGGGCACGAACCTATCGGACGCTCAGTGCATCGACAGCGAAGACCAAGCGGTCGACATCGCCAAGCGGGCAGAGAGCCAAGCCCAGCGTCTGGTCTGTGACCCCTACTCTTTCCCCGTTGCCCTGCAGGGCAACGACATCGACCCACTGACGGCGCGCGAACGCATCCGCGCGGGCGGTCCCACGGTCCCCGTGCGACGGCCGGACTGAGCCGCGCGGCATTCTCCCTTCAGGAAGACTCATGTATCAGTACGACTCCTACGACCAACTCATCGTCGAGCAGCGCGCCAAGCAGTTTCATGGCCAAGTCCAGCGCCGACTGTCTGGCGAGATCACAGAGCTCGAGTTCAAGCCGTTGCGTTTGCAGAACGGTTTGTACATGCAGCTGCACGCGTACATGTTGCGCGTCGCCGTTCCGTACGGGCTGCTCAACAGCAAGCAAGTGCGCAAACTCGCGCACATCGCACGCACTTACGACCGGGGCTACGGTCACTTCACGACGCGCCAGAACATCCAGTACAACTGGCCCAAGCTCGAGGACGTGCCGAAGATCCTCGAAGAACTGGCGAGCGTACAGATGCAGGCCATTCAAACCAGTGGCAACTGCATTCGCAACACGACGAGCGACCCGTTCGCCGGCGTCTCGCCCGACGAGCTCGAAGATCCGCGTCCCTACTGCGAGTTGATCCGTCAGTGGTCGACGCTCCACCCCGAGTTCGCGTTCTTGCCGCGCAAGTTCAAGATCGCCGTGACCGGGACGCCCGACAAGGATCGCGCGGCGATTCGCTTCCACGACATCGGCGTGCGCATCGTGCGCAACGACGCGGGTGAACGCGGCTTCCAGATCTGGGTCGGCGGTGGTTTGGGCCGCACGCCCTTCATCGCCAGTGTCGTGCGCGAGTTCTTGCCGTACGAACACCTGCTGAGTTACCTCGAAGCGATCCTGCGCGTGTACAACCTGCACGGGCGCCGGGACAACAAGTACAAGGCTCGCATCAAGATCCTCGTCAGCGAGCTGGGCGTCGCCGAGTTTACGAAGCAGGTCGAAGCCGAGTGGGCGACGTTCAAGGACGGCGCCATGAAGCTGACCGACGCCGAGCTCGACCGTATGCGCGAAGCGTTCACCCCGCCCCAGTATGACCCGGACGCAAAACCGGTCGATCTGGCCGCGGCCCAGCTCACCGGCGACCGCCGCTACGGGCAGTGGTTGCGCAACAACGTGCAGCCCCACAAGCAGCCGGGCTACAGCATTGTCGTGCTCTCACTCAAGACGCCGGGCATCCCGCCCGGTGACGTCAGTGACACGCAAATGGACGCCGTCGCCAATTTGGCGGACAAGTTCAGCATGGGGCGAGTGGTGGTGACCCACGCACAGAACCTGGTGCTCTCGGACGTCAAGCAGCAGGACCTTCCGGAGCTGTTCACTCAGTTGGTCAAGCTGGACATGGCAACGCCGAACTTCGACCGCGTCACCGACGCCATTTGCTGCCCGGGGCTCGACTACTGCGCCCTGGCCAACGCACGCTCGATTCCGGTCGCTCTCGAGATCTCCGAGCGTTTCGCCGACATCGACTACCAGAACGACATCGGCCAGTGCAGCATCAAGATATCTGGCTGCATCAACGCCTGTGGTCATCACCACGTCGGTAACATCGGCATTCTCGGCATCGACAAGCACGGTGAAGAGCACTACCAACTGATGCTCGGCGGCTGCGAAAGCGACTCCGCGTCGATCGGTAAGGTCGTGGGCCCCGCCTTCAAGCAAGGCGAAGTCGTCGGGGCGTTGGAGAACGTCCTGCGCAAGTACCTCGACGTCCGCTCGTCTGAAGACGAGACCTTCCTCGAATGTTTCCGCCGGCTCGGCATGCAGCCGTTCAAGGAGGCCGCGTATGCAAATCATTAAAGACCGCAAGATCCAGGAAGACGGGTGGCTGCTGTTGCCCGAAGGCGCCACGGTGCCCGACGAGGCAGACGTCATCGTGAGCGTCGCGCGCTGGAATCGAGAGCGCGATGCCCTATTGCGTCGCGCCGGAAAGACGGGCGTCGTGGTGCGCAGCGACGAGTCGCCGCTGGACATCGTCGAGCCGAGTAGCTTGCCGCTCATCGCCATCGACTTTCCAAAGTTCAGCGACGGACGTGGGTACTCGACGGCGCGGCTGCTGCGTGAACGCATCGAGTATCGAGGTGAACTGCGCGCCGTGGGCAACGTGCTGCGCGACCAGCTGTTTTACATGTTGCGCTGCGGGATCGATTCGTTCGCGTTGCAGTCGGGCAAGGACGTGCAGGGCGCGCTCGAAGCCTTCGACGAATTCACCGTGACTTACCAGGCCGCGGCAGACGAACGGCGGCCGATCTACCGCCGGGCGCCACGCGGCGCTTGACGCATCACCGCGTCCTGATCTTCCTGGCCCTCGTGCTGCGGCAATCAACATGATTGCCGCGATAGCCCGATTGGCGCGGGTGGTGGCGCGTTTCGAAGTTTCGTGTCCCCCGTCTCGGCGGGGAGACGATGGCGCGGTGCGTCGAGTGGTGGCGCCGCAGCGGGGGTGAGTGGAGCTGCTGATTGACTGATTGACAGCAGACCGCGATGTGCGCGCACCGGTCACCCGACGGGTCCGCGCGTGTTGAAAGCCTTGCCTGTCGCTGGGGATCCTCCCAAAAGGCGGGTTCCTCGGCGGGCCGCGTCGAAAGCACTCGGGCTTGGGGCAACGGTCGGTGTTGGCCCTCGCGCCGTGTCGGGTTTGGTTGGCGACTCGCCAAATCAGCGTATTTGGCCGCCCAGTAGCGTCGCTGGGTGTGTGTTGGGTGAACGAAGGCATGCGCGCCGTGAACCATCGGCGCGCGATGGACGCCGCCGAGTGCACATCTGTCGATGGTAGTACCGGTGTAGGTACGGTGGGGTGAAGCGGCGCCGAG
>QJWJ01000208.1 GCA_003235365.1 Deltaproteobacteria bacterium
GCACAGCTCCGTCGCGTAACTGCTCACCAGCCGGTCTTGGTCGTCACAGTCGTTGCCGCTCGGGACGTAGCCGTCTTCGACCATTCCCTCGCAGAACGAACGCGGCATGTTCGGATCTCCGTCGCCGTCGTCGTCCCCGTCGAAGAAGTAGGTGTAGTTGGTGTCGGTATCCGACGCCTCGCAGCCGTTTTCCAACAGACCATCGCAGTCGGCCCAGCCGGGCTCGCACTTGGCGGCGCATTCCGCGATGGGGCCGTCCTGCGCCGTCGTCGGCCGACACTCGGCCATCGCGGTAACGACGCTCTGCCCATCGACCAGGGTCGTCAGTTCACCGGCACAGGGGCTGTCGCAGGCGCCGCAGTGCTCTTCGGGAAAGACGTCTGCGCCGATTTGTTCATCTGAGTCGACGACCCCGTTGCAGTTGTAGTCGAAGTGCCCGCAGTACTCGGGGAAGGCATGCGTGGGCTGCTCGGGATCGAAGTAACGGGTCGGGTCACGGTCGTCGCAGTCGACCGGTGTGGCGAGACCGTCGGGGTCGCAGGCACCCACGCCGCGGCCGTCGTCGTCCAAATCGCGACAGGCGCCGCAGGTGCCCTGGATGGGTGCGCAGTAGTCGGCCCCGTCGAGCGCCGTACACTCGAAGCCCGCCGGACACGTCGCATCCGCCGAGCAAGCGGCGAGGCAGGAGCCCGTTCCCTCGCGCTCCTCCACGAAGTCCCAGCAGATCCCCTGGGCGCCGCATTGGGAGGACTCGGAGCACTCGCCGCACAGCGCAGTCGACACATCCTCTTCCAGGGGAAACGGGGGGCGGCACAGGGCGGCGAAGGCCACGCCCGCGGACATCTCCAGCTCGTCCACCCCGAAAGGGAGCTCGAGCGAGGCGTCGTAGGGACTGTCGACCTCGTACACGAGTTGGCAGGAGTAGGGAATGGAAACGCCGCTGGCGTCCTTCCAAGTCAGCGCGCTGCAACTCGAGGCTCCGCGAGTGCAGGTCTCCGTGCACACGCCGCGCTGGTCTCGCCCGGGAAACAGCTCTGCGATCGAAATGCTCGTCTCGCCGCCGGACTGTCGGTTCAACTCCAGTGCGGTCACGCAGCGTCCTCGGCCCACCTGGCAGTCGGAATCCCGGTCGCAACTGGGGTAATCCGACAACGGCGTCACGTACGGGGGGACCGAGCCACCATCGGCGCCGCCTGCCCCGGTCGTCGGTTTGCTGCCGCCGACACCGCCGCTACCCGTTGGATCACTGCCACCCGCGCCGCCGGCTCCGCCCGCACCCTCGAAGCCGCCCGAGCCGCCCCTGCCGTCGTCCCCGGCGTCCTGATGCTGCTCACCCGCGTCGATCGTTCCCGCGTCCTCGGCGCTGGGGTCGGCGCACCGCCCCTGGTTGCACTGGAGCGGGGGGGCGCAGACGAAGTTGCCGCCACAGGCGTCTCCTACCCGACCACCGACGCTCAACCCGTCGACTCCGTGGCAACCCGTCAGCGTCGCTGCAATCGTCGCGCTCCAGACCAGAAGCGAGGTCACGAACCGGGCTACTGAACGGGCTTCTTTGCTTTTCATGTTGTCTCCTGTGGCAGTCGTGGGTCGCGCGACCCACTCCCGGGCTCGGCACGATTCCGGGACTCGTGGAGAGCAACGCATGTGCCAACGGTCGGTTCGGCTCCGCGAAGGTACTCCGAGCCAGCAACGCCGGACCAGTCTCCTCGTCCGGAGAAAATCGGGGGGTGTCTCACCGACTCGCGGAGCCCCGAACGGCGTGTTCAGGGGTGTACGCGTTACGTTCGCCGGACACCTCAGGGGGACCTCCGGCAGGTGCCGCGCTCCGCTGAGACGCAGGCAGCCACCTCGCAAATGCGTGCTTGGCCCCGGCCTTGCCGCGCCCCGTCGCGCATCGGCGCCTGCATTCCCACGCCTGGCACGGGTTTCGCTCTGATGGGCCGTGAGCAGACCGCGGCGACTCGCCGCCAACACCAGGAGCGAAGAAATGAAGGAGCGACTGACGACCGAGATCCTCGAGAGCCCGAGAGCCATCGGCCGATGTGTGCCCAGGCTGGCGTTGTTCGCGAGCGTGGGCGCTTGGCTACTGGTTGGCTGTGCGCAGAAGGAACTGGGGGACGGTGGCTCGGAGTCGGTCGCAGACGGCGGGCCACCGCCGCAGGGGGACGCCGGCACCCGAGCCGAGGTTGCCTCCGAAGTGCCGCTGAAAGTCGCTTCCGAGCAGGGTTGCCGCATCGACGCCGAGTGTGCGGCGGGGCGCTATTGCTTTCAGAGCCACTGCAGTTTCGAGTGCACGGCCGACGCCGACTGTGAGTCGGATGAATCGTGCTCCGAGCGGGGGCGCTGCGTGCTCGACGCCGAGGCGCTCAGGCCGAGCGAGGCGCCCGAAGCCGCCTCGCCCAGTGCTGACAGCCTGGCGCCACCAGCGCCACCAGCAGCGGCTCTGCCCGAATTCGACGCCGAGGTGACCGTGCTGGGCACCTCACCCCAGGTCGTCGAGGTCGGTGCCGACGACGAGTTTGCGACCCTGACGTTGACCCTGGACGGACCGCTGGCACCTGTGGGCCTCGCCTACCGCGTCGAGCGAGACGATGTCGATGAAGACGACCCCAGCAACAGCGCCATTCACCGCGCGCACGCCGAAGGCGAAGCGGTCACGATCGAGATCCCGACCGGCATGGCCCGTGCCGGTGTTGATGGATCGCGTCGGGTTCACGTGCAGATCATCAGTGCGCTGGGGACCTACTCGATGACGCTCGTTCCCGAGGCCCCTCAAACCGGCAACTACGCGGGCTCCGTGCGCACGCCGCTGTTCGGCAACGTCGGGCTGCCGATGGTGCTGGACTTGGTCACCTCCCCCGAGAACGCGCCCCTCGACGAGGCCGAGCAGGCGTGGCTGGTGCTCCCCGCGAGCGACGACAGCCTGTTCGCGCCGTTCCGCGGCCTGGACGACACGCAGGCGTTGGAGGTTCCGCTCGAGTACGATGCTTCACTGGACCGCTGGGTGGGTATCAGCGAGGCTGAGTTCACGCTCGACGATCGCAGTTCGTTGTTTCACGTTGGCCGCCACGTGGCGCGCATTCAGCGCTACGAAATCGCGGTGGGTGCGACGCTCACGGGCGTCGTCTCCGATCGCTGGGAGGGGTTGTACGATGCGCGTTCGGATCTGGGCGTCGTGACCCCAGCGGACATCGTCTTCGAAGGGGAAATCGAGCTGGAGCGAGTGGGGCCTCGCGCATTCGACAAACCGCTCTCCGCGCCGCCGGCCCCGGCGCTTGCCGTTCCGCTCCCGCTGCCCGCGCCAGAAGTGAACGCCTGCAGTGACTCGGCCCTGTTCGCGGACATCGACGCCGACGCGGAAAGCCCCGGGGCTTGCGACGGCATTTCCAGCGCGGCCGAGTTCGAAGGCGCGGCGCCCGAAGATCAGGCGGCGTGCGCCTTGGCAATGGCGGACGCAGCTCTCGGAGGCGAAACGACGGGGGCTGTGATCCGCGCCTTCTTGGCCGGGGACGGCGAGCCCGCCGACGGGCAGAGCTTCGCTGACTTCATGCGCGACTGCGCCGACGAGACGACCCCCACCTGTCAGCCGTCTGCTGCGGTGCTGTGCGCGCGGCAGCTCGTTGCCCGGGCCTCGTTCGAGCAGGAACCGAGATCGGGCTTCGACGAGGCTCTGACCAAAGTGTTCCAGGATCTGAGCTCCGAGGCCTTCCTCGGTCGACAGCTTGCAGCGTTTCAAACCAACGCCGACACACGCCTGCGCTGGCTGCGCACGACCGACTATCCGGCGGTGGTGACCAGCGCCGTGAAGAGCAACATCGCGGCACTGCTCGAAGACTGGAAACGCGGTGTGCTCGATCCGCACATGGCCGTGCTCAGCGGCTACTTCGACGACAGTGGGCTGAGTGTCTTGTCGCGCAGCGTCGGCGGAGAGGCGAAGGACGCCCGCCGGCGTCTGCTCGATCAGATGATCCAAGGCTGGCGCGGCGCGATGGACGCCCTCACCCTCGGTGCGAGCCGCTGGGACGAACTGTATCAGGACCAAGACAGCCGTGCCGAGCGGGCCAGCTTCGTCCGCAGTCAGATGCGCGACTTGTATCTGTTGGCGGGCCTGCTCGGAAACCTGACGCGCGATGCCGGCTCGGGTTACCAGGCGTCGGCTTTTGGCTCCGGTTTCTCTGAACTGATGAAGCGCGCTGGCAAGCTGGATCTTTCCTTCGACAACCTGGTGTTCGCTC
>QJWJ01000140.1 GCA_003235365.1 Deltaproteobacteria bacterium
AACCATGAGCCCAACGCTACTGTGGCTCGAGCACGTCATGGGCTTCGAGCGATTTTGGGGCGTCGAGTTTCACACCGAAGACGTTGGCAAGCTCGTCGGCGTGCCAGGGTCGGGGCTGCGGTCGGTCGTGATGTGGCACCGAGGCAGCGGTATCAAGTTCGCCAACAACGAACCCTATCGACCGGCGTTCAAAACCTCTCAGATCAACATCTTCACGGAAGACCACCGCGGCGACGGCGTCCAACATTTGGCACTGGCGACGACGAACATCATCGAGACGGTGCGCGGACTGCGGGAACGCGGTGTCGAATTCATGCCCACGCCAGCGGCCTACTACGAACAGCTTCCCGAACGACTGGCACAGCACGGCATCGAGCAGCTCGACGAAGACATCGACACACTCGCTGATCTCGGCATCTTGGTGGACGGTGAACGCAACGGCGCCTACCTGCTTCAGATCTTCTTGCGAGATTCAGCAGGCTTGTATGGCGCGCGCGACGCGGGTCCGTTCTTTTACGAAATCATCCAGCGCAAGGGGGATGAGGGCTTCGGCGCCGGGAACTTCCGGGCATTGTTCGAGAGCATCGAGCGAACTCAGTCCAACCAGGGAGCTGCGTAAGTGTTCGAACGCCGCTTCGCCGGTGAGCTCCCCCCCAAGCACCACCTGGCCTCACGCGATGCTGACGGCAGGTTGCGCTATGAAGAGTGCCTCACGCGCGCCGGGTTCGACGGCCCCTATTCGATCCTCTACCGGATCGAGCGGCCGCACTTGATGCGACCACTCGGCACCACGTCAAAGCCGCTGATCGCAAGCCAAGCCGCCTCGCACTCTCTGCGGCGCCGACACTTCCGCAGTCAAGACTTGCCCAGCGCGGGTACAGCATCGAACTCGCGAGTCGCCTTGTTGTTCAACGACGACTTGGTGCTGAGCGTGTCGAAACCAGTGGCCAGCGACGACGGCTATTTCGTCAACGCCGAAGGCGACGAGCTGCTATTCATTCTCGATGGGCGTGGAATCATCCGCAGCCCGTTCGGAGATCTGCACTACGCGCAAGGTGACTACGTGATGCTTCCGAAAGGCGTCCTTCACCGGGTGGTCGTCGATTCTGGCTCGGCACATTGGCTTTCGATCGAAAGCCGAAGCGGGATTGGGATCCCGGGCCGTTTTCGCAACCCGGTGGGGCAATTGCGCATGGATGCACCGTATTGTCATCGTGATTTTCGTGTTCCCGAATTCAAGGGACCGCAAGACGAGCACATTCGTGAAGTGACCGTGCGCCGCGACCACGCCGAACACCGCTTCGAAATCCCACATTCGCCCTTGGATGCCGTCGGTTGGGACGGCGCGGTGTACCCGTGGGCCTTCCACATCAGCAACTTCCAACCACGCGTGAGCTCCGTACACCTGCCACCTACCTGGCACGGTACGTTCGAGTCTCCGGCAGCTTTGATCTGCAGCTTCGTGCCGCGGCCGCTGGACTTCCATCCGCAAGCCGTTGCGTGTCCTTACCCACACTCGTCCGTCGACATCGACGAAGTGATCTTCTACGTCGCCGGCAGCTTCTCTTCGCGCCGGGGAGTCGACTCGGGAAGCCTGAGCTTGCATCCCGCGGGCATCCCCCACGGTCCGCACCCGGGTCGCTACGAGGCGAGCATCGGTGCCAAATACACCGAAGAGCTCGCAGTCATGCTCGACTGCACCGCACGATTGAATACCACCAGTGAGGCCTCCACCATCGAGGATGCGGCGTACGAAGACAGCTTTCACGCCCAGTGAACGCTGCGCTGATCACCCGATGCGAAAGTCACCCCCCCAGTCCGGAGGGGTGCTGGTGGGTTGGGGTTGGAGTCCCGGGACGTCATCAGTCACGCATCACGCGGTGCGCTATCACACCACAGCCCACATTTGGCCTCCCCTGCCGGACTGCATGGCGCGGACTGCGGCAAGGTTGGTGCGGGTTTCGTATCGATCCATGGCCACGGCTGGTTCCGGGACCGACGGCGAGCGGTTTCGACTGGAAATGTGCCGACCACGGCGCAATCGTTTCCGTCCACCGGAGGAAGCCAAATGAAACTGTACTACCACCCCGTATCGATTACCTCGCGCCCCATCGTCCTGTTCATGGCCGAGAAGGGGATCTCTGCCGATCTGGAGATCGTCGACTTGATGACGGGGGAACACCATCAAGAGCCGTTCGTCAACTTGAACCCCAACAAGCTCGTACCCGTGTTGGATGACGAAGGCTTCATCCTGACGGAGAGCGCTGCAATCCTGAAGTACCTCGCCGAAAAGATCGGCGCGCCGGAGTACCCGAGGGAGCTCCAGTTGCGCGCTCGCGTCAACGAACGAATGGACTGGTTCAACACGCAGTTCTACCGCGAATACGGCTACCACCTCGTGTATCCGCAGATCTTCCCACACCACAAGCGCCCATCAGACGAGGGCCAGCGCGTCACGCTGGAGTGGGGCAAAGAGCGTTCAACGGCTGCAATGCGCATTCTGAACGACTTCATCATCGGCAACTACAAATACGTCTGTGGTGACACGTTGACGATCGCAGACTTCCTGGGAGTGAGCATGGTTACAGCAGGTGAACACATCAAAGTCAATTTCGAGCAGTTCCCCAACGTGGGGCGCTGGATAACGACGATGAAGAACCTGTCCAGCTGGGGGGAAATGAACCAAGTCCACGAGGGCCTGCGCGCGTCACTGGCAGGCCAGGACTTCATCGCCGTCTGAGCGCCGTGGAACGTCAGCTGGCAGGCCGCGTTGACGCAGCCTGCCAGCACGTCGATCGTCAGGTGTTCTTCTTCACTTGCCACTCGTCGAGCAAGCGTCGGGCACCGTTGCGAGTGGGATCGACGTACTCGTCGTGGCTGGGTGTTTTGGCGGTGAGCTCGATCACGTAGCCATTCGGATCTCGAAAATAGATCGAGTGGATGAAGCCATGGTCGGCCACACCGCGGCTTTCGACGCCCGCTGCTTTGCCCTTCTCCAACATGGGCTCGAGCTGATCGCGGGGGACCTCGAGAGCGATGTGCAAGTCGTAGTCGTGCTGCTGCTTGAACTCGAAGGGAACGCCCGGCGTCTCGAAGAACGCCAGAAAAGAACCGTCGTCGAGCGCATAGAACGTATGCAGGGCATTGACGGGCCGACCCGTCTTCGACTCTTCGAGACGCAGTGACGCCGTCAGCGGCAGGCCCAAGAAGTCTTCGTAAAACTGACGCGTCTCCTCCGAATCCCGACAGCGGTAGGCGTTGTGGTGAAGACCTTTGATCATGCGTTCGTGCTCCGTTCGAAAGGCGAACCTACCTTGGCACGGGCTCGGCGGTGGCGCCAATCGTGCCGCGCGCACGGCGATTCGTTCTGGGGTTCGTGTGTCATGGGGTTTGGACCTCACAGGAGCGACGCGGCGCCCACCGCAAGGGTAAGTGTTGGCTCAACGGCGCGATCCGGAATCGCTGGGTGGCACGGACGGTTTAGATTCGTAGCACACGCCCATCTCGGCCGCCTGCCAGATCGCCCGCATCGTCGGGGAGTGCTGTTCCTCGTGAATGTGTGCGACCAACCCGGCCGCGCGAGCAATGACGGCAAAGCCACGCAGGATCTCGTACGGAACACCACAATCGGCAAGCAACGCGGCGATGGCGCCGGTCACGTTGATGGTAATGTGTTTGCCGAATACTCGGTCCACGGCTGAGGAGAGCGCGAGCACCGCGTCGACGTGCGCCCCTGCGAGGCCCTGCTCTCGGCAGACCTCGATCAGCCGAATCGCTCGCGGGTCATCCGGCTTGTGCTGCGGGTGTCCAAACCCGGGAAGGGCACGTTTCGACTCGCGAAATTCACGGGCTATCTGGTCGGAAGTTTCGGCATACGGTGCGCTCGCCTCCACGATTCGACGCAACAAGGCGCCACAACCGTCCATCGTGCCCACGAACAGGCTACCCACCCCTGCCAGCCCTGCGCCGACCGCGGCGCCCATCGACTCTGGCGCGGAACCATAAATCAGTCTCGTGGTCAGCGCGCTCGGTGTCAGTCCGTGCTCCATCAAGGTCACTAGACACGCATCGACGACCTGCCGCTCAGCGGGTGAAGGCATTCGCCCCAAGATGCCGAAGAACAACATCTCGGTGAACGTCACTTGCCCAATCAACTCCTTGCACAGGCTCCTGTCACGAATGAACACATCTTCGGCAGTGGAGAATGCAATGCTCGTGGTCGCTGGTTTCGAGGACTCGGACATGGTCATCTTTCTGTTTGGTCAGTCGAGCCCGCCTAAGCTCGCAAACGTTTCTCCAATTCGTGCCGCTGAATCTTACCCGACGCACTTCGCGGAAACTCGTCCATCTCGATGAAATACACGGCTTTGGGTCGTTTGTATCCAGCGAGCTCCGCACGGCAGCGCGCAATCACGGAGGCTTCAGTCACGGAATCGTCTTTGCGAGCCACGAACGCGACCGGTACCTCGCCCCAGGTCGCATCGCTTCGGCGCACCACTGCCGCATCGACCACCAGTGGGTCCTGTAGGATTACCCGCTCGAGCTCCGCGGGGTAGATGTTCTCACCCCCCGACTTGATCAAGTACTTGACGCGATCGATGAAGTCGAGGGTTCGATCAGGATTGCGGCGAAACACGTCCCCCATGTGGTACCAACCGTTGGCAAACGCCGCTCGCGTGGCATCGACGTCGCGAAAGTATCCGCTGAACAGCGTCGGACCTCTGAACCACAACTCCCCCGGCTCACCGTCAGCGACGTCGACGCCCTGAGGGTCGACGAGGCGCACTTCGCAAAACGCGCTCTGATCCTTGGACAATCGCTTCGGGATGCTACCGACAGGGATAGGACTGGCCGTTCCAGGAGGACAGCCCGTTTCGGTCGCGCCGAACGTGTTTGCGTAAGGCGCCGAGAGCAGATCGGTGATTCGCGCCAACTCGACGGGTGGGACGAGGTCGGCCATGACACCGCACAGCTTGATCCCCTTGGGCACGACGCCAGCTTCACACAGTTCATCGGCGAGCTTGCCGACCATTCCAGGCATCAGCAACAACCAGCCCAGGTGTTCGTCGCGAACCAGTCCACACAGCTGCGACGTGTCGAAACCGTCGACGATGACCACCTTGCCTCCGCTCATCAGCGTTCCAAGGGAAGGGTCGACGGCGCCCATGTGGTACAGTGGTGACCACGCGACAAACGTGTCGTCCGGAGCGAGCCCAAACTCGGAACGTATGACCAGGTTTCGCGCGATCTCGGCACGGTGGGACAACAAGGCCGCCTTGGGTAGCCCAGTCGTGCCACTCGTGTAGAGAATCAGTAGCGGCAGCTCGGGATCCAGCTCCGGCTCGTGAAGATTCGGCGCCGCTTCCTCGAGCAGTCGTTCGTACTGCTCAGAGAAACTCAGGCTGGCAACACTCGGCGTCGCATCGCGCAAAGCCGGCGCAAGGCGGGGTGAGGCCAGTGCCAGGCAAGGTTTGACCAGCTCGATACAGTGGCGCAGTTCGCTCACGCTCAGTCGCCAGTTCTGACACGCGACGATCGCGCCAAGCGATGCAGCAGCCAACATGACTTCCAACACCTCAGCACGGTTCTCGGACAACAACGCGACACGGTCACCCACGGCGACACCACGCTGCCGCATCAACGCAGCCAGCCGCCGCACCCGCGCCAACAGCTGGCGGTAGGTCAGAGTCGCACGGCCATCTCGAATGGCAATGCGATCGGGAGCCTGTCGCACGCGATCGGTGAACAAGCTGAAGACGGTGCTACGGGACGCGTTCCGAACTTCGTTCAGCACTGTGGAGCTGTGTTCGTGTGGGGCCAAGGAGGACACCGTGAGCATGTTGCCAACGATGTTACATAGGGCGCACTGCGCTCGATGCAACTGGAATTCATCCACGCGGGGTTTCGAGCACGCAGCAAACCGATCCTCGTGATAGGCTGGCGCGGAATGACCAGCATCGAGGTTTGGGCGGAGCCGGAAATACTGGCGATGGCAGGAGCGGAGCTCGAAGTCGGGCTGACGGTCCATCCCTTCGACGAACAGAGCCAACCGAAGGACCTCGACGTGGCCATCGTGCGCGGCGCGTCACGAGCTCGGGAGCTGGCCATCAGGTGGCCGGACGTCTGCGTCGTGGCCGTCGTCAGCTCCGATGAGCTGAGTGCCGTCGACGAGGCAGTGGATGACTTCGTCTGTGCGCCGTTGAATCCCGGAGAACTGGCGCTGCGAATCACACGCGTCGTTGCCCGTAGCGAACGGGACCTGCGGGGACGGCTGCTCGCCCGCGCCGTCGAGTTTGCCGGGGACATCATGGAAATCTCCAATCCTCGCGCCGTCATCCAATACGTCAACCCAGCGTTCACGCGGGTCCTCGGCTACACGGCTCAGCAAATCATCGGCAAGACGCCAGCGCAGCTGCAACGCAGCGACGCGCATTCTCCAGAGTTCTTCAAGAACATCGATGCGACGCTGAGCGCCGGCAAGGTTTGGTCTGGGCTACTCATCTCGCGAGACGCGACGGGCAACCTGGTGCACCTCGACAGCACGATCGCGCCGGTGTCCAACTCCCGAGGCATCGTTACCCATCACGTCGCCGTCAAACGCGACGTCACCGAACGTGTACACCGCGAACGCGCCCTCGAAGAGACCAACAAGGCGCTGCGTAAGGCCCGCGATGCAGCATTGCGAGCCAACCAGACGAAGAGCGAGTTCCTGGCAAACATGAGCCACGAGCTGCGCACACCGTTGAATGCCGTCATCGGCTACAGCGAACTGCTGATGGAGGATGTTGAGGACAGCCCCGCGCTGCTCTCCGACCTGAAAAAGATCCACGGTGCGGGCACACACCTGCTGAGCCTGATCAACGACGTGCTCGACATGTCGAAGATCGAATCGGGCAAGATGGAACTCGACATCACCGACGTGGAGTTACCCACGTTCTTGGAGTCGATCCGCGCCACCATCACGCCGTTGGCAGCAAAGCAAAACAACGCGCTACTGCTGGACATACAGCACGCGCCGAGCAACGCGCGCACGGATACCCAGAAGCTGCGCCAGGTCCTGCTCAACCTGATGAGCAACGCCTGCAAGTTCACCACAGACGGCAAAGTCACTCTGACCGTGACCGAGGAACCGCAGGGCTGGCTGCGACTCCGCGTTCAAGACACCGGAATCGGGCTCACCGAAGAACAGCGTTCCAAGATTTTCCGCCCGTTCGTACAGGCGGATACGTCGACCACGCGCAAGTACGGTGGCACGGGCCTGGGCCTGGCCATCAGCCTACGCTTCTGCGAAATGTTGGGAGGCAGGATCGAACTGTCGAGTGAGGTCGGTGTCGGATCAACGTTCGAGGTAAACCTACCGCTGAACTATCGTCCCCAGAGCTTCCGCCCCAAATCCCTCACTCCGGACGGCACCGAAGCTCTGGTGCTGGTCATCGACGACGACCAGTTGACGTTCGACGTGCTCAACCGCAACCTGACCGAGAAGGGTTGCCGTGTGGAGTGGGCAGCAACCGGCGAAGCGGGGCTCGCCGCCGCAAAGCGCCTGTCCCCGCACATCATCGTGCTGGACGTGATCATGCCGGGGATGGACGGCTGGTCCGTGCTGACCGGGCTCAAAGAGTCGCCGGAAACCCAAGACATTCCCGTCGTGATGCTCACGATGCTCGAACAAGCGGAACTCGGCGTCGCGATGGGAGCCGTCGACTACCTCGTCAAACCGGTACGCGCGGGGCGTCTGGTTTCTGCGATTGGGCGCTGGCTCGACACGACGCGGGCCGAGCACCGCGTGCTCGTGGTCGAGGACGACGTCGCGCTCAGGGAAATCGCCGAGCGCAGCCTCAGCGGCGCAGGCTACGGAGTGCACACAGCCGCCAACGGGCTCGAAGCGCTTCAAGCGCTGGAAGAGATAGTCCCAGATCTAATCGTGTTGGACCTGATGATGCCCGAGATGGACGGCTTCCAATTCCTACACGAGCTACGGCAGCGCCCACAATTCGACGCCGTTCCCGTCGTCGTGACCACTGCCAAGGAACTCACCAATGATGAACAGACCTTGTTGCAGGCGTCGGCTCAACGCGTCATCCAGAAGATGGCGCATTCGAGAACTGAGCTGCTCGTTCAGGTCGAGCGCCAGATTGGTTTGATCCTCAGCGCCGAGCGCCAACCGAGCAGCCGACGCAGTTTGACTGCACCAAACAGTGTTGGCTGATCAAGGCGGGTTCGTTTGTATCGCCGCGCAAGGTTGCTCGCCACTCCCTCGCGACACTAGATGATCGTTCGCGATTGGCGAACGATCATTCGATGAAGCAGACAATGGAGTCGAGAAAGCGACTGCAACGGGGGCGGTTGTTCGGGCTCTCACCAAACGGGGGTCGAAAAACTGCCCGACAATCGAGCTCTCCCAGTTAGGACGGAACTCGAAGCGACGTCGATATTCCCCGCACTCCGATGACCTCGCGCAGGCGAATTTCGAGCTCTTTGCCGGTCGCCGCTTTGGGTAGGTATCCGTCGGCGCCGTGGGTTTCGGCAAGGCGTCGCAACTGAACCGAGTCGAGGCTGCTGTAGAAGAGGATCTTGATCCCGCGGTTCGCCGACGACCGAATCATCTGCGCAACTTCGGGGCCTGAAATACCGGGCATTTGCACGTCAACGATGACGGCGTCGAATCTGCCGGTGAGCAACTCGTTCATGACGCCGACGGGGCCGTGGTTGAGCTTGGCCTCGATATCCATGCGCTCCAACCGCCGCAACGTGAGATCACCGAAGACCGCGTCGTCGTCGACGACGAGCACTCGCAAACGCTGTCTTGATTCCTCGGCCACTCTTCAGCACCCTTTCCCACCTGCAAGCAAAGTGTCGATCTTGCCGCGCAGTCGTTCCCATTCGACTGGTTTGGTGTCGTAGTCATCGCATCCCGCGTCAAGCGCCTTCTGTCGTTCGCCAACGACGGCGTGCGCCGTCAGCGCCATTACGGGAATATGGGCTATCTCCGGTTTCGCCTTGATTGCACGCGTCGCCGACCAGCCGTCCATTACCGGTAGGCTCATGTCCATCAGCACGAGATCCGGATGATGAGCGTCCGTCATCTCCACCCCCGTCTGGCCGTCACCGCTGAGGAGCACCTCGTGTCCGAGCCGGCGTAGACGCCTCGACAGCATGTCCGCATTCAGCTCGTTGTCTTCGACCAGCAGGATTTTCGCCATGGGGGGTGTGGGATCTCGAGGCAGATGCAACAACTGCCGGTTCTTCGCTGGACAGGCAGACTAGCATGGTCGGCGCGACCAAGCCGCGAGCGTGCCTCCAAAACGTGATCTTCGTCGAGCCCCCCTCCGAAAAGCCCGGCACCGACATCGGACCTCCTCCACGCAGGTTGCACCACGCAGGTTGCACCACGCAGGAGTGCGCTCGTATTTTCGACCCGCACCCAACGGCGCGACATCACCCTCACTCAGTGGCACCCGCCAAAGTACAAACTCCTTCGGGGCTCAGCGGCGGAGCAGTTGGCAAGGTCATGACCGTCCGCGTCAGTGGCGGTCAACCCCCGTTGTAAGCCGCTGGGAGGAACAGCAGCGGGGCAGTCCTCACCTTCGGGGACCGACACGATGCTTCGGCACTTCTCGGATCGGTTCCTGGCTGAGATGGGAGCAAGTCCAGGGCCATTCAACGCCCGGTTGAGCTCCTCGAGAGAGAACGGTTTGGCCAAGAACCGCGCCTTGCTTTCATACACCCGGCGCGCGGCATCGACGTCGGGAGAATAGCCACTCATCACGACGATCCGCGCCTCGGGCCGCAACTGCCGGCACTCGTGCAACCACTCCGTCCCACGTTCGTGTTGCAGAACCACGTCGGTCAGCAACGCGTCGCAGAGAAATCCGGGATCGCGTAGCAGCTGCAGCGCCCGCGAAATCGTGGAATGGCACAGCTTCGACGCGCGGACGAGCTTCCGCCGAATCCAACGGCAACACGTCGACCCGGATTGCGATGACTTCATGAGCGGTGGGCACCTTCCAGTACGGCACAACCGTGTGCAAACCTCAGCCATTTCCTCCGCGATCTCTGCTTTGCCCGAACCGAACCTCCAGGCCGCCGCAAGGCCGATACTCTCACATTCGGCAATCGCCCAAAGACAGGAGTGGACGACCCAACGACAACCAGCCTCGATAGGCTATGAATCGGTTCCAAAGACGCAGCTCACGGCTTCGCGTCCACTTCCGACGAAGACGCCATACTCGAACCAGATACGACCCCATCATGACGACCAAGGCCACGACGTTCACCTGCCCGACGTGCGGCAAGCAACGACCCTTGCACGAGCGAGTCCACGCAGATCGCTTGCACCGCAGCGTCGTCGCGCGACTCCGCTCCGATTCCCCGAACTGGGACGGCACCCTCACTTGTCGTGAGGACGCCCGGCGTTGCCGCATTGCGCTATTGCGCGAAACGTTCGAGACTCAGCGCGGTGGTGTGGCGACCCTGGAGTCGTCGGTCCTCGAGCGCATGGCCGAGCGACAGATCATCGCGAAGAACCTCAGCGTCGAGTCCGCTGGTCTCGGTGAACGGGTCGCTGATCGGGTTGCGAGCTTCGGAGGCAGCTGGACCTTCCTCGGACTGTTTTCGGGCGTCCTCCTGGCGTGGATAGGGTCCAACCTGTTCCTGTTGCTCAACGCGTTCGACCCGTACCCGTTCATCCTGCTCAACTTGGTGCTGTCCTGTCTGGCCGCGGTCCAAGCGCCGGTGATCATGATGAGCCAAAACCGCCAATCGGTGAAAGACCGCGAGCGCGCCGAGCACGACTACGAGATCAATCTCAAAGCGGAGCTGGAAGTCCAACTCCTGCATGACAAGCTCGACCACCTGTTGCTGGTCGAGTGGCAAAAGCTGATGGAAATCCAGGCCATTCAAACTGAGATGCTCGAAGATCTCGCACCGCCGAGTTCACGCAGCGCCGACTGAACCGTCGGAGCATTCGAAATCGCGATTGCGCTCGAGGAGCGGTCCTCGACACGGATCCCGAACCCAAGGGGCCCTCACGCAGCGTGAGGATCGAGCCGGCGCCAGAAAAGAGCCGCCCCCGCCAGGAGCCCCCACCACCAAGCCGTGCTCGAATGAACACCGACCATGCCGCAAGTCGGTTCATCCGACGTCGACCGGTCGTTTTGCACCCCGACCTCCCACGCCTGGCGCAACACGTCGGCGCGCACGATGATCTCACCGCGATCCTCGGGCGAGTCGTAGTGTGCTCGAGAAAAGCATGCCTCGTCCCGGTCCCACTGGTAGTCGACAGCACCGCCAACCAAGATCCCGAGGAATCTCCCGTCGGGGGCAAATGTGGGCGAACCCGAGCCGCCCTCGAACGTATCGCTCGTGATTTCGAAGTAGTCTTGCGGTGAGACGTCGTAGACCGTGCCTCCGGCTTCGATCTTCATCGGCAGGCCCTCACTGGTGCCGACGACCACTACCGGATCGCCCAGAGAGACCGGCTGAGGTTGGGCCGGGAACGTGATGCCCGGGACGTCTTCTGAACCCTCGAGTTTGACGATCGCAAAGTCGTCTCCCGACTCTGAAGCGATGTCCCCATCGCGAACGTTCAGGACACGCGCCAAACCGCGCACACGTTCCGTCGCCACTCGGGGGAAATCACCGCCCAACACATAACCCCGCACGAACACGAGCTCGGCCAAGTCGGTGCGCACGCAGTGTCCGGCGGTCAACACGGTATCGTGTCCTGCCAACGTCGCCGTACACACCGCGACCGAAAGCTGGTCCGCGAGGGGTTCGCCAGCGCACAGAGATCGACGCGTCTCCAACGACGGTCCGGTGAACTCGTAACCGCCGTCGACCGGCGTCAGAGCCGTACGCGGCAGGATGGCGCCAACGACGTTCGTCGCCAGTGTGCGAAACGCCGGATCCTCGTATTGCAGGGCTTCGACTCGGTCATCCTGTTGATAGATGACCGCCGAAGACTGTCGTTCCACGGCGTCCGCAGGCGAAGCACCACAGCCAGACAACTGCAGAGCCCACGTCAGGGCCACAGTCGGTCTCATGAACCAGGAACGAAGCACGCTGACTCCCGTTACCACGGTCCTCGCTCTGCCCCAAGCAGCGCCCCCATTTGGACGCCACACCCGACCCCTGGTTAACGAATCGACTTCACGTTCGAGCGAGCGCTCGTTCCTCGGCCAGGCCGGGCCATCGAGCGACGTCTCCAACGAAATTCGCCCGCCACACCAGTCGGCGCCGCCGTCAACCAGATCGGCATGCTACTCACACAGACCCACCTAAATGGGCGAGCACGACCATCGCATCCGTGTGACGGCGCCACTGACCAAGTACCGCTGAACTCAGAGCCCACTCATCCCGCCGTCGACGGCCAGACATTGTCCGGTGATGAATGACGCTTGCGGGCTGAGCAGGAAGGTGACGGCCGCGCCAACCTCCGCGGCGTCGCCCAAACGCCCCATACGCATGCGCTGCGCTACGAAAGGGCCCAGACGGTTCTGGGTGGCTTCGTCAACCGCCGACTTGGCGAGAATCGGTGTTGCGGTCGGCCCGGGGGAGACGACGTTGACGCGAACGTCGCGCTCGAGCAGTTCAGCCGCAACACACCGGGCCAGAGCGACGACCGCCCCCTTGCTCGCGGCGTACACACCACAACACGGGGCGCCGATGTCGGCAGCGACACTCGACGTCAGCACGATACTCGCCCCGGACCTCAACGAGGGAACAGCCGTTCGAATGGTAAAGAACGCTCCCCGAACGTTGGTGCCGAATATGCGGTCGAAGTGTGCCTCGTCGGCATCTGCCAGCCCGACGAACTCGGCAATCCCGGCGTTGACGAACAGTCCATCGATGCCACCATGGGCGCGCTCGACCGCCTGGAACAGCGAACCGAGGTCCGCTTGGCGTGTGACATCGCCGCGCACCGTCATGCAGCGCTGGCCAAGTTCGTCAGCTGCCAGGTCGAGCTCGGCTTGACCACGAGCAAAGAGAACGACGTTGGCCCCCTCGGCGACGAGCTGTCGCGCCACAGCCAAACCGATGCCGGTACTGCCGCCCGTGATCACGACCGTCTTGTTTTCGAAGCGCTTCATTTCGAACATCCTTTCATCGACGGCAATCGTCGACCCCGATGTTATGCTCGACTGAGTGTCGACGATGCAGCCACGAAAACAGCGACAGCCCATTGCACACACGCAACACCACGACGCACCGAGACGATGCACCGACATCGGCTGGGACGACCTGAAGGTATTCCACGCCGTTGCCGCCAGCGGATCCATGCGCGCGGCGGGTTCGGAACTAACGCTCAACGCCTCCACCATCTCTCGACGCCTCGGCACGCTGGAACGTGCGCTCGGCACCAAGCTGTTCGAGCGCCACCCTGAGGGTCTGCGGCTGACCGCAGCGGGCGTCGAAACCTTGGAGCTCGCCAAACGACTCAACAGCGGAGTGGACGAGCTACAACGGCGTGTGCGTGGACGAGACCAACGCCTCGAAGGCGATCTCCGGGTGAGCGTTGCCGAAATCCTCGGCGCTTGGTCGTGCACGGTACTCACGGCGCTTTCTCGAGAACACCCGGGCCTCAACATCGATCTGGACATCAGCGACGCCCTGCTCGACGTAGACCGCCACCAAACCGACCTCGTCGTGCGCGTCGCGGACGCTGCCCCGTCTCAACTCGTCGGGCGGCGAGTTGGCAAAAGTGGTGTTGGACTGTACGCCTCGAC
>QJWJ01000292.1 GCA_003235365.1 Deltaproteobacteria bacterium
GCGCCCGCTTCGGTGACTCGGACGTCGCCGACGGCCACGCCGTCCGCGGAGGTTGGGATCCCCCAGGTGGTTTCTCCGCCGTCCGGGGTATTCGGTGGTGTTAATCGAATGCCAATACGCGAGATCCACGGTTTCGAAGACGCCCCGGCGCTGTCGGCTCAACCGTCGTTTGGCACGGCATCGCGGCCGCCAGCCGTCGAGCGCGCCGGTGCCACACACCACGTGGCGCCCCGTTTTGCGGGTGGCCTGCAGGCGGAGGTGCCACATGCCCGATTTCCGGAACGGGCCGAAACCGCGTCGTCGCCCCTGGACGTCAGCGCCCGCCTGCGACTGATCGAGTGGGTTGCGCGCTTCGAGAGTGGTGATGCGGGCTACGGTGCACTGACGACGAGCCCGGGGGAAGCGGGACTGTCGTGGGGATTGTTGGCGTTCGACCAGCGAAGTGGTGCGCTCGGAGAACTCCTTCAGACCTGTCGACGGCGGGACCCGACCGCGTTTGGGCGCGCCTTCGGTGAGCACGCCGAACGACTGTTGGAAACCACGACAGCGAGCAGCGCCGATCAACGCATGGCCTTGGTGGGCGGAGTCCCGCTCTGGGAGGAGCCGTGGCTGGCGCGATTCCGACAGGCCAGCACCGTGCAGGCCTTCCAGGAAGCCCAGCGAGAGGCAGCGGATCGGTATTACTTCCTGCCGAATCTCGATTTGGCGGCCAGTTTCGCGTTGGACACCGGGCGAGCCTTGGCGGTGATCCTCGACCGTTGCGTGCAAATGGGCAACCCCCTGGCTCGAGAGTGGATCGTCTCCACCGCTAGCCCGATCAGCAGCCGCGCTCGAATGGAGGCACTACTGGCAGAGATCGGACAGCCAGACTTGAGAGCCTTCCAGGCTGCCGTCGGACTTCCAGCCACGGGTGATTGGGATTTGCAGACTCACCTCGCTCTGCTGAAATCGCTGCCCGACAGTTCCAGACTCGGCTGGGGGCGCCCCGATGCCAGTGCCTTCATCGACCGGTTGCAGGCCGAGGCGAATGCGCGAGCGCAGGCAGAGGGCGCGCCTTGGGACAACGCTGCCGAACGAATCAACAGCATTCGCGTCGCCACGGGCGAGCCAATTCTGGATTCGCGTTTCGTTCTCGATGAGGGCTGACTGGTACGATCATGGACGTCAGTAGTGCAGCTGTCGAAGCCGTCAGGCGCATTCGGGGTAGTCAAGCGTTCGCTCGTTTGTCGGATGCGGAGCGACGCACGCTGACCGAAGACCTCGGGCGCATCGAACGCACCCTCCTGGACGCCGGTAACCCGGCAGCTGCTCCCCCGACGTATGGGGCGCCGCGCTCGCGCGACCCTTACGCCCTGCCCTTGGCGACGCCAGCCGACTTGAATCGGCAGCTGAGCGGTGCGCCGGGGGGCAGCGGGAACTCGCGCGCGAACGCCCCGCCTGCTGCGCCCGCGCCTGCCCCGGCCCCAACCAACGACCTGACCGCAATTGGTGGACAGACGGCGGACGTGCTGGAAGCTGTCAACTTTCCCGGGTTCGTCGCGGGCCTGGTTACCGGTACCTTTCAAGCCATCGTCGACGCCACGTCGCAACAGCTGCGCGAGTACTCGGAGCTGGTCGGTCAGCTTTCGCGTTCGGTCAGCGATTTTGCGCGAGACAACGTCTCGCCGCAACAGACGCGAGAGTGGCTCACCGGCAAGTACCCCAATCACCTGACGCAAGTCGTGCCTCGCCCCGGGGAGCCCGGGGAACCCCAGCTGGTGCCCCGAGATGACGTGGAGGGGCAGTCGCCCGAGTGGCTTGCCCAGTTCGGGCTGAGCGGCGCCAACCTGTCGCCAGAGCTGACCGAAGGAGCGCTCCTGCAGGCGGGGCGCGAGAGTCTGGGTGAAGAGCGCCTGCAATCGCTGGCGACGATGGTGTTGATGGGCCTCAATCGCGTGGTGGTCAACGACGGCGAGATCCGCGCCCGCATGCAATTCCACGCGCGGGCATCCCACGAGACCGAGACTCAACTGGCCGCGGGTGTGGCGCAGCAGGGGGCCGGCATCGCGGGCCGTCAGATTCGCAACCAGAGTTCGGCCACGATGATGGTCTCGACGCTGAAGTCGAACCTCCAGGCTGAGAGCTCGATCAAGGCGGACTTGATGGGCGAGGTTCGCATCAGCTTTCGCACCGAGACGTTTCCGTTGGAACGCTTCGCCGACTCGGGGGCACTGCAATTGCTCAACCGTCACGCGCGCTGGGTGAAGCCCAGCGACGCCGCGCACGCTAGCACCGCGAGCGGTGGATCGAGCGCGCCTCGGAGTGGTGGCTCGGAGCCGGGAGACGCCTCATGATCAGCTTCGAACAACTGCTGGTACAGTTGATCGAGGACGTCGTGAGTGACGTTTCCACCGATGGACTGAAACTGTCGGTGACGGGGTACCAGGTCAAGGTGCCGCTGGAGTCGCGGTTGGGCCTCGCTGACGATGATACGTTGAGCCTTTCGGCGTCCCTGCCGCGAGGGCGTTGGGTCAGTGGCTTCGAGCAACCGCTCGGACTGCTCGAAACGCATTGGGAGCGAGTGCCGTGACCTCACCGCGGTCCGGAGGTGAGCCCCAGGCATTTGCCGTGGAGGAGTTTCTGACGGCGCTGACCGCTCAGCTAGATCGCGCTCAGGATACCCTGGCGCTGAAGATGCACTCTGGCCGCCCGCTGACCTGGGCGCTGAAGGACCTCAAGCTCGATCTCAAGGTGTTCGTCTCCATTGATGACCGGGGCAGCGTGCGCATGCGCAGTGCCCGCCCAAATGAAGAGGGTGCCAGCACGTTGGCCTTGGCGCTGACGACGGTGACGCGTCCGATGGTCCAAGAAAACACGCTATCGTTCACCGAAGACGTCGATGCCCGAGCGCTCAGTGACCTGCGGGTGGACGGTGGTCTGAGTTCTGCCGACCGTCAGGCGCTGGAGCAGATCGGTGTCAGAACCGTCGGGCAACTCAAGCGCTTGTCTCGGGAAGCCCCGCCGACGGCGGTCGAGAGTACGATCGGGGTCCCCGTCGATCGGCTGCGCGCGGCGCTGGCGGCCTCGTCGCGCCCGGTGGTCAGCGCCCAGCGACCGGAGAGGCGCGGTTCCACGCGGCTGCTGAGACTGGACGGGGCGAACCTTTCCGATGGTGTTCAGACCGAGGTGAGGCTTTCCGGTGAGCCCGTCGAGGTAGTTGAGCAAAGCGAGAGCTCGCTGCTGGTGCGGCCGTTGGAGCATCACTCGGAAGGCCAAGTGGAGGTGTTGGTGGGCAACGACCGAGCGGTCAGTTACTACCGCTTGGAGCCGAAGCCGGACGACGTGCCCTACCGGGGCAAGGGAGTGTCGCACCACGACGCGTACGCGGCGCCGGTGAACGGAGGGGGAGCATGACTCAGCGCCGCTGCATTCGCCATCACCTCGTCGTTCGTTTGCGGCCAGGCGTCGTGCCTGATCGAGTTCCGACGCACTTGGACGTGCTGGAGGGACATGCCTCGCCACAGGCTCGGGTCGACCACGCGCGGGTCGACGGGGTTCTGCGCGGGGCGACCCGTGGGATGCAGGTGAGCCGAGTGTTCTCGGCGGCTCAATCGGTGTACTCGGTCGGCGCCCGCCACCACGCCTTCGACGAGCTCGAGGAGCGGCTGGGTCTTTCGCGCACGTTGCGTATCCGATTGGACGACGATGCAGATCTGTGGGGCGTGGCCCAGCGCCTGTCCGATGTGGAGGCCGTCGAAATGGCCACGCCAGATTACCTGTGTGAGACACCATTCAGTCTTACCGAACCACGCGTCGGACAGGATGTACCCCGTGACTACGCTCACACTGTGGTTGGGGCCGCGCAAGCCAATCATGGCGAGCCCGGGGACGCGGCAGTCATCGTCGCGGTCGTCGACAGTGGGGTTCAGCACTCCCATCCCGAGCTTGCCTCGCAGCTGCGTCCGGGGCTCGACGTGGTGGATCTTCCGGCGACGGACGTCGATGACGGTATCCAGCTGCTGGGAGACTACCAGCACTGCGATCGCGTACCGGAAGACGAGAACGGACACGGGACTTCCTGTGCCGGCATCATCGCGGCCCGTGGTGAACGAGTGGCGCCGGGTGTCGCTGGGCGTTCGCGCCTGCTTCCGGTTCGCGCCCTGGCTGCTGCGCGCGTCATTGGCCGTCAAGATCCAACCGCCATCGGGGGCATTGCCAACATCGACGCGGCGGTGAAGGCTGCGGTGGACTTGGGAGCTCAGGTCATCAACTTGTCCTTCGGGACCCCGGAGTCTCAGCTCGGTGGTTCCGATCCGGTGCCGCACGTGGAGGTGGTCCGCTACGCGTTGGCTCGGGGTTGTGTTCTGGTCGCTGCCTCCGGCAACAGCGGCGATGACGAGCGTTACTTCCCGGCAGCCTTGCCGGGGGTGATCGCCGTCGGTGCGGTGGATGCGCAGCTGATGCCGACGTCGTTCTCGACTCGGGGGCGGCACGTCAGTCTGTGTGCCCCGGGGTACCGCGTGTGGTGCGCGACCATCGATGGCTACACGTACAACTCAGGGACGTCTTTTGCCGCGCCGTTCGTCGCGGGCGCTGCCGCGTTGCTGTTGTCGAGGGGATTTCGCGCGAGTGTTCGACTCACCCCCTTCGAGGTCAAGGAGATCCTCGAGCGCAGTTCCAAGCCCCACGCGCCGTCAGTGTCGCGTGAACTTCACGGGGCAGGTGTGCTCGACATCCCGGCAGCGCTGGCTCGCTGTGAACGGTTGCTCATGCCCAATGTTGATGAGGTAGGGAGTGTTTTCGAGAATCTCGAAGCACTTCGCATACCTCCGACGGCCCCAACGGCCAATCCCACCAACATGACGGAGGTTGCTAATGCCCTACGACTGTGAATCCTACGAGGATATTCTCCACCTGAAACCCGTTCCCGACCTACCGCCGGGAATGACCCCTGCTTCTGACGAGTACCAGGCATGGCTCGGCACCGAAGAGGGCCAAACCTGGCGACGCGACAAGCTGGACGTCGACAAACACAACCGCACCCAACGCTTGTTCTACAACGCGGTTCGCCACCTGTTGACGAACGACTTCGCGTTCAAAGGGGAGCTGCCGCTGGGTCCCGCGACTTCCACGGGGCTGCTCAGTGACGCCAGCTTCGACAGCGATACCGGGGAGCCCCTGGACATACGCCGGGCCGCGGCGCTCGGTGTCTTCGGGTTGATGCTTGCGGACAACTATCAAGACCCGTTGCTGGGTCGCTCCACGACGCGCTTGGGAGCGTCAGACCTGGTTCACAAGCCCGGTCCGGATTCCCAGGACGTCCTGATGGCGGCGGGCTTCAAGAGTCAGGCCGTGCGCGTCGTTCAGGAAGTGCGTACGCATACCGAGGTGTTCCGTCGCGTCTACTTGGAGCTCCAGAAGTTGGGCGCCCAGGACGACGGTAGTGTGCGCATCAAGACGCGTCGATTGGCGGAAGTGAGTCGTCAGCTGATCGCCGAGCGGGCGGACACGTCAGCCGCCCTGTTCGATCTGCAGGTGCGCCGAGCCGTGCAGACCAGCCTCGGCTCGGACGTGACTGCGCGCCCTTCTGCAATCGACATCGATCTTCCCGAGCTGGAGGAGGGGACGGAAGCGGACATCGTCGCGGACAACGTGCGCGCGGTCTCCGCGATCTACTTCTCTGCGATGTTGGAGGAGCTGAAGTTCTTCGCCACCGCCGAGAAGATTGTCGAGCAATTCATGAATGGCATGCTCCCCTTGACTCGCGGCGTGGGCGGCGAGGCCCTGTACCGCTACTTCAAGAAGGCTCCAGAGCGGCTCACTGAGTTCGAGCGTCGTGGCCTCTACGGTCGCACCTTGGGGCTGGCGCAAGGCAGCGTCGACGAACCGATGCCGAATCGGGAGTTCAACGATCTGTGGATTCGATTCCTGTCTGCGGTGAGCCTGGCGGGCCGCGAGCGGAACAGCACCCAAACCCGCCGTACGAGCGCACAACAGATCTTCAAGACCGGTCGAGACCTCGGCGTCAACTTGTCGCTGCACGGTTACGCGCTGGCCCACTTTGCCGCCGTGGAGCTGCAGGGGGAGATCCGCGAGATCAAGACCATGCTCTCCGACCCAGACGTGCTGGCCGCCTTCGGCGTTCGGGACATCTGGCAACTCGTTCAGCGTCACAGCGACCTGTACTTGGGCGGAGCCGTCAACAGCGTGCGACAGCGCACCATGGCTCAAGCCGGTGCGAACATCATCCAATGGATCGCGAGCAACGCACCCCAGCTGGCGGGCGTGAGTCGAGACCTCAATCTGACCGATGATCTGACAGCCAACGTCGAACGCTGGCTGGCCGTCACCGGGACTCCCGACACGACGGTGGAGCGCTTCAGCGAACCCGTCTCCCACCAGACTCAACCGACCATCCCGTCGCTGGCGAACGTGGGCGACGTCGGTGGACAGCTCAAGAACGCGCTGTCCAACTTGAATCCTGCAGCACCGGTGGGTCAAGCCTGACGAGGGACGAGCAATGACGACTCAAACTGTTGCTGAACTGGCCAAGTACCGCTTTCGGACTGCTGCTCGGCGTCTCGGCGCTGCCGATCCGACGGGGGTGCTCAGAGACTTCTTCGACCGAAGCTTCGAACTGCCCGTGGGCGATCCAAGCTACGGTCGAAACAGCTTTCTGCCCGGCTATCTGCCGCTGGAACATTCCTTCTCCGAGGTCGCACCGAACAGCCTGCGCTTTGCGATGGAGCCGCTCGGGCCCAACGCATCCGCCGACCGTCGGCGGCACGAGGTCAGTCGCGAAGTGCGGCGCTTGGTCGATGGCGGTTTTGGACCGACCGCCAGGCACTGGTTCGACGAGCGCAGTGAACCTTGGCGGGGCGCGAGTACCCAAGGGGCGGCGCGCTTCGGCGCCTGGTTTGGCGCTTCGTTCGATGCGGGGGGCCTTCAGGAGGCGAAGGCCTACTACGAGATGGACAAGGGGCGCGTCGATGATCTCCCGCCGAACTTGCAGCACGCGGCCCGCGTCGCGATGGCACTGCTGCCGGGCCTGGTCCCGATCTTCACCTCCGTCGCTTGTGGGAGAGCCAGTGGGGCCCAGCGCGTGTACTTCTTCCACACGGGCGATCTGCGGCTGTTGGAGCTCGAACCTCTGATGAACCGCTTGGGGATTGGGCACCAGCTGCCCAGCCTGCTGACGGCGATTGGGTTGATCTTGGGCGGGCGTTTCGTGTTGCCGGAAGGCTCCGTCGTGTTGGCGTTGCGAGACACCAACCGGGGGCTGGAGATGAAGCTCGAAGTACTGATGCCGGGATTGGCCGATCCGCCGCGCGACATGCATCGCTTGGTTCACATGCACTTGGCACAACGTCCCCAGGCTCAACGGGCTCTGTCCCAATGGATTGCCGCGATGACCCCGGATGGTTATCAGACGCCCGGGGACGTCAACGTCGTCAGCGTGCGAGTCGATCCCCAGCGCAGTGCTCGGCTCGCGCTGTACTTTCGTCCCTCCGGCTACGACCGTGCTGCGAGCCGAGAGCGTTCCGTGCCCATGGTGACACCGGTTCGCGACACGTGGCGCATTCCCTCAAACGACCCGTACACCCTCCACCCCTGAGGCGGCCATGCAGCAGGTGCAAGCGGATGTCGTCCGGCGGGAGGTTTCGGCCCTGCTCGAGCAGAGTCAGGCCTTTCAGCAATTGCCTGCCGAAGCGCGAGCGCGCATCGCGTCGGACACCAGCCGGGTCGTCGAGGCCCTCGCGAGCGGTCCCAGTGGGGGGAGCAGCCCTGGGTCATCGCGCGACCCGTACGCCATGGCCCAAGCCGACGAACCCGCGCCGGATCGGTTCAGAGCCGATGATCCGTTTCGGGCAGAGGCGGTGGCTGCGGGAGTGACACAGACCGGGCGCTTGATCCGCGAGGTCAACTTCCCGGCATTCGTCTCGAGTTTGGTCAAGGGTACGTTCAACGCGGTCGTCGACGCGTCGATCACCCAGATGCAGGCCTATGCCGAGCTCGTGAAATCCGTGGCCATGAGTCTCGGAGATTTTCGCGACGCCAACGTGGATCAGGCCGCGGGTCGCGATCACCTGCTCAAGAAATACCCGCAGGTGTTCAAGCAGGAGACCCGCGACGAGGGCACGCGGTTGGGGTTCCTCGACGACTTCGACTTCGACAACGTTCCCGACTTCGCGCGCGAGCTCAACTTGCCCGAGGCCGTGGCCGAACCCGACGAGGAGTACGTCGAGCAGGTGCTGGTGCCAGCGGCGCGAGATGAGGTCGCGCGTTCTCGTCAGCAACTGCTGGCGACGACGATCTTGATGGGCATCAATCGCATCATCGTGACGGATGGCAAGATCAACGCCAAGGTGCGTTTCGATTTCGCGGCGACCGACAGCATCACTCGGGATGGTGTCGCGTCTCAGTACGAAGACAAGATGCGCGTCAGCGAGTTCGAGTTCAACACGGCCAGGGCCCACCTCTCCGGGCGGACGGAAATCCCCGTGCCCATCCGCGTCGCCACGACGATGGCGCACACCGAGGGCGAAATCGATGCGGAGGCCCAACTGCGAGGAGAGGTGAGTCTGAACTTCAAGAGCGAGACGTTTCCTCTCGAGCGCATGCTGGATTCGGCGCAGTTGCTGCAACTCGAACGTGCGCAGGCTGGTGGTCCACCTACCAATCGCGCGCCCGCCGCGACGCCGAGTGCAGAGCCCGCGCCTGCTCCGGGGCGGAGCTGAGGTCGAACCATGCAGAGCGAGCAACCAGCAGTCCTCGACGAGATCCGTCCTCAGGTGCGCGCGTTGCTGGACGCCTCGCCCGCATTTCACCAACTGCCGGCGGCGCAACGTCGTCAGTTGGCGCAGGACATGGTTCGAGTCAGCACCTATCTCGCCGAGGATCCCAACTGGCTAGGGCAAAAGACGCCGACCCTGGCGCGGCCCTTGGAGCAACCGAGCACCGGGGAGGAACAGACGGATCCCGTCGAAGACCTCAAGAAACGCCTCGCGGAAAAGCCGGGGCAGGTGGGACAGGACTTCAAGGCCGGCGCGCTTCGAGAGGGCACCGAGCAGTTCGGTGAGCTCGTCAACAAGGTCAACTTCCCCGACTTCGTCTCGGGTTTGGTCAACGGCGTGTTCAAAGCCGTGGTGGACGCCAGTATCGATCAGATGCGCGCCTATGCCGAACTGCTGGGAGCTACTGCGAAGACCGTCGACCAGTTTGCCAAGGACCACATTTCCGACGCCCAAGCACGCGACTACGTGCGGGAGCGCCATCCGCAGGCCGTGAACATCGATACCAGTGGCGACATTGCGCGCCTGCGCGCCAACCCCGATGCCGAGGGCGGCGTCGATCTCGCCGCCGAGTTCGGTCTGCAGCAACCGGTGGACCTCGACGATGGGCCGTCAGAGCAGCAACTGGTGAACGCTGCAAAATTGCAGATGGCTCGGTCACGTCAGCAGCTGATGGCGACGATGGTCTTGTTGGGTATCAACCGCATCGTCGTCACGAATGGTCGGATCAACGCCAAGGTTCTGTTCGAGGTTCGAGCGTCCGACAGAGCCGATCGACGTGCCACGGCCGAGATGCATGATTCGCGCAGCAAATCGAATCGGTCCGTGGAAGGCGGCACCGTCGCCGTGCCGTTCTTCGCGGCGGGTCGCGTCAACGTGGACGAATCGTCTCACGTGGCGACCGTCAGCAGCGCGACCGACGACACGAGCGAATCGCGCGCCGCCGCAAAGGCACAGTTGAGCGGCGACGTGCGTCTCAACTTCCGCTCAGAGACGTTTCCGTTGGAACGACTCGTCGATGCAGGTGGGCTTGCCGTGTTGAACGAACGCGCGCAGCCATTGACCCAGGGACCCTGACCCGATTTCGAGGCACGCCATGATTACTTCCGAGATGCTTGCGGAGCTCAAGAACAAGACGCGCGACGAGATCCGCGTTCACGTGCGCGACATGTTGTCCGCAACCCCCTCCTACAACGCGCTCCCCGTGTCGCAGCGCCGCCAGGTCGCGGGAGACATGGTGCGGGTGCTGTCCTTCCTGACCAACCCGACTGCGTGGCAAGGGCGGTCTGCACCGGTCACAGCACTTGCGGAATCGAAAGACGCCACGGAACAACTCAAGAAGCGTCTCGCGGAAAAGCCGGGGCAGGTTGGTTCCGAATTCGTCGCTGGGGCAAACAAGGCCGGGGCACAGACCTTCGAGCGACTCGTGGATGCCGTCGATTTTCCCGAATTTGTCGGCTCTTTGATTGAAGGCGTGTTCACCTCGATCGTCAATAGCTCGATCAAACAGATGGAAGCGTTCGGCAAGTATCTGTCCGACGTCGTCAAGAGCCTGAACGAGTTCGCCAATGAGAACGTTCCTCCAGAGGAAGCGCGCAGCTACTTGCAACAGCGCTACCCCGATGCCCTGGATAGAGAGCGTTCCGACGACGGATCGAGTCGATTGGTGCCGAACTCCAACCTGGACGACGACGCGTTCCCGGACTTCAAATCGCTATTCAATCTCGGAGGAGATGAGCTCGATCTCGATGATCCAGAAGGGGAGAGGCGCCTGGTCGAAGGGGCGCAGCTGGAGCTGGCGCGGATCCGTCAGCAACAGCTCGCAACGATGGTGCTGCTGGGCCTCAACCGCATCATCGTGACCGAAGGCGAGATCAAGGCGACCGTGATGTTCGACGTCAAAGCCAGGGACACGTCGAGTCGCGATGCAAACGCGGCCACCAGCGATGTTCAAACGTCACGCCACTACGACAGTAGTTACGAGCACCAATCTGGCAACGATATCTGGGGTACCAGCCGAGGGGGGAAGAGCTCGTTCCAGAGCAACGTCAATACCAGGGTTTCCACCGCCAACTCGGCGATTGAGGACAAGAGTGCGGCCGAGGTGGAATCGAGGGCAAAGATGACCGGGTACGTGCAGGTGAAGTTCAAGAGCGATGCCTTCCCCCTCGAACGCATCGCAAGCCCGGCGGAGCTCACTGCGGTTCAGGAACGCTCTCGGAGGTGACACCTCATGTTGTTGCACCCGGCTTCTGTGACGGCCCGAACGTGGGGCAATCCGGCGCGGTCTTCCGCTTCGAGGCAGCGGGCGGCGGGTGCAGGCGCAGACCCGTGGGGACTCAGTCTCGCGCAGGCGGTGCTCAGTGCGCACCTGAACGAAGCGCTGCAGCAGTATGGGTCCGCGGCATTGGATGCCGTGGACTTGCCGCCACTGTCGAGCTCCGCGGCGCTCGCCCCGGGGCAGATCCGGGTTGCCGCGGCGCTGTTCTGGGCGCGCTGGGTCGAGCAAGCCGGCATTCCCGGATTTGTCGAAGCTCTCTGCGAACGGCTGATGCAGGGACGGCTGCAGTTGCCGCTTCGAGATGTAACCGCCCAGCTCGTGCGCTTCTTTCGAAAGCGTGACGAGCGGTTCGGCCCCGAGGAGCGCCGTGCGATTTACGATAGAGTGTTTGGCGCCGATTCGAACAGCGCGTTTTTCCTCAGCTGGGGGCGCCTGTTGGCTGAGCTCGATGGGGTGGGTCGCAGTGTCGGCCAAGCGACACCCAGCCAGCTGGCGCGGCTCAACGTTGCGGCACGCGAACTCGGCGGGCTGTTGTCCGGTGTTGGGGGAATGTCGGCGTTTGCGGCGCGAGACATCGTGGCCACGATCCGCAGCGCTCTTGCGATCCTCGAGCACCAGGAGATCGTGGCGAGTCTCGGTCCGGGTGGGGTGTGGAACATCGTCGCGCGGCACGGGCCTCGGTTTCTCGATCGGCCGGTGTCCCCGTCGCGCAGTGTCGCGCTTGCGGTTGCTGGACAAACGGTTCTGACTTGGCTCGCGGACAACGCACCCCAGATCGCCGAAGGGCGTGTCGTCGTGGCTGCCGATTCGGCGGTGGTCAGTGCCGCACAGCGCTACTTGCTGGAAAGTCGTGAGACGTGAACCAGACGCTGCAACAGTCTGCGCGCGCCGACCGGGGAGCGGACGATCGAGTCCTGGCGCGAGTGCGCCAAGAGGTGCGCGGGCTGCTCGAACGGAGTCCGGGATTCGAGAACGCGTCGCCCGAGCTACGCAGGAACGTGGCTCACAAACTCGTGAGAGTCTCGATGATGGGGGCGCGTTTGCTCGATGAAGAGCGTTCGTTGACGGCGCGTCTGCAGGACCAACCCCGGCGGGCCAGAGCTCCGTTGGCGGTCGCGCAGACGGCCGGTGAGAACATCGGCATGAACGCCACGCGTGAAGCGGCGGGCACGATCCGCAACTTGCGGGAGGCTCTCGACTTTCCAACCTTCGTCGCGTCGCTGATCAACGGCGTGTTCAATGCCATCACCAGCTCGACGCACGGCCAACTCGCCAGCATTTCGGACTTGCTCGACAACGTCAGTGCAACCGAGGACGAGTTCACGGATGCGAACGTCCGAGATGCCGACGTCATCGCTTGGGTGATGGGCAAGTTGCCACTGTTTCGCGTTCAGGATGGGGCCCTCGCCTTGAACGACGGTGTCGATCTCGACGACCACCGAGACCAGCTGCGCTCGGTGCTCGGGCTGAGCGAGTCGGAGGCGATGAGCGTGGATGGGGAAGAGTTGGAGGAAACGCTGTTTCCCGCGGTGCGGCGCAAGTTGGGGAGGGATCGTCAGGCGGTCCTGGCCAGCATGGTCCAGATGGGCCTGCAGCGCATCGTCGTCGATGAAGGGCGTTTGCACGCGTCGATGGACATGCGCGTGGACGCGAGCAGCATTGCCGAGCAAGACACACGCGAGCGGACCGAGGCGTCGCTGCAGACGGCCGCCAGTGGGCAGTTTGGACTCGGTAATTGGGGGGCGAGCGCCAGCGTCGCCGCGGGCTTCAGCAAGGTTCAGAGCGATGCATTGCTGACGCGCGAAGAAGTTGCAGCGCGCGCTGGATTGCGATCCTCCGTCGACCTGGCGTTCCGCACGGATCAAGTGCCGCTCGACCGCCTCGTCGACGCGGATGCTCGGGCGCGCATCGATCGCAACGCGCGCGTTCCAGTCAGCGTGGCCGCTCCGGACGAAGGCATCACCAGCAGTCACCACGTGACGCCGCCCACCGATCTCACGCCGACCTTCAATCCGGAGATCGAAGTTCCGACCGCTCCGACCCCACCCGCCCTGCGTGAGCAAGCCGGGGGCGCCGCCCAGGCGGGGGCCAGCGATTCCGGAGCCGCAGGCACCGCGGAGGCCCCTGGCGGCGGTGGGGGTGGCGGCGCCGCCGACACGGCAGGGGCGGGCGGCGAAGCTCCGGCGGCGGCTGGCGGTACGGTTGCGTCTGCCGGCGGCGGCGCGACAGCAGCTGCGGGGGCAGGATGAATATCGTCATCGGGCGTGGGGTGCCGTTCAACCCGGGGGACGAGTGATGGCTGCTGATCAACTTTCAGTCTACGTGCAGCCAGCGGAGCAACGCTTGCAGCGTCGCCTCGATACGGTGGTTGAACGCTACCCAGACTTGGCGGCGGAGCGACACCAGCTGTGGGCGCCCATGCAACTGCTCGAGGCCCTCGCTCGTGAGAGCTGTGGCGTGCTCTCAGAAGATCTTGCTGCGGTGGATCGCATGGAGGCCGTGTTGACCTTGGCGGCGCCTCATGCCGCCCTGTGGCAGCGCAGCATCGGCCCACGACCGAACTTCCCGATGGCGTCATCGGAAGACGGCGCGGTGCTGGGGCGCACGTCCGTATTCGGTTCTGGCGTGTTGGAGCAGCTACTTCACCTGAATCAGCGCGGGGC
>QJWJ01000526.1 GCA_003235365.1 Deltaproteobacteria bacterium
AGTGAACTGACCTTGGCCATCGAGACTGGCGCGACCTTGGAGGATTTGGCGTTGACCGTGCACAGTCACCCAACGCTGGCGGAGGCGATTGGCGAAGCGGCGGCACACGGGAGGGGAGAGGCCGTGCACGTGTTGAATCGGGCGCGGTTCGGACTTGATCGAATGGCGCCAACGGTTGGCTGAGTGTGACGGACCTCAACCTTCCCGCAAGCAGGCCGACGCGCTCCCCGGTCACTCGAGGCGGCACGCAGCCGCTGTGAAGCTTCGCGCAACGGGCGGGGAGCTCCCGCAACGGGCCCCGGGTGCTCCGCAGTCGAAGTCGAAGCCCTAAGTACGCGTACCGGAGCGTCTTTTTCACTGCGGGTGGCTCGAGTGTCGCCGCCCGAAACTTCGGCGCCGTTGGATCGAGCCTTTTTTCCGCGTTCCGTCGCACTGGCGCCGTTGCGGAAGAGGTTCTGGTCGCTGTGCAAGCCTGTCGCTGCCGGAGACTCCAGCTCGGGTTTGTGGGGAGGGCCGTCGCCACTTCAGGACTCGGCACTCATCAGCCGACCCAGCACAACCTGACTCGCCGCAGTGCTCGATGGCGCTGCGATCTGCCTCCGTCGCGGCGCTGCGCACGTCCTCGACCGCCGAGCACCATCCAAGCTCCGTACACTCGGGCAGCGGCTGGCACTCGGCGTCGCTCACGGGCTCACAGTGCGTACTTGTCGATCATTGGCAAGCAGCCGCCCGGCACGGGGACGGGCTCGTCGACGGGATCTTCTCCCGGCAGTGGCTCAGGGTTGAGGATGACGTCCGCAGCGGATCCGTCGGCAACCCCGCCGTCAGCGCCGGGCAGATCGGGCCTTGGCGGCATCAGGGGATCGGCGGCAACTCTCGCCACCTCGAGTGGACGCGGGTCGATGGCGGCGGGGCCGGGTTCACAGACCACGCAGTCTTCCGGATAGGCGCAGTAGCCGCCGCAGTCGACCATGGGGGATTCACACTGAACACCGGTGTCGGGCGATTCACGATTGAGTTCCAGCTCGATGGGTAGTTGCTCCAACCGCCGTTGAAGGTAGCCACGTAGGCTTTCGTAGCGGTCGTCATCGCCGGCGCGCAGCATGCCTGCGGTTTCGAGCGCCGCGTGTTGCTCATCCAACATCGCCACCGGATCAGCTTCGGTGAATTTCTTCAACACCTTCTCGCACGTCGATATCGTGTCCGCCCAACACTGTGGATCCGCTTGGCAGCCCCGAGCCAAGGAGCTGTTTCCAGCCAACGGTACGTTGGTGTACCAATCTTGTCCCAAGCTGATGTCGACCGAGTAGGGGAGCAGTTGGAACTTGCCGTCGGCACGTTCTGCGAGGACGAGGTTGTTCGAGTTGTGGATGGCGTCGTCACCGGTTTCGAGTACCCACGACAGACACTGAAAACGGTGGAAGGCGTCCCAGTCGAGCCACTGTGCCAGCGCGCTTTTGAAGCCCTCTCCCGTGGGGGCAAGCGCGACGGCCTGGTCCAGCTCGTCCACACGCGAACTGTCACACTCGCTGAACTGGCACGCGTTCGGCTCCTGGAATGCGCCGTAGCCGAAGTCGCCGGAGAGCTCCCACATGTTGGGGCACTCACCGCCCAGTTGCTTCTCCCGTGCTTTGCAGAACTGTGGCTTGTAGGATTCGACGACGACGTAGGGGACTTTGATGTCGGGTCCCCAGACGTTGTTCGAAACCCACGCGTAGGTCGCCTTCGGTGCGGGGTATCCGAGGCGTCGATACAGGTCCAAGGTGAGCTTTTCGCGATAGATGCCACCGACGACGGCATTGTTGAAGCGGATGTGCTTGACGCCGTCGATGCGCAGTCCGTCCTGGAACTCGTCGGAGTCGATCTTGAAGTTGGGTAGTGTTTGCTTGGACCATTCACGTCCCGTCGATTGACCTACCAGGCGAACTTGCACCTTGCCGAAGTCCGCGCTCGCGGTGGGTGTGGCCGTGTTGGTGACCAGGAAGTGGTCGACGAACGTCGGCTCGGTATCCACGCCACCCGGGGTATAGATGTCGCCGTAGTTGTTCATCAGGAAAATCGGTCCGCCTGGGGCGTAAGGGGCGTTCATCCGCTCCAGCTGCTCGTCGGAGACGACGAGCCAATAGTGGTTGCCAATGGCGTTCAGGACGTCGAGCTGAATCGACTCGGCATCGGTAGTGGCCAGGGGGGCGCCCGGGCTCACCGGCGCGGCACTGCCACCGTCCGAGCCTTCGCCGGCATCGACCGGTGCCGGGTCGGTGCCACCGTCGTTGGGCGTCGTTGGACCTGGTTGGCCGGGGGAGTCGCCAGCGTCGGACACTGGGTCGATGAAGAACTGGTCGTAGTAGTTGTTGGTCGTGCACGCCGACGCAAACCACACGGTGCTTGCACAGAGAATCGTGGTCAGTATTGGGTTGCCGCAATTGATGAGCAGCGGGCGGCGCCGCGATGTCGTTGAGGTCATGCTCTGGGTCCTTGAGCTCAGGCGGCGTCCCCGAGATGGAGGCGGTGCTGGGCCCGTGGCGGCGCCCGGAGCAAGAGACGTGCCGCTTCAGCTGAGCCGAATTTGGCTGTCGGGGTTGGCGTTTGAGGTTTACCCCATGGCCAAGTTGTCGGTGGAGCGTGGCACACTGCTTCGAGCCGCGCCGCGCCTCGGCGTACGCTGTGGCTGGTTTCGGCTCCGGCCAGCGTGCGGGCGGGCTTCTCGCGCTGGGTTGTGCCGAACGGGACGCTTTGGCACAACCCCGTCACAGTCATCTGTGAGATCCGCACAGGATACTGCAGACGGCACAGAGGGATTCGCGTGACGTGTATCGGGTTACCGTCCGAACTCCGAACCTCGGGGCCGAGGGGGCACACGGTAGGAACGTCGGTTCGAGGAGGGGCTTGCGCTTTCGGCGTCGACGTCCGATGACTTCGTCGCGGGCGTCCTGAACGCGTCGATGCCGAATCTCACCCGGCGCACTGAATGAATGGCCTCGGTCGCGTCCCGTCAACGGCCGCCGCGCCAAAAGCGAGTCATCGCCGCAACCGCGCGCTGCTCGGGGGCTCGTTCGACGATGGCTCGCTCCAGCGCGATACTGACGTCCCAGCGTATGCGGCGCGTCGACGTCGATAGGACTTCGAGACCCAGCGCTTTGGCGCTGCCTCGGTCGGATACCAACACGCGAATCTTGCCTGGGTCGCTGGTATCGACCCAGTAGCATCCGGTGCAACCGCGCAGTCGTTCCGCTGACTCGACGCGAGTCAGCGACGAGTCGAGCTGGTCTCCGCTGCCGCTCCCCGTCGTGGCGCGTCGCAGCCGCTGGAGGTCGACGCGGGCCGTCAGCGTCGAGCCGTCGTGCAGTTGGAGAGTCGCTTCGGGGTGTGCGGCGCTCAACAGGGTCACGACGTCGTAGACGTCCGCGACGTCGGTAGGTCCCACGACGCTGGGGTTACTCTCTTCGGTCAGTGTGTCGATGCGGTCGTCGAGCAAGGGAACCAGCTGTCCGGCGCGCAGCAACAATGGCAACTTGTCCAGGGGTGCGACCAGTGTTCGCTGCCCTCCGGCGACGAGCTGTTTCGTGTCCCAATCGAGGTACAGGGCATCAGGAAGGACAACGTCTCTTTCTCGACCGCCACGGGTCAAGATCGGGGCGACGAGCAGCGCCGCGCCCAGGTAGTAGGCGTCGTCCACGGCGCGCAACTCGCTGCGATTCGGATGTTCGAAGAACAGCGGCCGCATCATGGGTTCGCCATGGCGGTGAGCCCGCGTCGCCCACGTGTACAAGTATGGGAACAGGCGAGTGTGCAGTCGCGCGTACTTGTGCCATGCCGCGCGCGCACGCGCCGAATTCCAGATCGACGCTTTGCGGCGTTTGCGCTCACCGACGCAAGCGTTCTGATCTTGCATGTTCGGGCTCAGTGCACCCTGCTGGATCCAGCGCACCAACAGCTCTTCATCAGCAGCGCCAGCTCCGTCGATCAAACAGTGGTAACCCCCGATGTCTCCACCCCAGAACGGCGCGCCCGAAATGTTCGCGGTCAGTCCCGCCCGCACCATGCTCGGCAGTCCGTCAGAGTCCTCGAAGGATGCAGCGGGATCGCCCGCCCAGAGCATCGGTACGTATGCTGACGACCCGGTGTACCCACTGCGCATGAACGCAAACCAGTCGCCGGCTTTGGAACTGCGTTCCATGGCCTCGTGGAGCGTGCGCGCGTATTGAACGGGGTACTGGTTGTGCAGGGCTTCACCGCTGGTGCCGTCGGCGGCGCGCGTGTCGGCGGGCACGTACTCGCCAAAGTCGTACATGAAGCCCGAGTAGCCCAGCTTGATCGCGTGATCGAAGTTGGACTGGTACCAGCTCTTCGCCTCGGGGTTGGTGAAGTCGAGCAAGTCGGAATGGACGACCTTGCCGCCTGTGAAGATCCACAGGTTCGGCGCGCTCCCGTCTGGGCGCCGGAGAAAGAAGCCACGCTCTCGAGCTTGCGGCAAGAACTCGGCAAAGGCTGGGGCATCGCTGGCGACGAAGGAGTTGAAGTAGCCGTTGACGTGATAACCCAGTGCCCTCGCGTTGGAGACCCACTCGGCAATCTGCTCTTCCCTTCCCACGTGGCGGGCCGAAGGGAAGAAGTGCAACGCGTCGTCGGCGGAAGTCACCGCCAGGTCGGCATCGCGCATCGCTTGGATCTCGAGAACCTCGCCCTGGGTCGAATGCCGAGAGATCCTGCGTCGGGGCCCGAAGGCCCACGCGGGGGGCAACATCGGGCGCCCGGTGGCTTTGGTGAACTGGTCCGTTACCTGGTACGGCCAGGGTCGCTGGTCGTTCGCCTGCGGAAGATAGACTTCATAGTCGAGCGTGGGCCCGTGGTGCGACACGCGCCATTCGTCGGAACGTGACGCCTGAAGGTCGAAGCGACTGTAGTAGGTGGTGTCGAGCCAGAAGCCGTAACCGCGGGTCGAGACGAAGAACGGCACAGGGTAATAGGTCATCAGCGCCCCGTTGGGCCAGGGGTTTACCTCCCCCATGCTCGTCCCCTCGCCCATGCCGATGCCGCCTTCTTCGGCCCAGTTGAAGACGTGCTGTCCGCGTTGGTCGACCGCGTTGAACCGTTCACCCAATCCCAGGTATCCGTCGTCGGGGGCCGCGCGAAAGCCCACCGACCACGCGCGGGGTACCGTATTGTCGACCCAAGCACTGACTCTGACGGCCCCGGGGCGGACACGCAGCGTCATGTACGTCGGCGGATCGTCCGAGGTATCGGTACGCGGCGTCGCTTCGGCGAATGGCGCATGGTCGAGTAGTCGCAGACGAATCGTGTCGTCGGACACCTCGAGCGCCTCGACGAACGTCGCTTCTCGATAAGGATCCAAGTGCTCGGTGATCTTCGAGTAACCTGGAGACAGCACTGGGCGATAGGTGACCTCACCCGTTGTCCACGCCGCAGTGGCAAAGCCGTCGCCCTCACCGGGTGCGGCCGTGGAAAGCACCTCCTTGCCGGTTTGATCTCGAATCGAGATGGCAAACGGATTGTCCCGGATGGCGACCACCACGCCGTCGGAAGTGATCGTCCAGCGCGCGTCGGGCGCGTTGGGCACCGTCGCGTTCCAGTTACCGGCGCAGCCGCCAAGCCCAACAATTGCAGCGATCTGCGCGAGTTGCGTACCTCGCGTCATATATAAGCGTGGCCCGATTGTGTCGGATCGGCAACGGGCATCTACCGGAAGTCGAACTGCGTTCCTGCGTCGGTGCAGCGCTCCTGTCTCGCTGGCTTTTGGAGCCTTCTCATCACGTCGTTTGGCAACCTGTCTCACATCACGGGAGACGTGGGTCATCGCGCGACGACTCCGGTGCGGGCATCTGGGTTTGCCATGACTGCAAGGAGTTGGATGCGGTCGCTTGGAGCCCAGGCGCGTTGGATTGGGCGCGCTCGAGCGATTGGGATGATTCACTCGTCATCGCTATCGTCGTTCAGCGAGTTGGCACCGGCCATGGTCGCATAGCGGAAGCACTCGGCGTACAGCGACCCCTCAAACACGTACTCACGCTCTTCGATGGTCCATGCGTCGAACACGAAATGCTCGGCGGAGCCGAACTTGTCGAAGCGGTATTCGGTGGCGGCGCCAGCGAAGTCGATCTTGTCACCTCGCTCCGCGCTCGCGAGCAACGCCGCCACGTCTTGCCAGCCCTGGAGGGGGGCATCTTCATCGATCAGGCGTCGCACGTAGCGGTGCATGTTCGACGCGCCGGGTTCGTCATCGCCGTGGGTTTGCGCGTATTGCAGTCCGAGTGCGATGAGCACGACCGCGTCGTAGTAGAAGTGCGCTGCAGGAAAGGGTTGCGCTCCATCCCAACGCTCGGCGAAGTACGATTGAAAGCGTTTGGCGTTCTCATCGCTGCACGCGACCGGGCCTCGATACCCCTCGTCGTCGGGTATGTCGCATTCGTGTGGCAGGTGCAGCGTTGGTGCGAGCAGCAACGTGCCGTCGAGCGCGTCGAACGGGATGTTCTGCAGGAAACCAGGAGTGTGCAAGCTCGGACCGAAGATCCACTCGCCCCCGCCTCGGCTCGATACCCATTGAATGAGCAGGTTCGACGCCGCAGTAGGGTTGACCATCAGCAGCGTGCGGTCCGCGCCCGCCTCGACGGTCTTCGCAACTCGTCCGGCGTAGGCCTGTTGCGAGTCGCGCAGGGTGATCGATGGCAGTGTCCTTCCCTCGACGGCTTGAAAATAGGAGAGGAACTCGCCGAAGACGGCTTGATTGAAGTCGTCTTGGGCCACGATGGAGTTCGCGGTGTGGACGGAATTCTCACGGGCCATTTCGGACAACCCGCAGCCGAAAGCCAACGGAGACGGCGGCAGTCGAAGCCACGCCCCACGGCTACCAACCCGCTCGATGTACGGCGACGCAAAGCCCGGCAACACGTTGAACACGTCCAAGCCCTTGATGTCCGGCACGATCTCGTTCGCGAGGTCGTTCTCCTCAGGGCCGACGAGGTAGCGGACTTTCTCGTTGTACAGCAGGTCGAGCAGTGCATCGACGCCACGTTGTGAGCCAGAGTTGCTGTCCCGGCTTTCCAGGCGCAAACGTCGACCACCGACCCCGCCTGCGTCGTTGACGTCGGCGATCGCAAGGAGCAAGGCCTGCTCCAAGTTTCGACCGATCGTGGCTCGCTCGCCGGTGAAGGGCAGCGCAGCGCCGATCACGATGTCGTCGGACGTCGCGGAACGCTCGGTGTCCCCGCCGCATCCGAACGCGAGGCCCGCCATCGAAAGAAACCAGTGGGCGAGCACGATTGTCGGGCAGTTCTTCGGGCCCCGGTTGGATGAGGTCCCCCAAAACCGCCCGCGTTGCCGTTGTCCTCTCGACTCCATCTTTCGTTACATCGAATGAAGGTCCGCGAATCGCGAACTCTCATGCAGGTCCCCAGCCTTGAATGCTTTCGGTGTGGTCATGCTCGAAACTCGCCGTGAGCTGGGTGAGTGGTTGCCAGTCGGCGATTGTTGCTGACTCTGTTGCTGACTACGGCCCGCGTTGCGTTGGAGTTGACGGGGCCGGCGCGAGACGTGCCGTTTGGGGAGAACTACACGTCGGGCGACGTGCGCGGAAGCCCGTGAAGGCTTGGCGTGTGCTCGGGCCCGTTGGAGCTGGAAACAGACGAGAAATGACGCCTCTCGCGACTCGAACAGGAAGGACGATTCGGACCTCCGGAGCGTCTGGCCGCAAGGACAAATGTTCATCCATTGCCGTTAGGTAGTGCCTGCCTCGGGTTTGCTTCCCTCTTGGCGGGGCGTATACCTGCATCATACACCTGGCGACAAGTACGTTCCTTCTCGGGGCCCTTCTGTGCCCGTGAAGGACAAAAGCGGAGCTGACGGCGGTAGAGTTCCATTCGGCGTGGTAATCCTTCATCGGAGCCTCCACCAACGAGGCGGGCGCCTTGGTCTTTCATGGTGGTCCCCTGGTCGGTGAACGAGTCGGTGAAGGACCACCGCGCGAGCGATCGTCGAAGGAGCACAACCGAAACCTGCATGACCGATCGCGACGAGAGAGCAACGGCCCAGGAACGAAGGTCACACCGCCTCGGTTTTCTTCCCCTTGTCGGGCGCTGGTCGCGCGTTTGTGGACTCTTGGTGGCCTTTGCGTCGTGTGGTCGCATCGGGTTTGACCCGCTTCCCGGCGAAGCCATCGGTGTGGGCTTGGATGCGGGCGCAGCGGATGGCGGAACGCCGTCGCCGGCGAGCGGTCCCGCGCCGGATTCGGCTGGTCCTGGTGAGTCGTCGCAAACCCCCTCAAACGTCGGGCTCGACCTCGATGCGGGGTCTATGGATCAACAGCCGGCGCCGGGTCAGGCAAGTTCCGGCGCGTCCAGCGCCGGTGCAGAACCAGCGCCGGCCACGACCGAAGACCCGGGGAGCGCTGGGGCTGCTCCGGTTGGCGGTTCGGCAGGCAGCCCGGCAGTGCCCTCTGGCGCGGGGGCCAGCGCGAACGACGGTGCTGGTGGCACGGACACTGGCGGTTCGGGCGGAACGGGCTCTGGCAGTGGTTTTGGCGGCAGTGGCTCGGGCGCGGGTGGTGAGGGGGGCGCTAATGGTGGGGGCGGTGGCTCTGCGAGCGCGGGAGGCGGTTCGGGTGACAGTGGTTCTGGCGGTAGCGGCGGCGGCACCGGCGGCAGTGGTACTGGCGGCACGGGTGGCAGTGGCTCAGGAGGAGCCGGAGCCGGTGGAAGTGCGGGAGTCACTGGTAGTGGTGGCGGGGCTGGTGCCGGAGGAACGGGCGGGATCGGCGCCGGTGGCGGTTCAGCTGGGACCGGCGGCAGTGGGGGCGCAGGCAGTTGCGTTCAGACGAATGACGGTTTCGAGAGTTGCGACGGGATCGACAACGACTGCGACGGCGTAATCGACGAAGATGGCTGCCCGTCGAACTGTCGCGGCTTCGAGTTTGGCGGCACCGCGTACATGCTCTGTGACGACTTGATCACCTGGTCCGAAGCGAGTGCTGGCTGCGCGGCGCAGGGCCTTCTGCTCGTCACGATTTTCGGCGATGCAGACAACGAAGCCCTGCGCGCGGCGATGTTCCCAGGCGACGGCAGCATGAACGGGCTCTACTTCTGGATTGGTGCCAGCCGCGTCACCGCTGCCGACCCGTTCACCTGGGAGACCGGCGACCCTTGGGGCACCTACGCGAACTGGAAGAATGGCGTGCCCGGTAGCGCGGGCACCGCCAATTGCATTCAAATCGACCAAGCCGGACAGTGGCTCGCCGGACAATGCGGCCAATCGAAGCGTTCCGTGTGCGTTCTGCCGTGAGCGGTGGCGCGTGAAGCCACTCACCACGCGCGTCTCGTCCGACTCGCATCGCGGTGAGCAGATCCCGCAGGCCACGCGGGGAGGCGTGAGCCCGGGCGGGAGTTGCGTTTGCGGAGAGGGAGGGATTCGAACCCTCGGTAGGTTTCCCTACACCTGATTTCGAATCAGGCACCATCGACCACTCGGACACCTCTCCTGAGGGCGGGGGAATGTCGCAGCAGGTTGCTTTCCTGTCAACGCCGCTTTTGTGCCGGCGTTGCGAAGTCAATTCTCGTGTCGGACGCGCGTTTTCCCGTCTCTGGCTGCCATCGACCACCGCCGACCGACGGCCGAGCGGACCGAACTCCCGCGCCATGACTGCCCCGGTCCAGCCTATTTCGAATTGGGTTTGGGTGGGGGCGTCGGGGGCCGCCATCGGTCGGGCGTCACGCGGTCTCCCGCGGCCCGTCGCGCCGCCTGCCGCTGAGCGTCGAGCCTTCGGACATGGGTCCGCGAAGGAACGGCGCAGCGCCATCGAATTGAGTGACGACGGAGCGCAATCAGGGGAGCTCGGCAATCGTCTACGCATCGTGCAACGCGCTGCTCGACGCCCAGCCAGATCTCGCCGACGGCGTTTACCTGAGCCAGCCCGAGGACAGCGGCGACGCGTTCGAAGTGTACTGCGAATCGGTCGGGCACAAGTTCGCCTTGGGCGGCGAAACCTCGTACAGCGAGCGTTGGTACAACTGCGCGGGCTGGCCGCAGCACCACATCAACCAGGGGGTCGTCGAAATGCCCTCCCATTTCCGCTTCTTCTTCCGCTGACTGGGGCCGGGTGTGGAGCCTCGGCTCGTGCCGCGAACGCCGGCGGCGCGACGAGCCGCGGAGCGCAGCGTGACGCCCGACTGATGCCGGGTTGAGCCGCACCCCCATCCAACCAAAAAGACGAAAGCGCGAGCGCCGCGGTGTTACCTCGACGCTCGCGTTGGGACGAGCTCGGCTTGCCGAGTGGGCAGAGCCGAGTGGGCAGAGCCGAGTGGGCAGAGTCGAGTGGGCAGAGTCGAGTGGGCAGAGCCGCGCTGATTGCGTCAAACGCGGTAGTTTGGCGCCTCTTCGGTGATGTACACGTCGTGGACGTGGCTCTCTTTGAGGCCTGCCGACGTGATGCGGCAGAATTGAGCTTTGGCACGCATCTGCTCGATGGTAGCGCTGCCGGTGTAACCCATGCCCGAGCGCAGCCCGCCCATCATCTGGTGGATGATCGCCGACAGTGGCCCGCGGTGGGGCACGCGGCCCTCGATGCCTTCGGGGACGAGCTTCTCGTCCGCCGTGCCGCCCTGGCCGTAGCGGTCTTTGCTGCCCTTCTTCATCGCGCCGATGGATCCCATGCCGCGGTAGGCCTTGTAGCTGCGGCCTTGGTAGAGAATGAGCTCACCGGGGGCTTCGTCCGTGCCGGCGAGGGCCGAGCCGAGCATCACACTGGATGCGCCCGCGGCGATGGCCTTGGCCACTTCACCCGAGTACTTGATGCCGCCGTCAGCGATGACTGGGATGCCGTGCGCGTCCGCGACGCTCACACAGTCGGCCACGGCGCTAATTTGCGGCACGCCCACGCCAGCGACCATGCGCGTCGTGCAGATGCTACCCGGCCCGATGCCGACCTTGATGGCATCTACGCCGGCTTCGATCAGCGCCTTGGCGGCTTCGGCGGTGGCGATGTTGCCGGCGATGATGTCGAGCTTGGGGTGGCGCTTGCGCGCTGACTTGACGGCCTCGATCACGCCCTTGGAGTGACCGTGGGCGGTGTCGACCACGATCGCATCTACGCCCGCGTCGACCAGTGCGTCGGAGCGCACCTCGCCGTCTTTGCCCGGGCCGATGGCGGCACAGACGATCAACCGGCCTAGCGAGTCTTTGATGGCGCTCGGGTTCAGCTCGGCCTGCATCAGGTCTTTGATGGTGATGAGCCCAACCAGCTTGCCCGAATCGAGCACGAGCAGCTTCTCGATGCGGTGCTTGTGCAGCAATTCCTTGGCTTCGTCGGCGGCGACGCCGGGTTTGACCCAGACCAGCTTGGTCGTCATCAGCGCGCTGACGGGTTGGTCGAGGTTCTTCTCGAAACGCACGTCACGCGACGTGAGAATGCCGACGGCGCTGGTGCCTTCGACCACGGGCAGGCCGCTGATGTTGTTCCCTCGCATCAACTCGAGGGCGTGGCGCAGCGGCATGCTCGGGTTGATCGTGATTGGATCGACGATCATGCCGGTTTCTGCACGTTTGACGCGCTCGACCTCTTGGGCCTGTTCGCGCGGGGGCAGGTTCTTGTGGATCACGCCGACGCCGCCCTCTCGGGCCATGGTGATCGCCGTGCGGGCCTCGGTCACCGAGTCCATCGCCGCACTGACCAGTGGGATGTTCAGGTTGATGTTGCGTGTCAGGCGAGTGCGGACGTCCACCTCGTTGGGGAGCACCTCGCTGTACGCAGGGACGAGCATGACGTCGTCGTACGTCAGACACTCGCGGGGCTTCTGCTCAAACATGGCCGAGTCTATCCAGGTTTCGTCCGAGCGCAAGCGCGGTGTGGGAATGGGGGGTAAAGTGGGTTCGCTCGCGTTCTCGGTCGCGTGCTGGTCCCGTTCTCGGTCCCGGGGGCCGAACGGGATCGTCACCCGGCAACGTCCGCACCGGTCGACACACCCCGGCGGTGGGTTTAGGCTCCGCTACCATGGCGAGTTCAGTGGAGGATTTGGAGGCGCAGCTACTGCGTCTCGATCGCAGGTTCGAACGGCTGGACGATGGTACCGTCTTGGTGCGCCTCGCTGCCAACCAACCCCCGGCAGCGCTCCGCATCAGCGGACCGCTGTTGGTCGTGCAGGTCGAGATCGGGGCCGTGCCGCAAGACGCGTCGCTGCACGCCGCGTTGTTCCGCAAGCTACTGGAGCTCAACGCGTCCGACTTGGTGCACGCGGCCTACGCGCTGAGCTCCGACAGCATCGTGCTCCTCGCGGCCCACGAAATGGTCAACCTCGACCCGAACGAGCTGGAAGCGACGTTGGCCGACTTCGATCTGGCGCTGGCCAATCACGTCGGGTTGCTCCACGGTCTGACGGCAGCCAAGTAGCGGTGTAACGTCGCCTGCGCGACATTCACCTCGAACCAAACCTGTTACCAACTCACGCAAACCGACGCACGAAGGCAACTAGCAATGGGGATGTTCGCTCGACTCGCACGCCTGATCAAATCCAACATCAACGCGTTGATCAGCTCCTCCGAAGATCCGGAGAAGATGCTCAACCAGTTGATCATCGACATGGCGGAGCAGCTGGCCGTCGCCAAACGCCAAGTGGCGGGCGCCATCGCGGATGAGAAGCGTCTAGCGCGTCAGGTCGAAAATCAGCGTAAGGTCGCCGAGGACTGGGAGAAGAAGGCCATGCTCGCGGTGCGCGCCGGCAACGACGCCTTGGCCAAAGAAGCCTTGGCGCGCAAAAACGAAGCGGCGACACTCGCCACCCAGTTCCAAGACCAGTGGCAAAAGCAAAAGACGGCGGTCGACCAGCTCAAGCTCGCGTTGCGAGCCTTGAACAACAAGATTGAAGAAGCCAAGCGCAAGAAGGGCATTCTCATCGCGCGCAAGAAGCGCGCAGAGGCGCAAAAGGCCATTCACGAGACGCTCAGTGGGCTCAAGAACGCCAGTGCCTTCGAAGCATTCGATGAGATGGCCGGGCGCATCGAACAGATGGAAGCCGAGGCCGAAGCGAGCGCGGAGATCGCCGAGCAGTACGAAGGCGACGTCCTCGCCCACAAGTTTCGCGAACTCGAGACGACGACTGGCGCAGATCAAGACTTGGTCGAGCTCAAGCGCAAGATGGGTCTCCTCCCTCCGGAGCCGCAACCCGAGCCCGTAATCGCACAACCTGCGACCGCTGCGGCCCCCGCCGACCAGGTGCGAGTCGACGAGGAGTTCGCCGAGCTGGACGAGGCCGAGCAGGCCGAATTGGCGCGGGCCCTGGCGGAGCTGGAAGCCGAAGAAGCGCAAATGCAAGTGAAGCGCTGAAGTTCGCCGAGGGCGTACCGTTTGAAGGACCTGCAGGGATAGTGCTGCTTTACGTGGTGCATCGGGTACCACGACAAATAGTGCGATGAAGATAAGACATCTGGTGATGTGTTGCGCGGCCATGGCAAGCCTCGCAACTGGTGTCCACGCCAAAGAACAGATCCTCGACGCCGTGCCTTTCGAAGGCAAGAAGGTGCGTCTCGACGGGATGCTCAAAGAGTGGCCACAGCTGGTTACCTTGGGTGAACGGCTGTCGGGGCGCGGTGGCGGAGACCCAGCGGCCAAAGGCCTGGTCGCCTACGACAACGACAACGTTTACGTCGCGATGCGCGTGACCGACGCGACGCTCAAGCGCACGTCAGCGTTCTCCGACGACGAGGATCACGCGAGTCTCAAGCTCGCTTTTCCTCGGCGCGGTGGCGGCTTCAAGACGTATCAGGTCAAGCTCTTCCCCGGTGATCCTGGTAAGAGCGCTGGGGCCGTCAAGCTACCGGGCCTGGGCAAGGTCCCCGGCGCGAAGATCATCGAGATGCCCATCGATGGCGGCATCAGCTTCGAGGCGTCGATTCCGTGGAGCGTGTTTCCCGAAGCCAAATCGACGCGCAGTGGCATGCGCGGTGCGTTGCTCTACCACGACGCTGACGGGCGCTCGGTCGAGTCGGTGATTGGCACCTCGACACACAGTGGTAGCGACCTGCCGATGCTCACCATCGAGGGTGAGTACGCTTTGAACAACTCGTTGGTCTTCCCCAAAGCGTTGTCGACCAAGCCGAACCGCGAAGTGTTTGCGAACCTGACGGGCAGCTCGATGCTCGAGCGCATCGCCGTTTACGAGCGTTACCTCACCGTGAGCGGCTGGGCGTACCGCGGCGGCACGCAGTTCTTCTATCAGGACCTGAACCTGATGAACCCGGGCGACCTGAAACAGATTAGCGCCGCGGACTTCGACAAGGACGGGCACGACGAACTGTTCATCGTTCGCCGCGTGGGCACGAGCGGTAAGGCGCGAATCTACGCCGAGGTCTGGAAGTTCAGCTCCGACACCGCTGCGCCGCAGCCCATCTTCCAGCACGAAGTGGGCATGACCGAGGACGATGCGAACATCGTCAACAAGGTGGAAGTCTCACGCAAACGCGGCAAGGTCGCCATCATCGTCGCACAAGGCTCTTACAACCACGTCGACCCTGAAAACTGGAACGCGTTGGTTGCTGGAGACGGTGTCGAGCCGACGTTGATGCCGTGGGAACCGGTTGCCTACCGACGCTACGAATGGAACGGCGACAAGTTCGAGATGGTCGACGAAAAGTCGGGCAAAGCGAAACTGAAGAAGCCGAACAAGGGCACGCGTTTGTATTCCGCTTCCGGGCCGCCTGCACGCGCTGGTTCTGGCGCAAGCGCGGCTGATCCCATGGCTGGCTCCGATCAAGCACCGCCGCCCGCACCCCGCCCGCCCTCTGCCGAAGAGCTGCAAGATCGCGTGTACGCGCTGTATCGGTCGGACCGCGGCATGAAGCGCGGCAAGCCCCGCTTCGATTTCGTCACCAACGTCGCCGGTGACGAAACGCCCGAGCGCGTGCTGATCCACGGCACTGATTTGGTCGTTTTTGGGAAGAACTTCAAGGAGGGCAACAGCTACGTCTACACGACCATTGGCGTCAAAGAACCAGGTGACGTGCTGGACGTGACTGCGCGCGACGTCACGGGCGACGGGACCGCGGAGGTCATCGTGCGCGGTGTGATCCATGCCCAGGCGAGCAAAGCCATGGGCGGCAAAGTCGTCACGCGCCACGCGCTGTTCATCTACAAGGTGCAGCAGCATGCCATCAGTCGCATCTTTGCTGCGGAAACGGGGCGCTCACTCGGCGACGACATGGTGTTGGGTAACGTTCGTTTCACGCCCGTGGGTCGCGCCTTGTGGATCGATCTGCTGCCGGGCCGCGCCGTGGGCTGGACGGAGAAGACCTATCCCTTCCCCGAAGATCAAACGCCCTACGGTGGACTGGAACCTCTGATCTTGCCGTGGTCCGGGACCCCGCCGCGGCGTTACAGCTACCAGGGGACCGAGTTCAAGCCACGTTGACAAGCCGCGCTGAGCAGTGAGCTCATCCTCGTCGCCATCGCGCGGTCTTGTCGCAGGTGCCGTCGAGGCGCGTCACTGGCGCTCGAGCTGCAATTCGAGGTCACGAATGTCGGTACCGCCGCAACGCGCAGAGCCTGCCAAGCGGTCGTCCTGCAATTGGAGCTGTAGGGGTTCGCCGTAGCCCTCTGTCGAAGCCCAGCACGTTTCGGCGTCGCAGGCGCACACGGTCGCCGGCCGGCACAACTCGGCTTTGCCACAGTCTTCTTGCCAAGACTTTCCGTTGTAGTGTCCTTCACACACGCCATCGCCGTAGCTCTCACCCGAGCTCAAACCGCCGCGAGAACACGCCCACACGTCGTCGGCCAGCTCTGGCAGGACGTCGTAGGGTGTTTGCATGGCGCACCAGGCTTCCCACGGCTCGCTGGGGGCGAAGGTGAGAGTGACTTCGCCGTCTCGGAGCTGGCCGGCTCGTAATGTGTACTCGAATCCCTCGATGAGCGGGATTCGATCCAGACCCGCGCCCTGCTCGTCGAGCGCGATGCTGTCCACCAAGTAACCCTCATCGGGATCGACCGGAGCGGGGATCTCCACGGCGTCGCCAAAACGAATCGTGCCCGACAACGGTTCGCGGTTCAGACGCAACGTCACTCCTTCACCCGGGGTCGGGGCCGACGGAGCGCCAGCGAGCTGTCCCGACCATTCTCCAGCGAGGTCTGTCAGCGATTCGTCGAGTTCATCCAGTGGGAAAGGGAGTCCACAGGGGGCGTCTTCGTCGGTCGTCGAGGGGCCGGGGAACGAGTTCGGATTGCCATCGAATCCGGGTTCACAGACGTTGTCTTCGCTGCAGCGTTCTGCCGCACCACACTGTTCTCGCACTTCGCACTCTCGAACGAAGTTCGTCTCACCGCCCAACTGTGCGTCCGAGCTAGAGCAACCACTCGACGCGGTTGCGAACGCGCTGAGCAGGACCCAGATCTTGGCTTGGCTCGTCCATCGCTTCATCGTTCCGACTCCTTTTCAGTTAAGATCTCGTCCGTTTCCGCTCCGTCGACATCTGGATCGCCGTGAACGACCGTCTGTCCGACGTAGCTGATGATCCGCTGCCGGTTCGACTCATCCGGCAAACCCGCTTGGGCGTTGAACGCTTCCACCTTCTCGCGGAGCGTCACGGCTGCGCGCCGCATGTGGCCCAACTGATCGACGACTTCGGCGTAGTGAGGATGGCCGGGCCACACGTCGTAGGTGTATGTCGAACCACCGATCATGTCTTCAGATCGGGCCCTGGTGCTGCCTGAACGCAGCTTTGCACAGATCGTCGTGACCACCGCTTGGTAGTGGTCGAAGACGGAGGCCTCCCACCCGGTCTCATCTCCCACGGGGATGACGCAGTCGTCTGCGCGGTAGGTTGCGTCAGGGCCCGTACCGAGTTGACTGGCCCTGCCATCCCGCTCCAGCCGGTCGAGCGCTGAAGTCAGCAGGGTGGGTTCGACGTGCAGGTGCTCGGCGATGGCCGTCCGCGTGAGCGGGCCGAAGCGGTGGATGGTCACCCAGAGCAGCTGCGCGATGCGTTCGTCTACGCTGCCGTCGTCCGCGACGTCCTCGGCGGTGCGCGCGCGATACGTGGTTTGGTCTCCGCGACCGCTGCGAAACAGCAAACCAGAGTCGACCAAGTCGGTGAGTACCCCTCTGAGCACGCGTTCGTCGTCTTGGCGGAAGCGATTGAGTACTTGAGCCCGTGACACGCTTTGTTTGCCCTGCACATAGTCCAGTACCGCCGTCGAGACCGAACGCCCGCGGAAGGTTTTGCTCTCGCTCAAGCGTTGCACTTTGGCGTGGTAGGTTCGCAGGGCGATTCCGAACATGTCTGCGATGACCTTGTTGCCAAGGCCCTGGTCCTTGAGTTCTGCGACCAGGTCCAAGAAGACCTGATTTGCGGTGTGAGCCAGGGGTGTTCGAGCGCCCGTCGCCGTGGCGAGCTGGGCAATCAACACGGTCGTTTGGCGCACGATGGAGTCAATCAGCAGCGTCGCGTTCATGTCCAGAAGCTACACCTCATCGCTTGGGTCGAGGAGTGCAGAAATCAGCACCCAGCGCGTCGCTCCATCGTCGGGGGAGGCTGTGCGTTCTGCGGCGCTTGGCCCGGTCGTGCCGCGAACCGATTCGTCGTCACAGTTGCGGTTTGTCGTGGCAGCGACTTTAACGTGGCCGATGCCGACAGCGCTACAACCCCTGCCTCGCAGCTTCTACGCTCGCCCCGTGCTCCAGGTCGCGAAGGGCTGCATCGGCAAAATGCTCGTGCACCGTTCTGCCGAAGGCACTACGACAGGCATCATCGTCGAGGCGGAGGCCTACCGCGGTCCGCACGACGCAGCTGCGCACTCCTATCAAGGGCGGCGCACGGCGCGCAACGAAGTGATGTACGGGCCCGCGGGCTTCGCATACGTGTTCTTCGTGTATGGGATGCACTACCAGTTCAACCTGGTCACCGGCAGCGTCGAGCAACCCCAGGCGGTGCTGATCCGTGCGCTGCAACCGGTACACGGTGTGGAGTTGATGGCCGGCCGCAGAGCGCAGCCTCCGAGCGCCGTCAATCTCACGAACGGCCCGGGCAAGCTCTGCCAGGCGTTTGCCATCGATCGTCAGCACAACGCTGTCGACCTGTGTGGTCCGACCCTGTTTGTCGCTGACGGGTCGCCGCTGAAGGTCGAGCGCAGCGCGCGGATCGGCATCGACTACGCCGGGGATTGGGTCGACAAGCCGTGGCGATTCAGCGCGGCGGGCAACGCGTATGTATCGCGAAGGCCCGGCAAGCGACGGCGATCGTGAACGAACCAGAAGCGCTTGCCCTGGCGGCCCTTCACAAGGCTCCTGCATTCCGTCGGCGAAGGACCGCGTCGGGGCCAGAGGGATGCCCCGGTTTCGTACGAGCAGCGCCTCACACTCCCACTCGATAACGTTCTCGTCGACAGGCACGCCGACTCGTCGAATCTCGGACCGGGGCAAGTCATCGAGCACGAAGGCGTAGCCGAGGTTCACGTGCCCGCTCATGGACTGGATGGTAGGTCCCGCCTAGGGGCGTGCCCAAGGATAGATGCCGTCTTCGAAGTGCCAATGGAAGTACTCGTCGTCGAACGAAACGTCACGAAGGATAGGGATCGACGGCTGTATCACCTCGAACTGCTCGTCCGACGGGGAGAATTGGACGATGGCGCCGCTAGCGGTCCAGAACAGTAGTCCGCGGCCGGGGTCCGCGTACAAGCCGGACTCGGTTGGGGCGGGGCGAGTGCGTGTTCTGAAGCAACACCTCTACGACGCGTTGACGGTCCAGCGTTTGCTGTTCGAGGGACAGAGCTCGAAGCTTCACTGAGAGCGGTCGCGCCGCGCCGCGACGCGCCGCGCGGGAAGCGCCGCCAAGTGTCGCGCTGAGACTCGACCCAACCTCAGCGTTCGATGTGGCTGTTTCGCGTGTTAATCTTTAACGCAAGAAAAGTGACAGCGCGTCGATCCGGGCGTTTCGGCGTGTTTTCGCCCCTTTCTTTGTGTCGATCCTCGGCCGGTGTGCATTGCCGGAGCAACGAGCGGTACAGATACCGTTCGAAGGCACACGGCCGATGCACCGGCGCGCTTGCAAGCAATGCACGACGCGTCAGGAACGATCAGGAAGATCGTGCCCGATGCGCCGTATGGGTATCGGTGCTTTGCGTCGCAGCCCTCGTCTGCTAAGGGGACCCAAACGCTCCAGGAATGCTTTGGACATGATTCATCGAATGCACACGTTGGTCGCCGTCGTCGGTGCGGTGTCACTCGCCGCTTGCGGGAGTGAACGGCCTGATTTTGCAGAGAATTCGGCGGCTTCTGAGTCCACAGCGACGACGCCCACCGGTACCGAAAGCGGCGTTAACCCCGTTAACGGGGAGGACGGCCCAGGGTCGTCGCTGGTCGTCGGTACACCGTCCTCTTCCACTGAGGGTGTGTCCGGTGCAGGTGGTGGCAATGGGCTAGGTGTCGCTCCCGCGGATTCGACCCAGGGCGCCTCGTCGGTGAACGCAGGCGGAGCGACGACGACTCCGATGGCGCCGTCGACCGGGGTTTCCACGCCAGGTGCGGTCGCCCCAGCGGCGGACTGCGTTGGCTCGGATTGCAGTGACGAGCCAACGTGCCCGGGGTGCCTGATCGACACGGAGTGTGTGGCCAGCGGCGCCGTGAATCCGGACAATCCCTGTGAAGCATGCGATCCGGAGGCCAGCGGAACGCAGTGGAGCCCTCGCAGCGGAGCTACCTGTGATGATGGCCTGTACTGCACGGTGGATGATGCTTGCGTCGATGGCGAGTGTACCGGCGCACCTCGGCCATGCGAGGATGGCGTTGCCTGCAACGGCACGTCGACTTGCGATGAGCAAGCTGGGGAGTGTGTCGATGGGCAGGACCAATGCGGGATGGAGCTGTGCGACGTCGCGCTCGATCAGTGCGTGAGTACGTGTAGCGGGTGCACGATCTCCGGGCAATGCATCCCTCCACAGACGGCGAACCCGAGCAACCCCTGCATGATTTGCGACCCGACGCGGTCGACGAGCGCGTACAGCCCCGCCGAAGGGAGCAACTGCGGGGCCGGTCCCGCTGAATGTTCGGGGCAAGACACCTGCGACGCAGCGGGGACGTGCCAACCGAATCACCTCATGGCCGGGAGCGCGTGCGGGGACACCGCCAGCTCTGCTTGCGATGAACCCGACTCTTGCGACGGCAAGGGTCAATGTCTCAAGAATACCGCTCAGAACGGTGCGTCCTGCGATTCTGGTGAGTTTTGTGCTGCGAGTTCACAGTGCCAGGGCGGTATGTGTGTGCCGCAAGGCATGAAGCAGTGCGCCGCCAACGAACAGTGCGATGAAGCCGCGGATATGTGCGTTTGCGCTGGATGCGTCGTGGGCGGCAGCTGTGTCGCCTCGGGCGCCGTGGATCCGAGCAACAAGTGCATGGTCTGCACGCCAGCGACGAGCAAGACGGCATACAGTCCGAGCGTGGGCAAGACGTGCGGTTCGGCACAGACGGAGTGTTCCGGTCAAGACACCTGTGATGCGAGTGGCACATGCCAGCCCAATGACGTCATGGACGGCACGACCTGCTCGATTGGCGAATGCACCGCTGGCAGCTGCATGACCGTGCCCAATCCGTTCGACTGCATCGCGCCGGATCCCCCCGTGTTCGACCCCGACACGCTCGACGCCGTCCTCGTGAGCGGCACTGCGCCTTCGCCCATGGGGGGCACGATTCCCTCGGGGCGATACATGCCCATCAAGATTCAATTCTACGGCGACCAACCATCCACCACTTCGGTCTACAGTTTCGAGTTCGACCGTGGTTTCGTTCAGGTCGCTTACCAACCGTACCCCCCGTGGGTTCCACAGATTCAGTTTGCGGGGACGTTCACTCCGTCTGGTAACACGCTTCAATTCGACCTCGAGCGCTGTGACCCGCAGTACACGACGGATGTGCCGAACCTTCAGTACACCGTCACCGCCAACGGCATGATGACGTTCGAGACGACCAGCGGCACCCGGGTCGTAATCAGCTATCAGCGCCAGTAGTCTGCGACGCGCGTAGGCCTCTGGTTCGATCTTGGCGGCGACGTCCGTTCGCGAGCTGGCTCTAGGTAGTTGATTTGTCGAGGCAATCAACATGATTGCCGCTCTAACGATGGGGGGCTCTCGACTCTTCCCGACGCTGCCTCGGGCCCGTCAGGGTCCGGTTCCGCTCATCCCACGCCGCGGTTGCCGAGCTTCGACTCGGGGCTCGATGGCGGCATCGATGCCGGTCCGGCTCCCGCGCCCGCGATGACGATCACCCCGGGTAGTGGTGGGGTCCCCAATGCTCCCGCTCCCTCCGGCGCGGGGGGGACCGTTCGCGCCGGAGGGAGTGGCGGCACTGGAGTCGCAGGTGCGGGCAGCGCGGGTGGCGTCACTGCTGGTGGCGGAGCGGTTGGTGCGGGCAGGGCCGGTGGATCATCGACGACGATCGGCGGCGGTGGCGCGTCGGGAAGCGTCGGAACGTCAGGGGTAGGCGGAGCGGGTTTCGGCGGTGGCATGGGCGTCGCCGGCAGCGGTGGCTTCGCTACTGGTGGTAGCGCTGGTTCGAATGTCGGCGGAGCGGCCGGAGTTGCCGGGGGCGCAGCCAGAGCGAGTGGCAGCGCGGGAGTTGCCGGTGTGGGTGGGGTCGCCAGCGGTGGCGCAGGTGGCGCGGCTGGCGCTGGCGGAGGCTCCGGGGGAGCCGGCGGGGCCAGTGGAGATCCCGGCGTATTGGTTGTCACGACGACCAGTGACGTGATCGATGGGGACGCCTCTTCGATCGACGCGTTGGTGGCCAACCCCGGGACGGACAGTCTCATCTCGCTGCGTGAGGCGATCACTGCTTGCAACAATACGCCAAACGGCGCGGAGCCCGACTTGATCGAATTCGACTTGCCAGGCGTTAGCCCGTACGTGATCGCCGTGCTCGACAGTGCGTTGCCCACCATCACCGACTCGTTGATCATCGACGGTCATACTCAGACGGGGTTCGTTCGAGCTCTGCTCGTCGAGCTGGACGGTACCAGCGCTACGTTGACGGCGGGGACGGAAGACGGCCTCTATCTCGGTGCCGGCAGTGACGGCAGCAAGATTCGTGGCCTTGCCATTCATGGCTTCCCGCGCAGTGTTCGGTCGCCGCGGCCAACGGCGTTGGTGAGACGTCGCGGGTTGGCCGGGAGGGTGGTGTCGCTGCGACTGCTCGGGGTTTTGGTGCGACGGTCGACCCGCGCGCTGCGTTTGCTTCTCGGACACGTGGAGTGCCCTCGACGAGGGGGTCCCCCGTGTGCCCGTTGGACAGCAGCGTCCGACGCCAACGTCTGAAGGAGTACACATGCAAACAACCAAATGGATGGGCTGCCTGCCCGCACTGACAGCGACCCTGATGGCTTGTTCGGGGGACGGACAGCTCGGTGACGCGAACGCAGGTCGAGGCGAAATCGGCACGGTCGACGAGGCCGTGACGTTGATGGAAAAGCCTGGAACGGAGGCGGCCGCGTTCACTGAGGCCGGCCAGGACATCGAACAGGTGGGCCAATACACGGTATTCAGCGCCAACGCGGACGCTCACACCGTCGACGGGTACGAGGGCAGTGTTCAGCTGTTCAAGAACGACTTGCCGCTCGCCTCCTACCAGGCGCGCACTCCCGTTCCGTACAATCGAGTCGGCTTTCAAGTGGCGATGTCCGAAGACTGGATTGTCACGGACGTCGCCGGTTTTCCCGTCGCACCGGGCCAGATCGAGAACGTGCTGATGGTCGTTGGCAAGAGCAATGGTGAGTTCGACTCTTGCGGCGAAATCGCGCAAGACGGCACTCTGCCCAATTGTGTCACGTGCACGGGTGATCCGTCGTCGTGGCAGACCTCCGTGTCGTGTTCGCCCAACTCGGCCGTGCAGATCCTCGAAGCACCCCCGGGGTTCGATTTCACGTATCCAACCTTCGAACTGGAAGGCGACGAGTTGCTCGTTGCCACGCGCTACGGCGGTGAGCACATTGCTCAGCTCAAGTACGATGGGTCCAACTGGGCATTCTCTGCGCGACTCGTGGCCCCCCTTCCTGGAGAGATGTTTGGCGCGGCGATGGCGATCAGCGGCAATCGACTGGCGGTCGCGGCAACGGCTTCCGACTTCGTGACCAAGTACGTGTACGTCTACGAGCGGGTCAATTACGCCGCGCCGTGGGAGCTCGTGTTGCGAGTGGATTCGCCCAACCCGAACGTCGCCGGTTTTGGTGACCGGCTCGACCTCAGTGGGGACTACTTGGTCGTTTCTGACGCCCAAGACGTCCACTTCGTCGAGCTGAACTCTGCCGGAATTTCCAACCCAGCGTCGGCCATTTCCAAGGGCTGCACGGCGAGCACCCAGACGTCGGGTGCGGACGTCGCCATTTCCGGCAATCGCGTCGTGGTCGCGTCCACTTCTCGGTTGCCGCTCACCTTCCAGCGTACCGATCGCTGGCGATTCTACGGGGGGCTGCCGTCGGGCTTGTTCCCTGACGATGTCAATCCGAACTCGGGTGCGTCGACGTTGGCCAGTCTCTGGGGTGCAGCCATCGACGGCGACCGGGCGGCGATCGGCTGGCGCAACTACCGAGGTGACAACGCACAAACCGAGACAGGCGCCGCATTGGGTTTCGACTTCGACGCCTACGACTGTGGCAAACAGATGGGGGTGCCCGGAGCCGGATGGATCCGGGCGCGACACCTGGCGATACCCGGCGTCAGCGCGCCCAACTACTCGGGCTATCCGGAAACCAACGCCATCGACGGGTCGACGAGCACGCGCTGGATGGCTTCAGCCAGTCCGAACACGCAATTCGAGATCGATCTCGGCGAACTGGAGCTGCTCAGCCATCTCGAAATCAACTGGGGCAACATCTACGCGCGGGACTATCTCGTGCAGATTAGCAGCGATCCGGACTCGGTTCCGGCGAACCAGCGCACCTGGAATTGGCTCACACACGTGACGAATGGAGACGGCGGTACGGACTATGTTGTGCTGCGAAATAACCCTGGTGCATTCGGCAGGCGCGTACGCTTGTCCATGAACCTGTACGGAGGCTCGGGCGACTCGGGTGTGTCGATTAGCGAGTTCGAAGCGCTGGGCATGGCCAGCCAAGCTTGCAGCTCCAAACCCCCGATCAGTTGCTCCAATCCTGCAACGGCTTCCGCTCCGCCCCACGTCTGTGCCAACGACTGTGGTCGACAGGCCGAAGGTCTGAGTTGCTTCTGCGATGCGGCTTGTGTCTCGATCGGCGATTGCTGCTCAGCGGACGGAGATGCGGCGGGGCCGCAGTACTTCGACGAGCTTCTGCTGGTTTGCCCAGACATCTGAAGCCGTGCGGTCCAGCGAGCACGCGTCGATACGGCGCGTGCTCGTCGCTGGCCACAACGGATGTGACTGAGCGTTGGCTGACAGCACTGCTCCGGTTCACTCGAGGATGCCCGGACATCACTCGACGGTTCTGAAATCGAAGCAGTGCAGTGGCGCGCCGGTCAACCACAGCTCGAATCTCGCGTCCCGTCCACGCTTGGAGCGCGTATCGAACTGCAGAAACTGTCGCCGCGTGCGGTACGAACGCGTCGGGATCTTGCCCAGGGGCTCGCCGTCCAGGGCCGCACGTACCGTGCCTTTGGCCTTGCGAGGTACCGCGTAGAAGCCGGTGACGAACGACGGCTGTGGCGCCGTGACACTCAAATGCAATGGACCATTGCCGTTGGGTGTGTTCATGCACAAGTGGATACCGAGCAGGGAGTCTTTGACGACGTCGGCCTCGACTGCAACGCCCCCACAGCGAAATACCAGCGGCGCCTCGCGCTCACACGGGACCCCCCCCAGATCCATTTGCAGATCATTGCGCTGGAAGATCGAGTTGGGTGGCAGCATGCGTTCCCGAGTGCGGAGGCGAAGGCCCAACGCGATCGCCACAATCAATACACCCGCGCCTACCACGCCCGCCACCAGACGGCGGTGTTGCTGGAGTCGTTCGAACACCGGTGTCAGTAGGCCGCGTCGACGTTCGCCCCACCACAAGCCCAAGAACAACGGCAATGCCGCCCAGCTGATGGCCGCGCCCACCACGTCGACGGGGCGATCGACGTAGTCCAGCGTGAGTACGCCGTCGCGCGCTTGGACCTCCATCAGGAACGGATCTTCGATGCCCGAAACTGTGGCCGTGTCGAGTCTGACGAGCTCTCCGTCGATGCGCGCCTCCCAGCGCGGGTAACTGCCGACGTGTAGGCGCAAGCGTGACTCGGCACTGGTGCCGCTCAGTTCGACACGCATGGTTTCGGCGCCGAACTCGATCAGTTTCGCCGTGCCCGGGCCAAACAGGGTGAACGGGTTCGGCGTGTAGCCAGTAAAGGCGTATATCCGCAGGCGTCCGATCGTTCGTTCTTGCTTCAAGCTTGCCCAGCCCAGCGCCTTGTCACTGACGACGTATTTGACGTTTGCCGCCGCGAGCAAGTCGGGGGAGCTGTACATCGGCAACTTGTTGTAGATCTGCGTTGGCGTGTAGCCGAACTTGTACATCGGCGTGTGGTCGTACACGGGCATCAGCGTCGACGTGTGATCGACGTGGGGCATCTCGTACGCGATGCGGTAGAAATCCGTCGTGCTCGCCTTCAAGCGGCGCGACCAGTCCGCAACGCGCTGGAGATCCGCCCAATGCGCTTGATCGGTCTGTCCGGATATGTCCTTTTTGATTTGCTTCTCGTAGAAGTCCGGGAAGCCAGGGACGATCAACACGGCGGCACAAGCGAGGCCGATGACGCCTTGAATGGCTCGGCGAAACCGCGGCAAACCGGGCGTCGGTTTGCTCCCGAGCCGCCACAACTGTAGCGCTGCGTGTGCGGCCAAAGGAAACCAGAAGAGCTTGGCCGCCAACAGCAGTCGATTGACTTCGAGCTTGGCGAGGGTGGGGAGCGCACGCTCGAGATGCAACGTGCGCAGCATCAGATCCGAAGCGAGGACTACGAATAGCCCTGCACTGGTGGCGAACAAGACCGCGCCCGGCAAGCGGCGCCGGAGCGCCCACGCCGCACCGACGAGACCCAACGCTTGAACCGGCGCCCAAACTCCGCGGAAGACTGTGAACTCCACCACCCGCTTGCTCACCTCCGACAGCGGCACGTTGAGCGCACCCAAATCCATCGTTTGGTCGACACGGGACAGAAACGGCAGCATGTAGAATGCGCACAGCGCGGCGCCGAGCGCCAACGCAGCCAGGACTTGTGCAAACGCAGCAACGTGTGGCTTGCGCCGTCGCAACAAGTGATCGAGGAACAAGACGGGCGTGATTAAGGCGAACATCACCACCGTCAGTTGGTGGGTCACCAGCGCTGCGCCAAACGACAATCCCGACCACAGCACGTCGATGCCGCGTCGCGACTTCAGCACGCGTTCAAACCCCAGGAGCGTCAATTGAGCCAGGCATGCTGCGAGGGTTACGGGCCAGACGCCCCACGTGGTGTGCCAGTGCCAGCCGCCCTCGCGGCTGCCGCCGGGATCGTAGAAGCTAATCCATGCCGCCAGTACTCCTGCGGCCGTTCCAAAGTAGCGACGCGTGAACGCGAATGACGCTCCGGACTTGAGCAACATCAATGCCGCAAACGCGACCCCGTACGTCCGGTCCCAAGGCAACAATCCGAGCGTGAGTCCGCGGAAGAGTCCCACCCAGAGCTCGCCGCCGCAGGGCACCAACTCGTCTGAAGGGAAACCGAACACCCAAAACGGACTCCAGCCGCGTAGGCGTCCCGTGGGGACCATCTCGTTCCAGAAATGCCACACCTTGAACAGGTGCGTGGCGTGGTCTCTGCTCGTCGGGATTTCTCGGATGATCTGAGGAGCGATCAGCAGTGCCGGCAGCAGCGCCAGAAGGAGCGGTAGATACCGTTTACTCGCGTCGCTGCGCACCGCAGCAGTAACCCGACGGCCCATATCGGACATCCGCATCATCAGGTCGGCTTCGGAGCGTGTCTTCTCTGCCATGGGTTGCCAAGCGGCGGTAGCAGACTCCGGCGCGCGAACCTATACCCAGTTGTGCCGCTGTGCGGGAGCCGGCGTGGTCGCAAATGGGGATCGGGGCTTCTGGCCCCCGGACCAACGGGCGGTCCTCGTCACCAGGCGGCTCGGCGGGCCAGATGCGGCATCTGGCGTGCTTTCGGATCGGCCCGAGCGGAGGAGTTGGGTCGCAGCTTCTCATTGCATCAACAAGAACGAGCGAGCAGCCGTCAGCAGCATGACCGCGACCAGGCAGGCAAAGATGAGCCCGTTGCCCTTTTCAATCGCCAAGCGGGTTCCGATCTTCGCGCCCACCAGGTTGCCCACTCCCAAGATGATGCCTGGCAGCCATTGGACCTGTCCTCGGTACGCGAACCAAGCCAGAACCGGCACGACCCAAACGGCCACCACCGATTGGCGCAGGGCGTTCGAGCCAGCGAGATCGGTGCCGAGGCTCGCGCTCAAGGAAAGCAACAACAACAGTCCGACGCCTGCCTGCAAGAATCCTCCGTAGACGCCAACACCAAACAGACTCGCCCAGGCGACGGGCCGCGAAGCGACCTTGACCGCACCTTCGTCAATCAGTCGGCGTCGCTTGGCGATCATCAGCACGGAGAAAGCCAAGAACAAGAGCCCAACCGCGCCCTGGAAGGCTTTCGGATCGACTTCACTGGCGAGGTATGCGCCCACGAGCGCGCCAGGCAGCATGGGGACCAACACCTTGCCAATCACCTTGCGGTCCAACCGTTCGTGCTGGTGGTAGAGGTAGGACGCGAAGACCGTTTGCATGAGTACGGCGATGCGGTTCGTGCCATTGGCGACTTGGTCGGGAAGGCCCGTCAACATCAGGGCTGGCAGCGTCAAGAACGAACCACCCCCAGCGATGGAATTGACGATACCCGCGATGACACCCGCTGGTATCAGTAGCGCCAACGGGAGCCAGTCCGGCATCGGGACGTCATACACGCGCGGCGTGCGAGCGGGAAGGGGCGCAAGACCTGCGCGGAGCGCATTGATCGCGCTCGGCAAATTCCAGGTTTGCGATCGTCACGACGAGAAACTAACGTCCGCCGGTGCTGGACCGACGGTCCAACACCGACCCACGGAGATTTCATGGCCTCAGCAGACCTCGCCAAAGACATCATGACGCGCAACGTCCTCACGGTTTCAGACGACTGGAGCGTCGAAGAACTTGCGCGGTTTTTGACGGAGAACGCGGTGTCTGGAGCACCGGTCACCGACAAGACGGGCAAACTCGTCGGGGTCGTATCCGTGACGGACATCGCCCGCGCCGCAGGCGAGATCACCGCAGGTCGCTCCGAGCCGGCCACCCTCTACCATCATGACTACCGACTGAGTGAGGACGACTTGGATGGTATGATCGTGGAGGCGCACGCCCAGATGTCGGTTGCCGACATCATGACGCCGATGGTGTTCGAGATCGACGCGTCCGCGAGCGTTCAGGCGATTGCAGAGACCATGGTGCGGGGGCGCATCCACCGCGTCTTCGTCGTTGACGGCGGTCAGGTCGTCGGCGTGGTGAGTGCGCTCGACCTGTTGAAGTTTCTGGTCAACGTGTGAGTTCGGCGCCGTCGGCTTCTTCTTGTTTGGGTTGCCGAGGGCGTCATCAGTCGTCGCATCGCCGTGCGCGCCGCTCTGCCCGAAGTGAGAGCGGCGCGCTGCCGCGAGCTCAGTTCAGCGGGATCATTTCGACGCCGCGTTTGCCTTGGGCGCAGAATGCAACGTCACCGCGGACCTCGATTTCGCTGCAGCCGAAGCCGCTGATCTCTTTGGTGGACGCCGTCAGATTGTCGGGGTCTGCGGCATCGTACACGACGACCTCTCCTGCAAACGGTTCGAAAGCACGAGTGCCCCGCGCGCGCATCGGCGCCCAGCCGCGCGCAGTGTCCGGGACTTCGAGGACGCCGAGTCGCTCGAGCTCGGGATTGAGGACGAGCACGCGCTGCGTGCCTTCCGTCCAATAGCGGTACTCGGCTTCGTTGATGATCTGGGGTTCGAACTGTTTGATGAACAGACGCTTGTCGGTCACCGCCATCGTGCTCATGTGCCAATCGCCGTTCTCCAGGGGCATGCTTGCGGTGAGGGTCGCGCGATTGTCGGTGATGTCGAGCACGTGAACGCTGCGCTCCGCCGCGGAGCAACTCCAGGAATCGTTGAAGTACAGCATCATCACCGCAGGATCCGTTTCCTGACGCTCCCAACAGTCATCACGGCCCACCTTCAGTGGCGTGTAGAGGGTCTCTTGGGTCCAGACTCGAGCGGAGCCGTGATCGTAGTGGATCACGTTGCCCGGCACATTGACGGACGGCAGCAGTTTGGGGGATTCGGGATCACTGACATCGAGGCGATCGAGGTAGAAGCGTGCCTGCGTTCGGTCGTCCTCCAGCGGTTCGGAGTGGCTGCTCGCGACCACGTCGCCGGAGACGATCGACGTGGTGTCGCTGTAGTAGCCGCCCCAACCCCAACCCATGTCGAGACCACATCCTCCCACGAAGCTTGCCCAGCCCCAGCGACTCAGCGTTGCCGGCACCTCGAACGTCGTGGTCTTGGTCGGCGCCCGGGGGTTGCGGATGTCGAAGACCTGGTATTCGACGGTTTGTGTGGATTGGTTGGTCGTAAAGTCACTTCGCACTTGGCCGACGAGCAGAGCGCTATCCGTTTGCACGACGTCTGTGAAGTACCCGTAGGACGAGTTGGTGGACCGCATCGGCTCGGCTTCCACCGTGTCGATGAGCTTCGGCGAGTCGAGGTCGCTGATGTCGACGACCAGTAGATTCAGCTCCTCCAGTGAAGACTCTTCTGCGTAATCGCTGTGGTACCTCACCACATAGGCCACGTCTCCGTTGACGTACACATTACCCCAGCTCGACCACTCGTTGCACGACTTCGAAGTTTGAACGAAGCTGGACAGGTCGAGCGTCGATCCCACGTCGGCGCTTTGGGCGTCCGCGATCGGAGTCACGTCGAAGGTCGTTTGTTCCGTCCACCAATCGGTGCCGAATCGCAGCACGTGGTCACCCAACACTCTCACCGTGCTGATGTTGCGCGCAATGTGCAACGTATCGAGTTTGGCGATGTTGTCGCGATCGCTGAAGTCGAAGCTTTGGACGGCATCGTCGCTGAACCCGAGCAAGCGGTCGCGGTGTACCAACGCGCGTCGCGCGTTTCCCGTTTGCGGGGCGACGCCACGTTTCGTCAGAGCGTCGTCGGTGAAGTCAATCAGCTGGATCCCACTCAGGTACGAGCCGCTACAATCGTCTTCGTCGTCTTGGTAGTACCCGCTGAAGGGAACGACGATCATGCCTTGTTCGTCGAGCAGCTTGAACGACTTGTGAATGCGGTCCTGGTCTTCGGCCAGGGTCGACCACTGGCCGCCGAAGTTCACTCGATCGAGCAATGTGGGCGTGCTCAGGTCCGAGACGTCGAAGACCGAAACGTGAAGCTGCTCGTCGTTCGTCCGATCGTACCCGACGCCGTACAGACGATCGCCTCTGGGTTCCATGTGGTAGACCCAACCCGGCATTTCGAGTTCTCCCACTTGTTTGGGAGCGGCGGGGTCGCTGAGGTCGAAGGTAAACAGCGGGTCCGTTTGCTCGAAGGTGATGGCGTAGGCGCGTGGGCCGTCAAAACGAACGCTTTGCAGCGATTCGTCCCTGGGCAGCTTCAGCTGCAAGTTCGCGAGCTTCTCGACGTCGGCCGAGGAGTGCACGGCGAAGGTTTCCAGTTGCGGCGGGAAATCCGACTGCCACCTATCCCATTGGCTCAAGACTCGAAGCGTGCCCTCGTACTCGTCCATCTGCCATCGGCTATCGATGCCACCCTTGATTGGCACTTCCGCGCCAGCGACGAGGTCGCCCTCGGGATCGGTAATATCGACGATCTGGATCGTGCTCTGTTGACTGTCCTCCCAGTTCCAGTCCCGCCCACCGATGTAGATTCGGTCTTTGGTCACACTGATGCTGCGCGTGCCGATGTACGTGTCTTCCGGCTCCTCGAACCGCAGCTGGTCGATTTGCTCGATCTTCGACAGGTTGGAGATGTCGTAGGACGTGACGAGGGTCGACGGTCCATTCGAGCAGCGCCAGCAGCCCCACTCACTCGTCGCCAAGTACAGAACATCGCCGACCAGGCGTGAATCGTCGATCGTGCCCGGCACTTCGAAGTCCCCCGTCACGACTATGTTCGACGGATTGCTCGTGTCCAGCGCTTGAACGCGGCTCGACTCGACCCATTGAGTGGCTTGGGCTTCCTCGTCATACGCGTAGTGCCCGAACGAATTGAACATCGCGATGACGGTGTCGCCTCGAACGTACATCTCGAACGGTATGGCGCCGACTCGATAGCGACCCATGAGCGCCAGGTGCGCCGGGTCGGAAATGTCGACGAGCGTCAGGCCCGAATACTCCGAGAGCGCGTAGAGGACATCACCATCTATCTGCACGATGTCTGCTTCGGAGATGGCACGTGCCGCTTCCGACGAGTTGGCGGGGCCCGCCTTCGCGGTTGGGCTCGCCACCGCCGACGCTTCACCGCCGCTGTCCTCGGCCGCGACGGCCGTGCCTGGCGCACTGCTGCCGGCAACGTTACCGGACACGAAATCGCCCGCCGCGCGGTCCCCGACGACGGACGGTCCCTGGGGTGGCGGGTCTTGTGCGTCGTCTGCGTTCGAACACGCAATGAGCACGACGAGGGGGGTGAGGGCAAAACGAGGCAGGAGATGACGTTGGGCCATGTGTACCTGTGTTAGCAAGCGATGTGCCAGCGCACCGCGCCTGGTAAACCCCAGGGCGAACTGAGGATTATTCTTGCAATTGCAAATTGTTACTGGCCCATGAGGCATCCTGAAATGCGTCCCTCGCGGCGCAAGTTGGCACACACGGCTGATCCGGGTGGTATGCCAGGCCGCACCGGGATCAGTGATCCCGATCCGGCTCCCCCGGGTTGGTCTGATTCGTGGTGCGCTCGTCCGATTCGGCGAACGCGAGGCGCCGCGTGAGCCCCACCCGCGGCCAACGTCGCCGGTCGTTTGGCGTGGCGTGCGGGCGACGCAACCAGCGTGACAGGACGTGAACATGCTCTGGGCGTACTGGGATGCTGCATGCCGTGGGTGATCACATGCCGCTCGGTGTTTGCTCCGGACTACCAAATGAGCGTTTGCCCGCCTGGATGTCGCCAAAGGCGCGGGGGCGTGCGCAAGGGTTGGCGGTGAGCCGTCGCGCTGTCGATTGATCGCAGTGTATACTGCTTGTTAATGGCGCCGGACCAAGCGTGAAAGGCGCGGCGTTGGGGACGACATCGAGATCGTGCCGATTTTCTTCGTGCCCGTTCCGGATGCCAAACGCATCATCACGGTGGCCTTGCCTTCGAGAGGATCACCATGAAGTCCGCAGATCGTCAGTTCGTATGTCGTTCCAGGGTGTGCACGCCGTGGGCCGTTCCCAAGGCGTCGGTGATTGGCCTCGCGTCGCTGGCCATTCTCGCGCTGAGCTCCGCATGCGGCTCGGGTGGCAGTCAGCCGGGCGATGAGATGGCAGAACCGAGTGACGAGATGGGCGGCAAGGGGCCGGCAAGTCCCGAGGGTCCGAACTCCCAGGGGCCCAGTGATGGCAAGCCGAATGAGCCTGCGAGTGCCTCGCCCGGTGCTCCCAGTCCGAGTGCGTCTGCGAGCCCACGTCCCGCCGATGCCCCGCCGGTCTTCGCGCCCACCCCAGCCGCGGGCGGGTCGTGGGTTCAGGCCAGTACGGTTTCGCGCCGTGTGGCATTGCCTTTGGCCGGGCAGGGCGCGCTGCTCATGGCGCAAACACTGACGACGCAACTGCAGGGCTACGATCCCGGCAGTCTCTTGCGTTGCGATCTTGCAGGCCAGGACGCCTACGATGTCGCGGTGGACGCTCTGGGTGGCGTGAGTTGGGGCTACTCCGTGCTTCCGCTGGAGGATCAAAGCAAGCCCATCTTCATGAAGGGCTTTCCGGAGCCGAATCGTTTTGCGGGTGATCCCACTGCGGAGGCAGGCTTCGCCAACGACTCTGCGCCGGTTGAGATCGTCAAACCCGACGTCGTTGCCGTGACCGAGAGTGCAGCAGTGTTCTTCTCCAACGTCCACGGACTGCTGCTCGTGGACCTGACCGGGGTTGAACCGCAATTCAAGTGTGCTGCTGCGGTGCCAGGTCGCGTCGATCAGTTCTTCTTCCACGAAGGCCACTTGATCGCCATGGCGAAGTCCCAGGACAACCAGAACTCGCACCTCTTGCATTTCTCGGTGACCGGCACGGAGCTCGGGTTCGTCGAGGACGTCGATCTCGGCAACGTGAACATTCTCGATTCACGTCGATTCAACGACAAGCTCGTCTTCTACACCGACCACCGTTTGGCACCGCCACCTGCTCCCGCTTCGAACCCGAACGACCCGCAACAGGTCGTGCAGGTCGTACCAGTATCCCAAGCGCAGCACCGTGCGCTTCGGGTGTTCAACTTCGGCGACTCGCTCGAGGAGGAGATGTACGACACGCTCATCGACGAAACCTCGAGCGAAGATCAACTCGCGTACGAGGCGGTCAACGAGGACACGCCAGTTGGAAGTGTCGTTTCTCAGAGTCGTCGATTTGGCTACAACATGTGGGCGAGCGACCACTACTTCGTCGTCACAGAGGAGCTGTGGAAGACGTCGCTGGTGGGCTGGCAGAGTCGAACCTATACGGTGTGCACCGAGAGTCACACGGTGGAGGTGCCGTACGAGTACTGCCAGACCGACTACGAGACGCGCCCCAACCCCGAGTACGTCGAGCCGGACAATTCAGGCGGTGACCGGCAGTGCAACGGGATTACGCTGGCAGATTGTCTGCGTCAGGTTGCCAAGGTTGCCAACAAGACGATTCAGGTGGCGGTTGGACGCACCTGTGAGGAGCGCGTCCGGCACGATTGGATATGTGATGCCCGCGAAAACCGGACAGTCGAGTATCCTCAGATGACCACTGAGCGTTCGACTCAACTGTACATCTATGAGTATCACGAAGACGGCTTCGTGAAGCTGGACAGCCAGGTGCACGAGATTACCACCGAGGGGCTCGATGCTCAGGATGACGACGCAAGTGTCACCGCGCTGAGTACTTCTGCAGAGACGTTCGACCTGGCCGTGCCCGGCACGGTGCAAACACTCTACTTCCAGAACGGGTACCTGTACGTGATCTCCGAAGGTATCCTTCAAGTCTACGTGATGGGTGGTAGCTCGCTCGTACGCACCTCCACGCTTCAAGTCGTGAACGAATCGCTGCAATCGACGTTGTTTTCCAGCGAGCAACTGATCCTCAGCGACTTCGGTTGGCGCGCTGGGGATCACTCGACCCTACGCGTAGTGAACCTCTCCAATCCGGCATTTCCAACGGTCGAGGCAGCATCACACGAGCTGCCCGGGGGCCATCGATCGATCATCGCTTCTGAGCATGGCATCTTCACGATCGGCGCCGTCAATCAGTTCGAGGGCCAGACGATCAACGCTTTGAAACTCGGCCTGTTCACGGATCCGTACGTCGAGGAAACGGCGTACCTGATCTTGGCGACTGACTTGAACGGTGCTTGGCTCGGCCAAGAAGAAGCGCAGCACTTCAACGGGGCGGCGCAGCGCCTGCTGCTTCCCTATTGGGGCAGAGATGAAGCCAACCACACCGTTCAGCGTATCGGTGTATCCCGCATCGAGGCCGCGTCGATCGAGAGCGAGGGAGCGGTCGTCGTTCCTGAGGCGCCCACTCGCGTCCGCCCGATACTCGGCGACGTCGAAAGCTATCTGAGTTTCGCTACGAACTCGATCGAGTGGCTGACACCTGCGGGGGGCGAGTGGCAGGCGAGCCCAGTCTTGGAGTACTACGTACCAACCGCGGTCTACCGTCTGACGGATGAGGACGACTACGTCGAGATTCAACGACTGGGCGATCGTTGCAAACTGTACTTTGCCCACGCTGGCAACATCAACCAACGCGCCGATGGATTCTACTCGGAGTTGTTCGACTGCTACGGGTATCCCCGGGCCTTCGACGATCAGCTACTCTTCGGGGAGACGGCAATCGAATTCGGCGACCAAGGTTCGGTGCGCTATCTGACAGCGGACGAGATCACCGAGACGCAGTCGGCAATCGCGAGTCGTGACATCTGCCTGCTGAGCCTGGAACTCGTGCCAGATGCTTACGCCGTGGACTACTACGATCTGCCCGACGAAGCAGACGTGACCTGCATGACCCAGCAGGAGTACCAGGTCGCGTATCAGGAATTGATCAGCTCCCAGCAGCAGTAAGCCGGCACCTGCACGGCGCGATCCCACGCCGTGGGTCCTCGTCGATGAACGTGGGCGAGGTGTACGAGATCGTCGGCTCGGATTCGGAAAAGAAACGATCTGACTGCACAGTTGGCGCGCGACGCGATTCGAGGCAATCTGGAGTCGGTGTCGTGCCAATTTCGTGACAGGGTTGGCGCCGCTTGGGCAACAGCCACCTGCAATGATGGGCTTGCGTAGAAGTTGGGCAGTCGTGCTTCCCCTCGCCGTCGGCATAGGCTGCACGGCCGGAAAACGGGCGCGCGATGACGACTCGAAGGTCTCTGCGAACCCGTCAGTGACGGCGGAGCCATCCTCGCCGGCTCCGGTCGAGCCAGACGCGTCGTCGGGTACGACGGCCGCGGGCACTTCGCCTTCCGCGGACGTCCCCCCCGTCGGCTCGAGTGAACCTGCGATTGTCCCGGCAGCCCCACTGGGGTCTGGGGCTGAAGAACCGACGGAACCCGAGGTACCCCAACCGGTGTGCCCGCCCGACTGCGGACCGACGACGGACGAGTTCTACGACAACGAGAAGCTTGCGACGATCCGTATCGAGATAGGCGAAGAGGCGCTCGATGGCTACCTACCCGAGGAGTGGCTGTATCGGCTGTTTGATCTCCGCGATCAGTGTGACCGCGTGTACATCCGCTCGTCGTTTGCCTACGAGAGTCCTGATGGTGTGGGTGACGTTGCGTTGGACGACGTCGGGATTCGAGCGCGCGGCAGCATGGGCTTTGCCGTCAACGAGGCCAAGGGCTTCAAGCTCGACTTCCACAAGCCGTTCTACGAGGAAGCCAATCCGGAGTCGGAACGTCGTCGCTTTGCGGACATCAACCGCCTCAACACGTTGTCGTTGGAGCCCGCCCACTCGGCGGGGCTGGACTACGACGCCACGCACCTGTTCCAGTGCTTGACGTACAAGCTGATGCGCGACTTCGACGTTCTGGCGCCGCAGTGCAATCATCTGAAGGTGTACGTCAATGGCGAGTACTACTCGCTGATGCAGAACGTCGAAGAGACGGATCACGGCAGGTTCTTGGCGCATCGTTTTGGCGCTACGGATGGCATCATGGTCAAGGCCGCGCCGTCGGTCAGCGCGTGCGGCTACAAGGATGGTTCTGCTGACCTGACGTATCGTGGTGATGCGTTCGCCGACTATACGAGCCCGCAAATGTTCGACATCGAGCGCGGCACGGAAGCCGATCTCGAAGAGAAGCTGTTCCCGATGTTCAAATGCGCGGATCGTGGGGCGACGCCCGATGACGAGGAATACCGGTCGTGCATCAGTGATTGGCTCGACGTGGAAGAGTGGCTGCGGCTGATCGCCGCCGAGTCGATCATTCCCGAACTCGAGAGCCTCATGTACGACCGAAACATCAACCTGTACTTCCGCCGCGATGAGTCCGAGCCGAACGGAGGCCGCTGGCTCGTCTCGATTTGGGACGTCGATGCGACCCTGAATGGTCAGCGCTGCAGTTCCGGCGGTGGGGGTGGGGGTGGGGGGTTCCCCGGAGGACCGGGGTCGGGCAGTTCTGGCGGCAGCGCTTGCGATCCCTTCAACTCGGTGTCGAGTTTGTTCCGGGGCAGTCGGTTGGATTTCGTCGATCGGCTGACCACGGTTTTTCGCGACGAGTACTGCGAGGCGATGGTCTCCTTTCTGGACGACGTCTACTTGCCCTCGAAGATCGACGACATGGCAGGCGTGATGGAGCCGGCGATGGTGGACGAGCCGATCACGAGTCAGCAGACTTGGCAGGACGCCATCTCCACCACGCGTGGCTTCATCGAGTCGAATGGGCAGGCCATGCGCGACCTGGTCCAAGCGGCCTGCGACTGAGGACCGGAGAACCGAGCCGGCGCGTTCCGAGGCGTACACACCGCTCTTGACCGTGCACCGGTCCCGGGGGAGACTGCCCCGCACTGTGAAGATCAGAAGCTCGCGTTGAACTTTCTCGTGCGTGTGCCGGCGTTGCGTGGTCGACGTCAGTCCCTCATGCCGACTGCAGTGGCCGCCTGATCGCGGCGCAACGCAGCCCCGGTGGAGCAGACAGAGCTCCCGGGTAACCGATCCCAGACGAGCAAGATGCCCGGCTCAGCCCGCCGGCGGGACCCTGCGGTTGGACGCCGCTCCCCGTCGAAAACCGCCCGCCCTCGAAAACCATGCCCAATCAAACCGACCTTCTCCACCCCACCGCTGCCCCGACGAAGCGCGCCATCGCCGTTGGCGTCGTGCTGCCAGACTCGAATGAAGACGAAGCCCGTGCCTCGCTGTCCGAACTCGTGAAACTGCTCGAAGGTCTCGGCATTCTCGTCGTCGCCGAGGTCTTTCAAAAGCGTCCGACGCCGGGGGTGCTCGGATCGGGCAAGATCGAGGAGATGCGCGAGCTGTTGGGCCATCGGCCAGCGCTGGAAGACGACGAGTCGGAGCCCGAGCCGTCCGAGCTGCACGCTGACCTGGTAGCCATCGATACCGAGGTGCGCCCTGGAGACGCCCACTCCCTGGAAAAACGCTTGGGGGTAGAAGTCATGGACCGGACCGGCGTCATCCTGGAGGTCTTCCAACAGCGCGCCCACACCCAAGCCGCCAAGCTCGAGATCGAAATCGCGAGGCTGCTCTACAACGCTCCTCGCCAACGGGATGACGACTCGCTGGAAGGGCGAGTCGGAGGCGGTGGCCGCGGCGGTAGGGGACATACGAATGCCGAACTTGCAAAACAGGCGCTCCGAGAGCGGGTTGCAAAACTGCGTCGCGATTTGGAGGCGGTGCAGAGGGCGAACGCCTCGAGACGCGCGCGTCGGGCGATGCTCCCCACTGCTGCGCTGATTGGCTACACGAATGCCGGCAAATCGTCTTGGATGCGTGCCCTGACTGGCAGTGAAGTGCTGGTCGAGGACAAGCTGTTCGCCACGTTGGGTACGACGGTGCGGGTGATGCAACCGAAGACGTCGCCTCGAACGCTCGTTTCGGACACGGTTGGGTTCGTGCGTAATCTGCCCCATGGTCTGGTGGCGTCGTTCAAGGCCACGCTCGACGAGGCGCGGGATGCGGACCTGCTGCTCATCGTCGCGGATGCCTCAGACCCCCAAATGTACGCCCACCTCGAGGTGACCCGTGAGGTCCTCGGCGAAATCGAAGCCGACCAGCTGCCCTCGGTGCTCGTGCTCAACAAGCTCGACCTCGTCGACGCCGAACGTCGTGCTGAGCTGGCTGCAGAGTTCCCCGAGGCGCTGCTGGTCAGCTCCCGCCGATCTGAGGACGTGACGCGGTTACGGCAGGCGGTCCTCGAGTTCTTCGACGGACAGATGATCGATCTCGACCTCGTCGTTCCGTATTCGGCGTTGGGGCTCCTGCCGCAGATCCACGAACAAGCTCGTGTCGTCGAGGAGCGCTACGGGGAAGGGGGGGCTGAGCTGGCTGTCCGCGCGCTGCCCGTCGTCGCCGGGCAGCTCCGGTCCTTGGTGGGCGGGGTTGCTCCCTGAGTCGCTGAGATTCCGCATCATTTCACGGTGGCTGGGCCGCGTGAACGGCAGTCGCGTCAAGCCGAAGGGACGTCTGTGGGTCACCCGTCGTCGGACGGGCTGGTGTTCGCGGCATCCGCGTGGTTCGCGCCTGCAGGGAACTCTCCCGACCCACCACGGCTGCCAGGTCACGGAGCATCGCCTCACACATGGAGCGAATGGTGTGACCATTTCACGGGCGCAGGCATGCCGCGTACACCACGGGGCGCGAGCTGAGCGAGGGCTGACTCGCTTCCCGACGTCCCTCTGGTCGCCGACTGACCGAGACTCCTCGCTCGGAGCGTTGATGCGACGTGGAACCTTTCTTCGATATCTACGGACGTGCGAGACGTCACCGGAACGCCCTGTTTGCCGGCATTTTTGTGCGAACTGCCCGCCTCGATGAAACGCCATGGCCCGCCCTCACCCGCACCCTACCCTCGAAGCGCTGGCGCCGCGCGATGTCCCCAAGCCGTAGGCACCCATGGGGTGCGTGCTCGGGGTGAGGTGCAGAGGCACGACCCGCAGGCGTGGGCTTGTTGCGTTGGTAGTCCGATGAGGTGTGACTCGCGACGCACATCGCGACTCTGTTTCGAGTGAGAGAGTTGATCAAAGCGTTGGTCGTAGATGGACGAACGGTACGAGTCGCTGTTATGCTTTCTGCCAATCGTGCCGACAGTGGTGCGAAGCTATCAGGGAGCCGCGCATGGCGAAGAAGTCCTCGAAGAAGAAGCCAGCAAAGAAGGCCGCCAAGAAGAAGGCAGCCAAGAAGAAGGTTGCAAAGAAGGCAACCAAGAAGGCGTCGAAGAAGAAGGTGACCAAGAAGGCAGCGAAGAAAGCAGCCAAGAAGGTCGCCAAGAAGGTCGCCAAGAAAGCGGCGAAGAAGGTCGCCAAGAAGGCAGCCAAGAAAAAGACAGCCAAAAAGAAGGCAACCAAGGCCGTGGCCGCAGCGGCAGCTCCGGCGAAGAAGGTCGCCAAGAAGAAGGCAGCCAAGAAGAAGGCAGCCAAGAAGAAGGTAGCCGAGATGGTGGAGGCTCCCGTTGAAGTGGCACCGCCGCCGGTCGAAGAAGAAGAAGAAGAAGTGGTTGCGTCCGAGCCCGTCGAGGCTGAGGAGCCCACGGAAGTCGACGAACCCGTCGCCGACTGATCCGCGTCGGGTCCAGTCGAGCGCGCGCGGTCTGGCGGCAGAAGCATCGAGCTCGTGGCGGGTGGGTCTTATCGAAGACCGCTCGCCGAACCCTCGTACCGCCGCCGATCGCGGTCGCGACGCGGGTCTACCAGTCTCCGCTCGACGGAAGGTAGGCCCTCAACGGGCCCTGGCCAACGGCGGCCGCGCCAACGGCTCGACACCGTACCTGGCGGCGGGTCCCCTCTCGCTGCTCCTCCCTCGCGTCGCGGCTCCCGCCGCACGTCGGAGTGCGGCGGGGTCATCTGATACGCCCGTCAGCTGCCGCCGAGGGCTGCGTCGATCTCGCCGGAGACGGCGGCGAAGTCCGTCGGGTTGCCGACTCGCTTGCCGTTGACGAACATCGTAGGCGTGCCTTGCACTGCGACCTGCTCGCCCATCGAAAAGTCGCTCTTCACTCGCGCCTCGTGCTGCTTGCTGTCGAGTTCGGACTTGAACTTGGTCATGTCGAGGCCGAGCTCTTTGCCGTAGCCTTCGAGCGAGTCGCGGTCGAGCTGCTGCTGGTTGGCAAACATCTTGTCGTGGAACTCCCAGAACTTGCCCTGAGAGTGTGCCGCCATCGATGCCTCTGCGGCACCTTGGGCATTCTGGTGGAACGACAGCGGAAAGTGGCGGAACACGAAGCGCACCTTATCCGCGTACTTCTCTTTGAGCTGCGTGGTCACGTTTGCGGCGCGCGAGCAGTACGGACACTGAAAGTCCGAGAACTCGACCACGGTCACCTTCGCGTCGGCGGGGCCGAAGGACGGTGCGTCAGCTGCAGCGATCGTGGCTTGCTGCTCGGCTCCGAGCGGCTGGTTCGCCATCTCCTGCTTTTTCAGATCGGCGATGATCTCGTCGACGTGTTCGAGCATCGACGTGCACTGCTCAGGCGGGAACGACTTGGTCTTCTCCGTCACCATCTTGCAGCTGTCTTCGTTGACACCCGCGCAGAGCTTCGCGACGAGGTCATTGCAGTTCTTGCCCAGTGCCTTGAGCTTGGTCTGCGTCTGAGCAAAGTCTTTGATGCCGGCTTTGCATGCGCCGTCGGACAACAATCCCAGGATGGTCTTGGCGTTGCCACAGGTTTGAGAGTCTTTGCCAGCTTCGTCGCAAAGCTTGCTGGCGAGGTCGCCGCAGGGTCCGGCCGGAGCCTTGTCGTCGCCCTTGTCAGCAGCGCCCTTGTCTTCTGCGCCCTTCTCCGCTTCGGCTTTGGCCGCGGTTGCTTCGCCTTCCTTTTGCAGCTTCTTGCAACCGATGCTGCCGAGTACTGCGGTGAGGGCCAAGACGCCGAGCAGGCGGGAGTGTTTGTAGTTCATCATGTGGGTGTCCTTTGCCAGTGGCGGGGGTGTAGCGGGCCAACCGGCGCGGGGCAATACGATTCCTTGCACTGTTAAATGTTGCGCACACTCATCGGGAACGCCGTCGCGCCCGCAAGGGCCAAGCCCTGAGAGTTGCACGGATTGACATGGCGCTGGCGGCGCGCTTCACTCTTTTGATGCTTCCCCCAAAACCCCCGTCAACGGTGCTGATTCAGGCTCTTACCGCCTTTCGGGCTGTTGGCGCGGCGTTTGCCACCCCGCTGCTCCTTGGGTTTCGTCGACGCCGGTCGAGGGGCGCGATCCGGGTCCGGCGAGCCGACGCCAGTCAGAGTCGAATCGACTGCAATCACGCAACGTCGCGGGTGGTCGATGCCGTCGAGGGGGAGAGGCCGCGAGTGTCGAACATGGGGACGAGTTCGATTACGCACGGCGTTACTGGGGGGCAGTGGGCGAACTTGGCCCCAGCTGCGTCCAGATCGAACAGGTGGCGGGGCGGACTGCTCGTCGCGGCGGTCCTGACGACGCTGGCTTGTGACGACAAGTTGGGCGTCGTGGGTCAACACCTCGATGGGGGGGACGAGGACAGCGGGCCTTCTGTGCTGGACGCCGATTGGGAGATCGTGGCTGAAGAACTGCCCCAGGCGCTGTTTTCGGTGTGGGGCACGACCGCGGACGACATCTGGGTCGTCGGATCCGACGCGGGCGACGGTCCACTGGTCATGCACTACGACGGCAAAGGGTGGGACGTGCTCGACACCGGGGCGGAGGGCGATCTGTGGTGGGTGTCTGGTGAGGGGGATGAAGTTTGGATGTCCGGCGCGAATGGCCTGGTGTTGCGCTACGACCGCAGCGACGAGCAATTCGAGGCATTCGAGCTCGACAGTCCTATCACTGCGTTCGGAGTTCAACCCTTCGCTGCGGACGATGTGTGGGCGGTAGGGGGCGAGTTCATGGGCGACGTGGGGCGTGCCGCTTATCATTTCGATGGTGAGCAGTTCAGCGAGGTCGACGTCCCGAGTGATGGCGCGAAGGACCCCGTGCCGCCGTTCTTCAAGATTTGGGGGCGCTCCAGTGACGACTTGTGGATCGTCGGCTTTGGTACGTCGGCCTACCACAAGCAGGGCGACGATTGGCAGCTGCTCGACGTGCCGACGGGGCGACGCCTGTTTACCGTACACGGCAATGACGACTACGTTGCTGCCGTCGGTGGCAGTGTCAGCGGGCTGCTCGTCGAGTTCGACGGTGATGAGCTGGTCGACGTCACACCCGACGCCATGCCTCAAATGAACGGCATTTGGGTCCAGCCCAACGGCGATGCGATTGCCGGCGGATTTGGAGGGTTCATCTACGAACGCGTCGAGGGGGAGTGGCAAGAAGTGCTCGACGTCCCCTTCACGCCACGCGACTACCACGCCGTGTTCGTCGATTCCGACGGGGGGCAGTGGGCGGTCGGGGGGCAAGTGACCGCGCCCCCGTACAGTGGCGGGATCCTCGCTCATCGAGGCGCGAAGGTCGCCAAGACCGGGCTACCTGCCTCGCGTTGACCACCGATCGAGCCGCGCCATGCCCCCTGCCACGTCCGGACACGCGGCGTCGGGTTTCAAACTCGCCGGCGTTGCCGCCGAGTGCCCATCTTCGAGTTGAAACTCTCCGCACCGCCCCAGTGTTCGCGTTTTTTGAGTTGAAACTCCTCGACGCCTCCGCCCGGCGGGCTCTTTTGGAGTTGAAACTCCCGCAAACACCGCCTGACGGGCCCTTTTCGAGTTGAAACTCTCCGCACCGCCTCAGGTGTTCGCACTTTTCGAGTTAGAACTCCCCACAGACACCGCCCGACGGGCTGTTTGCGAGTTGAAACTCTCTGCACCGCCCCAGGTGTTCGCGTTTTTCGAGTTGAAACTCCCCGCGTACACCGCCCCGACGGGCTGTGTAAGAGTTGAATCTCTCTCCCGGTGCCGACCGGGGCCTGGTCGGCCAGTTTCAACTCGGGGGAGCACCTCTTACTCTGCGTACGGCACATGCCCCCCGATCCGGGACTCAGGCAAGCCACATCGCAGCATCGATCGGTGATCGCTTGGCGCGTGGCTGCGCGCAGTTCCCTGCCCCGGGTTCGGGTTCGGGTGTGGTGTCGGTTTCGGGACCGGCTTCGGGCTCGGTAATGGGGAGCGGGCCGCGCTGCTGGCGCAGTGCGCGGACTCGGCTTCGCGGTGCCCTGCGGCTATGTCGTGTCGTATTTCGGCGTCAGCCTTCTGAATCCGGCAGCGAGCGCGCCCTCATGAGGGGTGAGCCCGGAGCGGCTCCTTTCCGTCGAGCTGTTCGTGTGTTGTTCTGACGAGCACGAGGAAAATGTCCGCTAGCAGTCGCTTCCAGGGAATGGCCCGACGTTCGCTGGAGCGCTGGGTGACGCTGCGAAAGAGCGACAGTAGGGTGCAAACCACTCTGCGCAACACTGCGATCACGAGAGCCGTTCGAGGGTTGGATGTTACCCAGGGGTGGTCGTCCTCCTCGAATGAAACGTCTAGTACCTGGTGGGCCGTTTCCACGCCCCAGTGCAGTCGCACGAGCAACGGCCACTGTTCGGCGCTGAGCCGAGCCGCAGGCAAGCTGGAAATGAAGTAGCGGTTCTCGTTGCCGACGCTGCGCCCCAATTCGTCGGGCGTTTCGGCTCGTACCCGCACGACGGTGCGCAAGTGTTCCCACCCGTCAGCGGCAGCGAAGCTTTTCGAAGCGTCTGCGACGTACACTCGCCGCACGACGCGCCGTCCCTTGACCAGATCTTCGCTCGCCGCTGCAGCGTGTGGCGCATCGAACTGGCCCAAACAACGTACCGCCTCTGCGAGCAGCGAGGGCTGCGAGCCTTTGAGTCCGAAGAGGTAGTGTACGCCGCGACGGTGAGCGTAGGTCGCGTTGTCGAGCGAGCAGGCTC
>QJWJ01000257.1 GCA_003235365.1 Deltaproteobacteria bacterium
GTGGAGCGCGACGGATGTGCTTCGATACCGTCCACGATCGCGGTGATGAGATCGGCTGACATTGCAGGAATGAACCCGCTCTTCAGATAGCTGGCACGTGCCCTGGGATCATCGATGTCCCCCGATCGCTGCAGGTCGACATACTCGATCGGTTGGACGTTGTCCATGACCGGGGTTCCCAACTGCCGCACGGGAGCAAGCACGCGATCTGCCTCCTCTTGGGCACCGCAATAACACACGGAGAATCCTGCCACGCCGGGTGCGCCGCCGGGCGGCAGCAACAATCCGAAATCCAGAGCCAGTTCGTCGGGTGCCTCGGGACCGTAGTCCGCGTAGAGTTGCAGTACATCTCTGGCTCGCGCGATCGGAAACATCATCAGTCCTCCAACCACCCGGCGCTGCATCGGATGGAGCTGGAACTCGAACGAAGTCACGATCCCGAAGTTGCCGCCCCCGCCGCGCACGCCCCAGAACAAGTCGGGATGCACCTCTGGGTTGGCTCTACGGAACTGCCCGTCTGCTGACACGACGTCGACAGCAGTGAGGTTGTCGACCGCCAGACCGAACTTTCTCGCGACACGCCCGAACCCGCCGCCGGTGACCAAACCGCCAACCCCCGTGTGCGACACTGTACCCATGGGAGTCACCAAGCCTTGTGACATCGCCTCGTGATCGAGCCGCCCGAGCAAGCTGCCACCGGTTACCCACGCACGTCTTGCGGCCGGATCCACTCGAACACTACGGAAGCGTGAGAGATCGATCATCATGCCGCGGTCACAGGTAGACTTGCCGGAGGCGCTGTGCCCGCCGCACTTCACCGCGAGCAACAGACTGTGCTCGCGCGCAAAGTCGACGGCGAGGCGAACATCCGCGGTGCCGGTTACCTGGGCGATCAGAGCCGGGTACTTGTCGAACGAAGGATTGAGGACCCGACGCGCTTCGTCGTACCCGTCGTCCTGGGCCAGCAATACGCCGCCCCGCATGAGCGAGTCGAGTTCCATTATGGAGCTGGCGGGGAGAGTAATCTCTCTCCCATCGCCAGTTACGGCGGCAACGTCGCCACCCTGTCGAGCGAGTCGGTCTCGTGCAGGCAGCCAGGCGACCGGGATCGTAGCGCCCATCGCCGCGGCGAAAGAGGAGCTGACGAAAGTGCGTCGTTTCATTGGGACCTCTCCGAGCGAGATGTCGGGACGGACGAAGGAGGTGCGAAGAACCACAGGCAGGCGGTGGCTCCGATCCCAACACCGGAGGCCTTCCGCAGCACTGGCTACCTACCTGAGGGCGACCGCCAATGCTACGGGCAGATCGGGGCGAAGTCAATGTGCGCAACCTGGAGCGGCGCGCACTGTTCCTATTCTAGTTTATCGGAAGCTGCGCGTAGATGTCGAACCGCAGTATGCCGTCGTTGGTCACGCCCTTTGCGAGCTCCGCCTTGACCCAACCAGAGAGCAGCGAAACTCCGCCGCCAACACCGAGCAGCGGAGTGCCGGAGAAATCGACGTTGCCCGCATCGACGAACACGAGAGGCGACCACCACTGGCTGACTGCGATCTCGAGATCGCTGCGGGCCGACCAGAAGGATCGTCCCGCTGCAGTACCGTAGACGTAGCCCCGCACGGTTGAGGGTCCGCCCACGCGGAAGCGAGTCTGCGGCAGGTCGTTTCCCGCGACCACTCCACCACGCACTCCGAGCGCCGCGATCAGCTTGCCGTCGTGGTATGGCAGCCGCGCGGCACCCCAGAAGCGGGCCGACAAACTGTCACGCGACACGAGACCGTCCACTCCGAGCGTGAGACGCGTGCCGGCGGCAAAGCCGATGGTCCAGGTCTTGGCCAGGGCGGCGTGGACGTAATCTCCTTCGGCGATCGATGGATTGGGTTGGAAGCTCCTGCCGAACGTCGACGAGCTCTGATTCGACATCGACTCCTGTCGTTCGTACGCCAACTCCACTCGGCCGTCTCGAAACCATCCCGTGCGACTTTGATATGTGACGCCCCCGCCGAACGCCGCCAGGTAGTAGTCGGCATCGTCGTGGCCCAGTGCCAGAGCCTTCAAGGAATTTCCCAGCCCCGTGCCGTCGGTCCACGGCTCCACATCTCGCACCGCTCGATACGCCATGATGTCGAGTCGCCCTGTCGGCGCATCACGCCGCCAAGAGCCGCCGCCCAGGAGCCGCCGATCGCCGAGCCCGTATCGCGCGTCGAGCCGCAACGTGGTAAAGGCGGACCACAGAGGAACATCGAAGCCGCCTCCCAGCGACGTTCCCTGCACGCGGTTGTAGCGCGGCAAGTCGTAGACGTGACGCCATTTCTCATTGGCGAACCGCTGCTCGAGATTCTGGCGTGCGGTGCCCGTCTCCGACACGGCCGCCATCTCGTTCAGCCGGCTCGTCAACAGTGTGCTCGCAACCTGCGTGTCGTCATTCCATGCGCCGGCGAAATCGTAACTCTCCAGCGAGTCGAGGGTGGGAAGATTGATCTCCCACCTGGTGCCGTCATGTGCGGTGCCGACCATCGACGTTGGACGAGAGCCGCACCTCCCGGTGTCCGTGGGGCGACGTTCGAACTCCCAGGCGTCGGGACAGTCCCAAGAGCCGAAACGGTTGCCCGTCGTGCCCGGCGGCAGCGGCTGCTGCTTGAACGCGACCTCGGAATGCGCCAGATCCAACTCGAAGTCGCTGAACGTGGTGACGGCTTCGCCCGGCAGATCGAAGCCGGGTAGGTACTTGAACACCCAGTTGAGCGACAGGATCTGACGCAACGGCAACCAGTACCGATTCTGATGCAGGCTGTACTCGATGTCGGCCTCGAGCCGCACGAGTTGCGGCGTATCGTCGTCGTCCTCCCAGATGCCGTCGCCCACGAACGATGCCGTGAGTCGCACCACGTCCAGGCTGTCGGCATCGACCCAGAGACGCCCGACCATGAGCGTCGGCAGCTCCGTACGGATGTTGCGGACTCGTCTCTCGTTGTCCCAGGAGAATCGTTCGAGGCCTTCGAGGTTCGGTGGATCGCGCGGCTCGACCGCGATCATGATCGCGCGCACGGTCCGGTCCGCGGTTGCGATTCTGAGCGAGTCACGGATCTCGTAGTGGTAGAACCGCGCGGCATCGCGGGCCAGTGGATGGAGCGCGTCCCGATCCGGCAGGCCCATGATCTCGATACGATCTCCCATCGACGACGGAATGAACCAGGGCTCGCTCCCGAAGATGTCTTTGTAGAACGCGGCGGCCTGGTCGCGTCCGAAACCGGGCATGCGCATGCTCGCCATGCGCGCGCCTTCGATGTCCACTCTCACTTCATGCGAGCGGGCCCAGTGAACCCGCGCCGCGGTTTCGTACCTGAACACGGTCGCGCCCGGCGCGAACCGGCTCGTCGCGATCCTGCCCTCCACCAGCGTGTGCACCCTGGCCCGGTAACCCGCCAGCTCGAGTGATCGCGTCTCGTGCCGCGCGCGAGCCAACTGCACCAACTCCGCTGTTACCATGTCGCTGTACGCGCGTGCGTCGAATGGTTGTCGCGACTGCGCTGCCGCGCTCAGGGAGAATGCGGACAACGCGCACGCCAGCGCGGTGCTGCGACTGAGACTGCCGAACGGATTGAACACGGGGCTCGTTTGGTCGGTTACGTCTTCAATACGGTCGATGTGGGAGGGTGTTTCACCAGGGAAGGTGTTTCCGGAAGAACGGCAAACCGAGCGTGTAACTGACGGATGCTGTCAAGGTCACTGGGGACGAATCGTCACTGTGGAGTAGCGTTCTTCAACCCGCATATCGCCCGATGGGAATGCGACCGTCTGGCGCCGCATCACAGGCAGCCCGGTCGTGCCGATGTGAAGCGACGCAACCCCGGCACGCGTTCCGGCGACAGTAAGGCCGAACGATATGGCCGCTGAGTCGGTGGGATCCACGAGCACGGAGTCGACGGTCACCCATTCGCGGACGCCTCCATCCGCGTGATCGGGGGTTTCGCCGCCGGTCAGCCGAGCAAGATTGTGGAGAATGCCCATGCGAGTGAAGCCGATCAACAAGGCTTCGCGAAGGTGGGCAGGTTCCGTAAGGCTTTGGCTCGAGCGCGGGTCCCCAAACTCGTAGTGTTCGCCGTCGCTCATCAGGAACACTTCGACGGGCTGCCCCGCGAAATGACCGGTACCCGTTAGCTCGATGCCTCCCCCCTCGATCTTCAGGGCGCCGACGAGCGCGGCTTCGACCGCTCCCTCTGCATTC
>QJWJ01000475.1 GCA_003235365.1 Deltaproteobacteria bacterium
CCTACGAAGATAGAGAACTTGCTAGCAAGCCCAGCGGTTGCCCCGATGTCCCAGCCGCTGAAATAGAAAGTGGCGAAGGCCCCAGATACGAACGTGTACGAAAAGTGCTGATTGCCCAAGGCAAAGATCTGCGGAATCTGCACCAATGCAGTCAAACGTTCTCCCCGTCGATCGGCACGCAGGAGCCACACGCCGCCCACCCCGGCCATGGTGTAGACGATCATGCATGACCCTACCACCACGAGCCACGCCACGCCGATCGAACCCAAACCGCGGCCGACCGCCTGAAAAACGGTCCACGTTCCTGTCGCCGCGCCCCAAATTTGGAGCCACGCAATGACCTTGATCGGATTTCGTTTGAGATACTGGATCATGTGGACTACCAGTAGGTACCGTGTGCAAGCTGCCTAACTACTACTTCTGTTGTTCGACATATCTCCATATGCTACACCAGTCTCGCGACATAGCAACGGACTGCAAGTGGTTTGTCTCGGCAAATGCCCGGCGGGCACAGGGTTAGGACTTTGGGGCCGTTGCAGGTCTGTGTGTTATGCTGCGAGCGTCAAGCGATGTAACACGATTGCCACCAGAACTCAGATCTGAGACGCCTCGGTCATGAAGTCGGCCGGGCTCCGGACACCGAGGCCGGGTCGGTTGAGTACGTGTGTGTAGATCATCGTCGTGCGCACGTCTCGGTGGCCGAGGAGCTCCTGCACTGTCCGGATGTCGTGGCCCTGCTCGAGTAGGTGGGTCGCAAAGGAGTGCCTCAGCGAATGGCATGTGGCGCGCTTCGATAGGCCGGCCTCCAGCACGGCTGCATGAAAGGCACGCTGCACGGCACTGTGATGAAAGTGGTGTCGGTGGCGCCTGGCCGTTCGTTGGTCCACGTACGTGCGCGTGGCCGGAAAAAACCATTGCCAAACCCATTGTCTGTGCGCCTGAGGATACTTCTCGGCAAGAGCACTCGGCAGTGGCACCCCGAACGCGGGATGACGCAGGTCGCGACGGAACTGCTGCTCTACCCCATACAGGTGACGCTGCAAGTCCGGCACGACGATGGCCGGCAGCGTCGTCACGCGATCACGGCCACCCTTCGCCTCGCGAACGACGATTCTGCGACGGTCGAACTCGACGTCTTTGACGCGAAGTGGCAGCGCTTCACCGAGCCGTAGGCCCGCACCATATAACAACCAGGCAACGAGCCTCGGAGTGCCGCGCAGCCGGGCGAGCACCCTGTGAACCTCTCCCTGCGTCAGAACGACCGGCAGCCGCCGGCGCTGAGTGGCTCTCACGAGTCCGTCCAGCCATCCGACGGGCTCACCGAGCACGTGGCGATAATAGAACACTAGCGCGTGAAGAGCCTGGTTCTGCGTGGCGGCACTCACTCGACGCCGAACGGCGAGATGCGTAAGGAAACTCGTGACCTCTGGAGCGCCGAGCGTTCTCGGATGACGCCGGTCGTGAAACTCGATGAAACGACGGACCCACCGCACGTACGCCTGTTCCGTCCGCCGGCTGTAATGGCGCAGGCGTAGCGCCCGCCGCAAATCCGCCAACAGCGACATGTGCCAAAGTGTACGCGGCCTCACCAAGGCCGGCGTACCATAGTGTTGCTGCTGTGACGTAAAAACCGCGAGCGGCTCGCGCGTCCCCACACCTTGAAACCGGGCGCGCGCCGCGACCTATTGATGCGGCATGGGACCACGTCCAGACCTTTCCCACCTGTCCGACCAGGAAGTCGTCGCCCTCGCCCTCGAGCGCCAAGAGGGCGCGTGGCTCGAGCTGGTCGAGAGACACAAGGAGCGGGTCCGTTGGATCATCGGTCTACAGGTCGGTACTGAAGAGCACGTGGAGCAACTCGCTCAGGACACCTTCTTCAAGGCCGCGATGTTCCTGGAAAACTACCGCCCCGAAAACAGCTTCGTGTCGTGGATTACCACGATCGCGTACCACACGGCCATCGACTACGTCCGGAGCCGGCCGCCCGACTCTGTGAGCTTGCCCCATCGCGTGTCGATCGACCTGGTCGACATCGAAGCGCCCCGCCCCTTCCACTGGCGGACGCCGGACCCCGGTACACCTGCACTGCGCGCCGCCGTCGAAGACGCCTTGAGCCGGCTCAAACCCATGCCCCGCAAGTGCGTCGAAATGCACGTCCTCCAGCAGCGCTCGTATGACGAGATCGCCAGAGAATTGCGCATGCCCGCCGGCACGGTGAAGAGCCACATCAACCGCGCCCGCAAGAAACTGAGAGCCCTACTCGGCCACGTGCTCGACTCCTCTGACCCGCACAAAGTAGGTCCCCTGAAACACGTTCGCTCTGCCGGAGAGCCCACTCCGTAACTCCTTTCGCCACAATCTATTAACCCCCAAAGTGCAACACCCTTACGTCTTATATAAGTAGGGACACCCTCGCTGTCAGCCGGCAGCCCGCGGCCCGCCTGGGCCGAGTCCTCGAGACCAAATCGTTCACCAGGAGAAGCGCCCGTGCGGGTCAGTTACCGTAAGGAATTGTGGGATATCGAGTTACGCGTGGCGGGCGGCGTTTCAGATGCCTTGTCTCACGCTTCAGGTGCCGACCCTGACGCTTCAGGTGCCATCCCTCACGCTTCATGCGTCGACCCTGACGCTTCAGGTGCCGTCCCTCACGCTTCAGGCGTCGTCCCTCACGCTTCAGGCGTCGTCCCTCACGCTTCAGGCGTCGACCCTCACGCTTCAGGTGCCGTCCCTCACGCTTCAGGCGTCGTCCCTCACGCTTCAACCCCGCTGCCTGAAGCTTCAGGGTCGACGCGTCACGCTTCGAGATCGCTCGCTCAGGCTTGTATCGAGTTCCCCCACGCTTCGACCAGCCCCATCCAGCGTTCGGGAACGCCGCCGCGAGCGTCATGGTCGGCGACCGATGCATCAGGGAACGCCCCTGAGCTCGAAGGTGAGCTGAGAGAAGCGTCAGACGGCCCACCCCAAGTCATGCCCCGCCCGCCACCCGCGAGCGGCTCGACAAATCACAATCCACACGTCGCAACCAACGAAAGGAAGGTCATTCATCATGCGGTTTCCCTATCGCGAGCCGGACATCCTGCGGCTCGCAAACGACATTGCGGCCGGCTTGGCTGCGAACCCCGAAGAGTTTCCGGCGCCGCCGTATTCGTCGGAAGACTTCGAAAAGGTCTTGGACGAGCACGACGGCAACCGCGAGGCGCAGATCATGAGTCGCGCCGCCGCGCTGCAGGCAACCTCCGCCAAGGACGAATCCCTCGCGACGATCACGGACATGTCCAGGTCCGTGCTGCGCTATGCGGAGAACCACACCCGCGCGAACGACGGCAAGCTCCAACTGCTCGGTTGGGGCGGACGTCGCTCGCGGACCCAGACCGTCACGGAGCCGCCGGGCCAAGCCCGCACCCTCGAGATCATTCGCGAGGGGCCGAACTGGGTCTACCTCGACTGGAAGGAGCCGATGGAGGGAGGCCAGGTGGCGGCCTACAAAGTCCAACGCCGCAATCGGGAAGGTGGCGACTGGGCCGACATCGGCATGTCGGTAGATAGCGAGATCACTCTGAACGGCCAGGGTACCGGCATCGAGTACGAGTACCGCGTTATCGCGGTGAACTCGGCCGGTGAAAGCCCGGCCAGCAACATCGCCCGCGCGGTGCTCTAACGACCACGTAGGCGACGATCACACCGCGAACGCGCTCGCGGCCCGCCATTCACGCTTCAACCACCTGCTCCCGCCCAGCGCGTGGGCGCGGAGCGGGTGCCCTCCTACCCGGCCCTCAATAGACCTTCATCTGAAACCGCATCAGCCGTCCGGGTCTGGGCAGTCCGCATTGATCGTACAAAGCAGCGTCTCCGATGTTGTCCACCGCCACACTCGCCTCGAGGTTGCGCACCAGGCCGCCGCCGGAACGGAGGGGCCAGCTGCGGGCGACGTTGGCGTTGACTATGGTGCCCGCCTTCAGCTCCACATCTTCACCGGTGCTCGGGCTGATGCAGTACTGCTTGCCGGTGTGGCGCATTTCGGCGAAGCCGCGCACCTGCAACGGCAACGGCACGGCGGCGTGCACGCTGCCAAAGACCTCGGGAAGATTCTCCGGTTGATTGGTAACTCCGGCGGTGGGATCGGTCAGATCCACGGTCTGGAGAGTGGCGTCGCCGCCCAGTTCGACCGGCCCCAACATGGTAGAAGCGAGCAGCTCGACGCCGGTGCTGGTGAGC
>QJWJ01000154.1 GCA_003235365.1 Deltaproteobacteria bacterium
ACGGATACCGAGAGCTCGCGCAGTGCCCTCTTGGATCCTACGACGGGACAATCCGACCCGGAGGAATGACTGCGCTGTTCGACGCGACCGTCGATTTGGTTGGGTCAATGGCGGCATACGGGAAGGACCTGCAGGACAGCGACTACACAGCCAACGGCATCGCCGTCGTCATCACGGACGGTATGAACAACCACTCAAAACACACGGCGCAGGGAGTTCGCGACATCGTCGCGAAAGCGAAACAGCAGGAATCGCTTGAGTCGGTGCTGACGATCCTCATTGGCGTGAACGTCAAAGACCCAACTGTCAGCAGTTCGTTGACCAAGTTTCAACAGGACGCAGGAATCGACCAGTACGTCGAAACGAAGGACGCGAGCCCGCAGACTCTAGCGAAGATCGCTGGATTCATCAGCAAAAGCGTGTCGAGTCAGTCAAGTTCACTCGGTTCAAGCGGAGCAAGCCAGCCGCTGGCGTTCTAGGCCATGGCAGTCGATGCTTTTTATAGGATCGGCTCCACCCACTCCGTCTGCCAGGACTACGCGATAGCTGGCAGGCGGGGATCGGTCGAGTTCGCGATCGTGAGTGATGGCTGCTCTGGCAAGCCGATGGCCGCAGACCCAGGCTCTCCGCATACTGATGTCGGCGCTAGAATCCTTGCCAGGATGGCAGCAAAGAACTTCGATTCGTCAATTATTTGGCGCGCCAACATGGCTGCCGAGCTCATTGGTGCTCCAGTCGCGTCGCTGGACGCCACACTGATTGTTGCCGAGTTGGACACGAGCGATCCATCGAAGGCAACAATCATGATGGCTGGCGACGGTGCGATTGTGTCTCGCCGGCGGTCAGACGGAAGCGTCGTCTACACGGTGAAGCGGTATAGTCAGAATGCGCCTCAGTATCTGAGCTATCTGCTTAACCCAAGAAACCGCGCCAACTACTTTTCTCTAGGCCAAACGGAGTCGTGGGAATGCGACGGCGGACGCGTTTTCTCTGCAACTGTGTCGGATGACAAGTGGTTCGACACATACCTGACAGACACGAAAGAGTTCGATCTTACGCTAGTCATGTCCGACGGCGTCGACAGCTTCAGGGATAGCGATGGGCAGCAGGTTCAGGCTGAGCTGGTGATCGACCAGTTGTTCGCGTTCAAAGGCGGTATGGTTGGCAGCTTCATTCAGCGCCGATGTGGATCGTTTCTGAGCCGCTTCTGCGCTGAAAAAGGCTGGACATGCACCGACGACTTCAGTGTTGCTGGCATCTACTACGGTGATGTGCCGTGAAGGTACTGGTCAAAGGAAAAGGGGACGTGTCCCTCGGAAAAACCCACTTCGTTGGTGCCGGGGGGCAGGCTTCCGTCTACGCGCGCGACGGAGTTGCGTACAAGATCTACGAGAACCCAGCTGACGCGATTCCGGAAGGCAAGATTACTGAGCTTGGCGCGATTGCAAACAACAATGTGATTCGCCCCCAGTCACTGTTGCTTGACCCAAAGAAGATGTCGCCGATTGGATACAGCATGCGCCACGTCGCCAGTTCTGTGACCATCTGCCAGCTGTTTCCGCGCGCCTACCGTGAACGCAATGGGATCAACCCAAGTGACATGCACGAGTTCGTGACGCGGCTGCAAAAAGACGTGCAGTCGGTGCACAGTTCAGGCGTGTTGATCGTCGACCTCAACGAGTTCAACGTGCTGGTCGTTGGTGACAAGCTCGCACTCATCGATGTAGATAGCTACCAAACGCGCACGTACCGAGCGAACGCAATCATGCCGTCAGTTCGTGACTGGTCGGTTGAACCAAATGATTTCTCAGAGTCGTCCGATTGGTTCTCGTTCGCGGTGCTCGCGTTTCAGCTTTACATCGGCCTGCATCCATACAAGGGAGCTCATGAAGAGGTGAAGTCGGTGCCGGCGGCCGAGCGCCTTGAATACCGGATGCGTCGCAACCTGTCTGCATTCGGCAAAGGCGCGCGATTGCCCGGTGCATGCATGCCGTTCAGCGTCATCCCAAGCTTGTATCGCAATTGGTTGACGAACGTGCTGGAACGTGGCGATCGCAGCGCTCCTCCGGATGGCCTGTGTCACGTTGCCGTCGTCATGCAAGCGACCGATCAGCCCGCTTCTGGGGCCACAATTACCATCACAGAACTCGCAGTACTTGACGGACCAGTTCGCGTTCTCACGACATCAGGAGGGCACTGGCTAGCGTCAACCGACACGAGCGTCTACATTGACGGTAAGCGTTCCGATGGATCCGGAACGAAGCTTCTTGGGTTCTCGGCGAAGCATTTGTTGCCATTCAGAATCGACTCGGGAGTAGTCTATCCAATAGAGCGCAAGAAGCACGGTTCAGTATCAATGCCAACCAAGTTCTGCGACGCGCGAGTAGTCGATGGGCGCGTGCTCATCAGAACGCGTCATGAAATCTCGCAGGTCGACATCATCGAAACGCCGCAAGGCATCACGACGGTTGCGCTGCGACCGCTTGCACAGGTGACGGAGTCGTCGACTCAGCTGTTTGACGGATGCGCCGTGCAAAACATGCTAGGATCTACATGGGTTTCGTTGTTTCCTGCGCCAAACCAAGGCCACCAGATCAGGATTCGTGAGCTCGAAGGATTGCGGCTTGTTGACGCGATGTTTTCTGGTGGAGTGCTGATGGCAATCACGGCAGCAAACGGAACCTACGCGAGGCACGTTTTCAGGTTTGACAAGTCGATGTCGACGCACGATCACCGAATCGTGAATGACGTCCACATCGCTTCCGTCAACTTCGTCGTTCTGGACAACGGCATTTGTGTATGCCTCAACGAGTCGGAGCAGCTTGAAGTGTTCCGCGCTGAAAAAAGCTCGACAGGCATGCGGATCGTAGAAGATGAAGCGCTGGGCGGAGACATGCGCCTGATCAAGCTTCCGTCAGGGTGTGGATTCATCAAGGGAAACGGCATCTATTTGATGCGGCTCAAGTGATCGAAAAAAGGCAGAAACAATGAACAAATACAGACGCAAGGGAACCATTTACGCAATCCAGATCAAACTGGACTCCGCGCTCATGTACTACTCAAAATTCGGCGGATCACAGGAGGCAAAGGAGGGTGACTGGTTGGTTCAGTCTCCGTTCGACACGTACACAGTGAACTCGGAATCGTTCGCTCAAACCTACGAACAAGTTGGTCCATGCGAGTATCGAAAGACGGCACTCGTTTACGCGGAGCAAGCGAAGTTTCCTGGCGTGGTATACACCAAGGAAGGCGAGACCAGGCACGCGGTTGGCGATTGGGTTGTGCGCAGTGTGCTGGATGAAAGCGACAGGTACGCTATGACGCAAGAGCGATTCGCGGAGCTGTACGAGCTGGTTGACGACTGAAGACGCGAAAAAACCCCGCCAGCGTGAGCCGACGGGGCGAGTACTAGCCATGTGCTAGTTTCTGTCAGATTAGTAGTTCGTGCTCTTTACCGATGGTTTCATTCGCCATCACGCGGACCATGTGGAGGCGGAGGCGGCGGAGGGCGTTGCCGTTCACGCTCATGCTGACCAGACAGCGTGTCAAAAAACGCGTGTATCCCAGCGTGCATCCCAGCCCAGCTTGCCTCCCACAGTCGCCCCTCGGTCACGATGTTGCCGCCGCCTCCGGAGAGCAGCAGACCAACCAGAGCGATAACGCCACGGCGACGCAGGATCGACTTGAATCGGTCTCGCGTACTGGACGGCGGACTCGAGTCGTTGCGCCGGGTCTCCAGCGTGATGTTGATGGGCTGCGGGTGGCGACCCGTTCCCTCCTCCCACTGTTCCTGGCGCGCACGCATGCGCAGGACCTCGTTTTGGAGCCACTCCAGGGTCTTGTCGGCCTCGTCACCCAAAGGGTGCTTACGGGCCTCAACGAGCGCGCTGTCGACGTGGTCGACGCGGTCTGGAGGAAGGCTCACGGATTGCGCATGAACGGAGCTGGCGACAGTGTCGGGGGATGGCGTGTCTGGCATTGGGTTGTTTCTCGTCCCCCTGGTTGAGTCATTCGGCGGCATTCGGCAACGCCAATACGTCGCGGAACTGGGACGTGGTTCCCGGCTTGTTGATGATGGCATGGAACAGACCCGGTGGGATTGAACCGTCATCAGCACCCGTGTAGGCGATCCTTCTTGCCTTGGGTTTCAGTCGTTTGATCTCTCTGCACAGCGACACACCGTCACCATCTGGCAACACGAAGTCG
>QJWJ01000435.1 GCA_003235365.1 Deltaproteobacteria bacterium
GTATCGCCGCCGATCGGCTCGTACTCACCCTCCTGCAGCACGCGCAGCAGCTTCACTTGAACGGTGGGCGTCAGCTCCCCGATTTCATCCAAGAAAAGCGTGCCGCCCTTGGCCTTGGCAAAGCGGCCGTCGCGTCGCCCCACCGCGCCGGTGAACGACCCTCGCTCGTGGCCGAAGAGCTCAGCCTCCAAGATGCTTTCGGGTATCGCCGAGCAATTGACCGCCACGAACGGGCCGCTGGTGCGCGCGCTCTTGCCGTGAATGTAGCGGGCCAGCAGCTCCTTGCCCGTACCGCTCTCGCCGAGAATCAGCACGGTCGCGCTCGACGGCGCGGCCTGAGTCGCGATCTCCAGGGTCCGCCGCAAGCTGCTGCTTTGCCCGATGATTTCGCGCTTCGTCAGCAGTCGGAGCTCTTGACGCAACGAGCGGTTCTCCGCGATCAGCGAATGCCGCTCGGCTGCCTTGCGCACACTCTTGACGATGTTCATGCGCTGGAGGGGCTTCTCCACGAAGTCGTAGGCCCCCTCGCGCATCGCCTGAACGGCGTTCTCGACCGTGCCGTAGGCGGTCATCAGCACGACCTCGGTGTCCGGCGACACCTCTTTGACTGCCTTGAGCAACTCGGTGCCGGTGATACCGGGCATCATCAGGTCGGTCAGCACTACCTGGACGCGGTGACTGCGCACCAACTCGAGCGCCCGCTTGGCATTTTCGGCGCTCAGCACGCGCATGCCCTCCCGAGCGAAGATCTTCTCGAGCGAGGTGACGTTGCTCGCCTCGTCGTCCACGACGAGCACGGTGATCGGAGTCGAGTCAGCGGGTTGGGTCTGATCAGTCGTCGTCATGTCTGCCAATTCGGCAACGGTTGTGACAGAAGTTCTATTCCCCGTCCAAATGGCACGACCGGGCCACCGAAAGACTGGGCGAATGACCAGTTTGCTGTTCGTCTGTCCGGTGCGGAGACCGGCGACGGCGTGCCCCCAATGACGTTGTCGAACTGACAATCGACGACCCCGCCGGCGAAACGGCTCAGTCTGCGGCGACGGCCAGCGCTCGCTCGACGACGCCGAGCAGGGAGTCGAGGTCGTCATCGGGTATGTTCAAGGGCGGCGCGACGTACACGACGTCGCCCAGGGGCCGCAAGTACACGCCGAGCCGGATGGCTTCGGCACAGACGGCAGCGCCGGTGCGTTGGAGATAACCACTGGCGCCGGCAACGTTCACCGCGCCGATCATGCCGATCGAACGCGGGTTGGATACACCCGGCATCTGCCCGAAGCGCTGGAAGGCGGCAGCCAGGCGCGCGGCCTTGGGCTTTGCGTTTTCGAGAATCGCCTCCTCGTCGTACACCTTCAGCACTTCTCTCGCCACGGCAGCGCCCAGGGCGTGTCCGCAATAGGTGTGTCCGTAGTACAAGGCCCGATCGGCATCGCCGAGAAACCCCTCGAAAATGCGCTGCGTGCAGAGCGTCGCAGCCATCGGCAAAATCCCTGCTGTGAAGCCCTTGGCCACGCACAACACGTCCGGACTGATGCCCGCGTGCTCGCACGCCCACATCGGCCCCGTGCGACCGTAACCAGTGAACACCTCGTCGACGACCAAGAACACGTCGTGCTCTCGCGTCGATTGGCGAATGCTCCGCAACAGCTCGGGGTCGTAGATGCGCATCCCGCCCGCGCCCTGCACCATCGGTTCGACGACGACGGCAGCGATTTCGTCCCGCCCGTTCGACAGCATGCGCTGCAACTCCTCGGCGGCGCGCGTTTCGGCGCCCGGGGTAACGGACAAATGCGTACAGTCCATCAACAGTCCGCGAAACGGCTTTCTGAAGACCTCCACGCCGCCCAACGCCGTTGCACCCAGAGTCTCGCCGTGAAAGGCGCTGCCTAACGCGACCAATCGCTGCCGGCGCGGTTTGCCGTTTTGCGCCCAATACTGGGCAGTCATCTTGATCGCCACTTCGACCGCCGTCGAGCCGTCGTCACTGAAGAACACCCGCTCGAGCCCCGACGGCGCCACAGCGCACAACTCAGCGGCAAGCCTGGCCACCGGTTCGTGAGTGATCCCCGCCAATGCGACGTGACACAGTTGCTGAGCCTGCGCGGTCAACGTCGCGACCAGTCGCGGGTGGTTGTGTCCGAGCAACGCGGTCCACCAGGAGGAATTGCCGTCGATGTACTGCCGACCATCGACGTCCACCAGCCTCGACCCCTCCGCTCGCTGGATGACGAGGGACGGCCCCTCGTCGAAGTGACGCTGCATCGGCGTGTACGGATGCCACACGTGCCGGGCGTCCAGCGCGATGACGCCCGCTCTGTCCAACGGCGTGCGGTCGACGGTCGTCATTGTCGTGATTCGCCGTCGAGCTCGGGATTGAGCGTGATGGACACGCGCTGCTCGGCGCACCCCGCCGCCGACAAGGAAAGCGAGTAGTCGCCGCCCTTCAACCCGCGGAGGATGTAGCTGCCCGGCGTGAGCGACGCGCTGTACTCCCTCCCCCGTTCACCGCGCACGGTGACGTCACGCGCACCAGCGGCCCAGAACTCCAACGGTATTTCCTGCACAGCGGCGCCATTGAACGTGCCGTGTGGCGCCACCAGCGTTGCCGGCGCACAAGACCCTGACGGCGTCGAGTCAGCAGCACGAGGCCTCTGAAGTGCGAGACCCGCCTTCGCCGAATCTTCCACGACCACTTCTTCCACAACCACCGTTCGGACGTCGATCAACGGTTGGCCAGCCGCGTCGAAGCTCACGTGACCCGACGAATCGGTCGCAAACCACGACAGCCGATGCTCTCCGACGCCGAGCGTCCCCAGTTCGGTGAGCAAGTCGCCGACGACGCGCGGGCTCGGCGTCGATACCCGACGAGGCATGCCATCGTCGAACTGCAGCCAAGCGGACCCGACGCCGTTCGGCAGTGCCGACCATTGGACGGGGAGAGTGCTCACGCTTTGCATGCTCGAGCGTTGACCTGAAACAGGAAGCTTCAAAGACGAAGCCCAAACCGAGTGCGCGATACCCACCACGGAACGCTCACGCGACGCCGGCTCGATGGTCACGGCGAGCGGCTCGGGAGCGGGCGCAGGTGGACTGTCAGAAAACGCCGTCGCGGACGTATGCGGGTCGGCCAGCACGGCGGGGGCCCTCGACTCGGGCGAAACGGGCGGGCGGGGCAGCTCGGTCTTTGCGCAAGAGCCGAGAAAAAGCGCAGCGGTCCACAGACAAAAGCGTCGCATGGCGAGACGTTACCCTTCGCGGCAGTGGTTGCAATGACGATGCGTTCCCACGCAAGGAAATGCACACTTCGGGGGCGCGCAGCGCCGGCTTTGAGTCGTCGAGGCAATCTGCTAAGAGCTGATCGTCGTGCGTGGTCGACTTTGGGCCCAGCACGCAACCAGCCGCGCCGCACCCATCCACACCTCGAATCCCACGACCGTGTCGAACCGATTGCCAACGAGTCACTCGAGATGAGCTACGTCGTTCTCGCGCGCAAGTGGCGTCCAATGACGTTTTCGGACCTGATCGGTCAGGATCACGTCTCCGAAACGCTGGGAAATGCAATCAAGAGCGGACGCATTGCCCACGCGTTCCTGTTCACCGGCGTGCGCGGCGTTGGCAAGACGACGAGCGCTCGGATCATGGCCAAAGCGCTCAATTGCCTGGCCTCCGATGGTCCGACGAAAACCCCCTGTCTCGAGTGCGCAGCGTGCAAGGAGATCGCGGAGGGCAAGGACGTCGACGTTCAGGAGATCGACGGTGCGAGCTACAACGGCGTCGACGAGGTTCGGCGCCTGCAAGAGTCGCTGCCCTACCGACCCAATCGCGACCGGTACAAGATCTTCATCGTGGACGAAGTCCACATGCTGTCCCAAAGCGCGTGGAACGCGTTCCTCAAGACGCTCGAGGAGCCTCCTCCTCACGTCAAGTTCATCTTCGCCACGACCGAGGTCCACAAGGTACCGGTCACGATCCTCAGCCGTGTCCAACGCTTCGACTTCAAACTGATCCCGACCCGACTCCTGATGGATCGGCTGCGCTACGTGCTGGAGCAAGAGCGCGTCGCAGCAGAAGAAGCGGCGTTGGCCATTCTCGCGCGCGAGGCCGCCGGCAGCATGCGCGATGCGATGAGTCTGCTCGATCAGGTCATCGCGTGGAGCGACGAGACGCTCACGGAAACGGGGGTCGCGTCGGTGCTCGGCGTCGCCAGCCGCAAGGTCCTCTACGACCTGACGGCAGAACTCATCGCGGGCCGTCCCGGGCCCCCATTGCAGCTCATCGCCCAACTCGCCAACCAGGGCTTCGACACCAATCACGTCGCCCGCGATCTGCTGATGGTGCTGCGCGACGTGGTCGTCACGGCTACGAGCGATGCTGCCGATCAATTGGTGGATCTGCCGGAAGGTGAGCGCGCTGACGTCGCGCGCCTCGCGCAGCACGACGTCGATGACCTACTGCGCCTGCATCAGGGGTTTTCCCAGGGATACGACGATGTCGTTCGCAGCGCACAACCACGGGCCGCCCTGGAGATGCTGCTGGTTCGCCTGGCTCGCCGCCCACCGCTGGTTCCAATCGACGATCTCATCGAGCGCCTGATCCGTCTGGAGAAGCGACTGCACTCCGGGGGGCGAGCGCCGAGCGGCGGTGGGGACGGATCTCGGTCGCGGGACGGAGCCGGCGCGGGCACCCGAACGCCCGATCGTGGCGCCCGAGCACTGTCGCAACAGGCCTCTGCGCAACAGGCCTCTGCGCAACAGGCCTCTGCGCAGTCTGAACCGAGCCATGTCACCCAGCGCACCGGTGGTGGACGACCGGCGCCGAGGGCGGCATCGAACGAGCCGGCCCCACCAGCAGAACGCCCTCCACCAGCCAGCACAGCGTCATCGACCGCGCCGCCACCAAACTCAGCGCCACCAAACTCAGCGCCACCAAACTCAGCGCCACCAAACTCAGCGCCACCAAACTCGGCGCCACCTACTCTCTCCACCCAGCCCGCTGCTCCCGGGGCAGTGAGGCCTCCTACGCCGTCATCGACGCCCCCTCGGTCCGCCCCTGCTACATCGACAGCGGATTCACCTGCACCATCTACCCCGCCCCAGCGGCGGGAGACATCCGCTGCACATTCGACCGCTGCAGCGCAGTCTGCCAACGGTTCGTCAGTCCGTCCGCCACCAGCGTCGAACCCGACGAAACTCCCGCTCGACGGCAATGCCGTCGAGGCCTGGCGCGCCGTGGTCGAACCACTGCGGGCGACGGATCCGAAGCTCGGCGCGTTTTTGGATCACGCCGAGGTGATCGCCGCCGACGCCCAATCGGTGAGCATTCGCTACCAGCCCGGAAGCATGGTCGATCTGGCGCTCAAAGAACCAGGCATCGTCAAACGGATCGAAGATTCCGCCAGAGCGCTGTTCGGCGGACAGCCGGCGTTCGTTGCGGAAGTGGTCCAAGGCCCCCAGAGCGGCAACAGCGTATTTGCGGTGGACAAGCAAGCGCGCCAAACCGAACAGCGCGAGGCGATTACGCAAGCGCGCAACCACCCGATGGTGCAAGAGGCCGTGCGCGTCCTCGGCGCTCGCATCAAGAACATCGAACTGCCCAAGAACTGATCCCGACAACTCACACAGCAAAGCACTGACCCTCAACGAGAATCGCCCGATCGAGAGCCGACACAGATGTTGCCCGACCGTCTGAGAAATCTGAGCTACCTGTTGGCCCGCCTACCCGGCGTCGGAGAGAAGACTGCACAGCGCTTCGCGTTGCACTTCATCGGAGAAGGGCGAGGACTCGCAACGGACCTCGGTCAGGCCTTGAGCGAACTCGATGCGCAAATCGGCACGTGCGAACACTGCGGCAACATCGCGGAGTACGATGCCGACGGCCGCGCGGTATGCAAAGTCTGCAGCGACGATCGACGTGACCCACGGCTGTTGTGCATCGTCGCGAAAATTCAGCACTTGCTCGCCGTCGAAAACAGTGGAGCGATGCGCGGGCGATACTTCGTATTGGGACAGCTCCTGTCGCCACTCGATGGTATCGGGCCAGACGAACTGCCCATCCAACGCCTGAAGGAGCGCATTCGCGCGGCCGGCGTGACGGAGATCATCGTCGCCACCCCGCCGTCGGTGGATGGCGAGGCCACCGCGTTGTTTCTGGCCCGCGAACTTGCGCACCTCGACTTGACCATCAGTCGCATCGCCAGCGGGGTACCTCATGGCGGCGATCTCGAATTCGCCGACCGAATCACCCTCGGACGCGCCATCGACGGCCGCCGGGGCATGGATACGCCGCGTTGAAATTCCCACGACCTTTGCCGAGGAGTACCCGATGAGCAAGAGCCCAATCAGCACCGACCAGGCCCCCGCCGCGATCGGACCTTACTCCCAGGCGGTGCGCAGCGGCGCGCTGCTGTTCGTCAGCGGGCAGATCCCCCTGGATCCGGCCACGGGCGCGATCGTCCCCGGCGACATCAATGCGCAGACTCGTCGAGTGCTCGACAACCTTCGGGCTGTGCTCGACGCGGCTGGCGCCAACTTCAGCCACGTCGTTCGAACGACCATCTATTTGACCAACCTCGCGGACTTCAACGCGGTCAACGCGATCTACGCCGAGGTGTTCGCCAGCGATCCGCCCGCACGTTCCACAATCGGCGTCGCCGCGCTGCCGAAAGGCGCCAAGGTCGAGATCGACGCGATCGCCGTTCTCGACGACCAGGCGCCTGTGGAGAGCTGACCGCCCCCCGACGCTCGGTGCTCACAGCAAACCCGAGGTGACGCGACGGAACTCTCGAGCGCGGTCACGCCCCCGAACCGTAATCCCAGCGCCCGCCGACTTGTACCGGCCACGTGTATTTTTCGCCGATTGAGGCAGCTCAGCCCGGCGTGTCGGCGGGGCGAAGCCCTCGACTGCGACACCCGCCTACCCTCGGATCCGGCGGTGGACAGTAGCCGCGTCGAGCGCACCGATTCGCATCGCACGCTTGCACCGAGGCCCACCGTGCAGGCTATAAGGCCTCACTCGCCATGACCAATCCGACAGTGCAATTCGACGACCAGACGCTATCCGCAACCGCACAGACAGCCCTGCAGGCGGTCTCGGAGCACGCAGCCAACTCGCAGGCGCTGATCGATCGATGGGTGGCCGCCGGCAACGCCGCAGCGGTAAACGAAGTCGCCGAGCGGGGAACGGGAGCGGCGCGCAAAGCCGCGCGCCGGGGGCTGAACGTGCTCAAGTCACGCGGCGTCTCGATCCCCACGGTCGGGAAGAAGGCAACGCTCGCCGCAAAAGACGCGCGCGTGACCGAAGCCTGGATGCTTTCACCCGACGGTGCCGGCGTGCGGCTCCTCGCGTTCAGCAAGCCGCGCAGCGGCGGTTCGTGTGACGCTTGCATGATCTATCTTCGAGACGATCAGGGAGTGATGCGAGTCGAGAACCTGCAGTCGACCCCGGCGCGGCTGCGCGCAGCCCTCGCCAAGGCACTGCCTGCCGCAGGTTATGATCCTGTCAAGGTCCCTCTCGAATGGGCGCGCGCCAAGGTTGCCTCCGCCCGCGCCAGACACGCTGAACGCAAGGTTCCCGAACCGATGGGGTTCTCGGCAGCGGCATCGTTGCTCACTCCCGTCCCAGGAGCTGAGCAAGAACATCCGTTCGACGCCGAGGGGTTCGAGTTGGCGGAGGACGACGCCGTCGAACTCGCCAAGGACTCTGGAAGTCTGCATCACGTCCCGGAGTTCCGCGGTTGGCTTCCGTCCCAGGCCGCCGTGCGCGAGATGTTGGTCAACGTCGGACGCAAGCTCGACCCCGATTCACCCCCAGCCCAAGATGTCGTCAGCGAGCTGCTCAAAGAAGAGATGCTGGCCGCAACGGATCGCTACTTCACGCCGGACCACCGCGAGCAGATGGTAACGTGGATGAAAGATGCTGGCATCAGTGTGCTGGCGCGCGAAGGTGAATCCACGGCGTTGAAAGTCGCTGCAACGATTCAAGTCGTCGAGCGTTGTGGTCTGGTCACCTCTCCGCCACGCGACGTGCCCTTTCTCAGGGCATTCTTCGAGAAGGCGGTCAGTCTGCTGATGGCACAGAGCGGAGGCAAGCTCGACATCCCCGTGCCTCGGCCGGCAAACGCGCCGCCAGCCGGATGACGGCGCCCGCTGGAACAGAGAATCGAGGCGACTGAGCACCGTGACTGAGCGGAGAGCTTGGGCGGCGCCCGGCCCTCCAATGCCCGCTGGCGTCCGGCGAACCTCGAAGCCATGCAGGCTCGGACGCGGTTCAGCCTGCGTCGCGGATCACAGCCGCACGGTGACTTCGCTCGACGCTTCCACCTCGAACGTCAACCCGTCCGGATCACCGTCGTTGCACATCAAGGACTTGCTCGTTTCGGAGTCGGTACGTTGAGAGCACGTGCTGGGCAACCCACTGAACGTCACCGTATCAGCCTCTGCGGTCAGCGTGAAGTTGGCACCCGAGCCGATGTCGATGGCGACATCACCGAAGTCACTGATGATCTTGGCGTGACTCATCGGCTCAGACTCGAAACGGGCGACGATGTCGCCGAACTCCGTGTGGATCGCGGCCGCTTCGAGCGCGTCGCTGAACGCGGACGTCATCTCGATGTCGCCGGAGGTGTTGATGATCGCGCGCTGCAGACTGGAAGCGTCACCGATCGTCAGGTCTTCGCCCAGATCGTTCATGTCGACCTCGAGCTCGTAAGCATCCCCGAGGTAGTCGATGTCGACGTCTCCGCCGCGCTCGTTGCGCTTGTCGATGAACAGGCGCCCATCGAACCCATCGGGTAGCTTCACCACGACTGCAGCACCGAGATCTGCCTCACTGGTGCCGCGATCGGCTTCGAAAGTGATCTTGCTGGACGAAGAACGTAGCGCGACGGTGAGGTGGTCCATGGTCGAGTCGACGACGCTCTTCTCGCGTCCCTGCGCGAGAGCGGCCTGGGCATGCCAGTCGAACGCGACCTCGTCGGCGCTCCCCCGCACCACCCGGACCTCGCGAATGTCGCCGGTCAGCACGATCTCTTGCCCCGACTCCCACGGCTCGACATCCGTCTGCTCGTCGTCGTCGTCGAACACGACGAGTGGGACGAAACGCGTGCAATCGTCGTTGTCGTCAGCGCCGGCCTCGTCACGTTCCTGTTCGGTGCAATCGCGCTTCACGCAGTTGGTGAGCAAGGTCGGAGCCAGCAACAGGACAGTCAGTGGAGTGAGCAAAGCTTTGAAGTTCATTTCGGATACTCTAAGGGGTTTTGGTGTCCTACGCCGAGCGTTGAACGATCCTTCCTCGCCTCCCAGACGCCGGCAGGGCGTCGTGCGCGGACGAGTGAGCTTGCCACAAGGCCGGACGAGGACGAGATCGTCGCTCGCACTGCCTCGGGTTGACCGGTCAGTCTCCCAAGGTGCCTCGAGCGCAGGCTCAAGGCACCGCGTCGAGCCCCAGTTCCAGGGCGATCCGTTTTCGGAAAGCTTCGTGAATTTGCTTAGTTAAAGGACCAGGCGTCCCGCCCGCAACGGGCCGTCCATCGATCTGAACGACGGGCACGAGCTCGCGAATGCTCGACGAGATGAACACCTCGTCCGCCGCCAGCAACTCCTCGGGTGTCGCGAGAACGTGACGGACGGTCAGCCCCAGTTCGGCGGCTGCAGCGATTGCGCGATCTCGGGTGATGCCCAGCAGGATGCCCGAGTCCGGCCCCGGCGTGAAGACTTCACCTTTCACTACATGAAAGACATTCGAGGTAGCCCCTTCCACGACTCGTCCGCCTGCGTCGACGATCAGCGCCTCGTGAGCATTACTCTGCCGTGCAGCGCGTGTTCCCAAGACCGCTACCAAGTAGTTGCCAATCTTCGCGCCTTCGGCGGCGGTGGCGTCGGAAGGGCGCATCGTCTTGAACGTTACGACGGAAACCCCGCGCTGGTAGGTTTCAGGCGCCAGCGCAACCAGTGGGCGCACGATGACCACCCGTAGCGCGACGTCGGCGAGCGCAGGATCCAACCCGAAGTCCCCCTGCCCCCGCGTCACCATCACGCGCACGTACGATTCGGTGTTGAGGCTGGCGGCCAGCGCCTGCCGGACCTCTGCCGCCAACTGCGCGGGACCGACCGGCATGGGGATGTAAACGAGCGACGCGCTCCGCTGCAAGCGCGCCAGGTGTTCGTCCAATGCAAAAGGGATCCCCGCATAGGTCCGAATCGTCTCGAATACGGAGTCTCCAAACAGGAAGCCGCGATCGAACACACTGACGTGCGCGTGCTCGGGGGCAACGAGCTGCCCGTCGATCATTACGGTGACGGCCATGGTCGTCAATTCGTGCTGGCCATCGACGCGGCCTCAGCCCTTGAGCTCGGCAGCCAGGTCCACCGCTTTCTGCAGCCCTGAATCGGCTTGCAGCGCACGTTCCACCATCTGTTCGGCCTTCGTCTTCTCCCCCAGGCGCTGGTGAACGACCGCGAGGTAGTAGAAGATCTCGGCCTTGGTGATTGGGCTGTTCTTGTCCAGCTTCTGCAACAACAACGCGCGGAACATCTGCTGTGCGCGCTTCAAGTCGTCGATCTCCAACGAGAGTTGCCCCAGCGCGTGCAGCACGGCGATGTTGCCCGGTTCAATCCTGAACGCGCGGTCCAACTCCTCAGCTGCCTTCTCGAGCTGACCCTGCTTCTGATAGGCGGTGGCGAGACGCCGGTGGATCTCGGCGAGCTCCTTGCTTCGACGCGTGCCGTAGGACTCGACTACCTTCTCCAGAGTCTCGATGGCTTGCTGGGCGCGTGACGATGCGTTGTAGGCATCGCACAGCTCCAGCAGAAGCTCCCGATCTCCAGGTACTGCCTCGTTCGCCTTCTCCAGCAACTCGGCCGCCGTCGACCAATCGGATAGCTGCCCCGAGAAGACCGCGGCCGCTTGACGCAACAGCCCCACCTTGTCCTTGTCAGACTCGGCGCGATCCGCGTCACCCGCCAGCAAGCGCCCGAGTTTGTCCCACAGTCCGGCATCCTCGTACAAGCTCTTGGCTTGCTGTCGAAGCTCGACATCGTCGGGTGAATGGCTCATCGCCGTCTCGAGCGTCGTCGCCGCGCGCTCGTTGTCTTCGATCTGGAGGTATGCGTTGGCGAGCAGCTTGAGCGCAGCCGCCTTGCGTTCACCTGAGGTCAGCTCGCACAATCGGTCGAGATAGCCGATGGCCTCATGCGTCTGGCCCGCGTCCATGTTGAGCCGCACCAGCGCATCCAGCGCCGCCTCGTGGTTCGGATCTTTGTCGAGAACCCGAGTGAAGGACTCCATGGCACGAGCGGGATCGCCGATCTTCGATTCGTAGATCTCGGCCAGGCGAACCTCGAAATCGAGCTCAGCGCGCTCGTCGCCGCGTTCACGTGCGGCGGCGATCTGTTCGTTCAGCAGCTCCGCCAGCAGTTCGTCCTTGCCGAGCTCCTCGTACAGTTTGCTCAGCTCGACTACGGCCGCGCTGTTGGTCGGGTCGTCTTCCATGGCGATGCGCAGCGTTTCCATTGCGGACTCGGCGTCTTCGAAACGCTCGCGTTGCAGCTGCGCCAGTTCCAGCCGCAGCTCGGCGCGCGCCGCGGCCTCATCGCGTACCTCGATGATGCGCTCCAGCAGACGCGCCAGATCTTCGTATTGACCTTCAGCTTCGAACAGCGCGCGCAGGCCCGTCGCCGCCGCAGCATCGAGTGGATCGTCTTCGAGGGCTCGCTCGAGCAACGCGATCGCGCCCTGCGCGTCCTTCAATTGGACGCGCGCCAGCTCCGCGCCGCGGTGTCGCAGCCGACGAAGCTCGTCGGCATCCATCACGAGGTCCAGCAAGCGATGGATCAAACCAAACGTTTCGGCGAAGTCACTCGCGCGCTCTCGAAGTTCTGCAAGTTGGCGGATTGCCCAAACGTTGTCCGGCAAGATCGTCAGCGCCTCGCGCAACGTCTCTTCCACCACGGTGGGGTCGGCGTGCGCCGAAGCCGTTTCGACCGCGGCCCGGAACAGCTCCTCCTGTGACCCCTCATCCAACTGCAGACGCGCCCGGGCCCGGAGCGTTTCCACCCGTCCCGCTTCGTTGCCGGCGCCGCGTTGCAGGGCCTCGAGTTCAATCAAGACTTCATCGCTGGTCGGGTCGAACTTGAAGGCGCGTTTCAAGGCCTCTTCTGCCTTGTCGTTTGCCCCGACACGCTTCGCATACCAATCGGCAGCACGCACCGCGAGCTCTCGACCGATGTCCGGCGCGATGTCCGTGCTTTGAATGAGCACGTTGGATAGCGCCTCGGCCGCCGACTCCCACTTGCCCGAGACCCCGGCGAGGCGTTCGATCTCGTCGACCATGGACCCGTCGGCAGGGTCGTCGATCAACCCGTCCTGAAGCACCGTCTGGGCGCCCGCGGCGTCGTTGAGCTCCTCCTCCAGGACTCGAGCCAGGCCACGTCGCATCTCGATCCGCTCGCCAGGTGTCTCAGCGAAACTGACGCGCTTGCCGTAGAGCCCTGCGAGCTTGTCCAGAGTGCCACGACTTCGATAGACCGATTCGAGGATCTCCGACGCTTCGTCGAACAGGTCGGGGCGATCGGTGAATCCCTCCAGTTTGGCAACCGCCTCGTCGAGGGTCGGTTCCAGATCCAGGGCCGTGCGCAGCGACGCGAGCCCCTGCCCGGTCTCGCCGAACTCGTCCGATTGGATCACGGCCAATCGATAATAGAGGGAAGCCCGTTCGGAGTCGGTGTCGACCAACGCCGTGCGGCGCTCGAGCACGTCGACCAGTTCAGTCCAGTTCTTCGACTGATCGTACAATCGATCGAGCGCCAGCAGCAGGTCGGGTTCGTCGCCGACCTGGTCCACGGCTTTGCGGTAGGCATCGATGGCGCGCCCAGCGTCCACCAGGCGAGATTCTGCGATGTTGCCGAGCCGCGCAAACAAGTCACGCGCGAGATCCGCTTCGAAGGTATTGTTCGCGCGTTCACTCAGCGCATCGGCATAACTGGCCCAGTCCTGGGTCTGCTGACACAGGTCTTCGATCCGAGCGTGGAGCTCGAGGTCTTCGGGGACCTCCGCCATCCCACGCAGCAGGGCCTTCTTGGCGCCCTCCACGTCTTGCAGCTCGTCGTGCAGTACTGCCGCGATCGCCCTGAGGGTGTCGGCACGAGTATGCGGGTCGCTTTCGACGGTCAGTCGCATCTCCAACACCTCGACGTGCTGACCGCTGGCGCCAGTACCACGCAGCGCCGGGACCAAGATCTCCGCCACACGCTCGCGGAGGTCCTCGTGCTGGTTGCCGAGGTCCATCACTCTCGCGCGAGAGTGCTCGTCCGCGGGCAGCGTCTCCAGAACCGACGCGTACGCGTCGAGCGCCTCGTCGAAACTCTCGAGACGGGTAACGAGAATGTCGCCCATCTCACGCTGAGCGGCAACCCGCGCTTCCACGGTTTCCGCGGCTTCGACCATCACGCGTAGATTGTCCAGCGCTTCGGGCCAACGGGCCTCCACCTTGTACAACCGTTGCAAGCGGCTGAGGATCTCAGCGTCTTGGGGCTTACGTTCCGCGGCTTGGGTCAACATGTCTATCGCCGAGCTGCGGTCGGAGAACTGCTCCTCGTAGAGCTTGCTCGCCGCGAGCAGCAACTCGTAGCACAGGTCGACGTCATCGACGTCAGCCACCTCGACGCGGCGCTGATACAGCTCGACCAGCCGCTGGTGGTCGCGCTTGGCTTCGTACAACTCGATCAAGCAGTCCAAAGTGAACGCGCTGACCGGGTCGAGGTCCACGGCCTTTTCGTAGGCAGCAATCGCCTCGTCCTGCTGATTGAGCAAGTCTCGACGGCCTTCGCCGATGCGACGCCAAATGCTTGCTCGTTCTTCGTCGTCCAACACCAAGTCGGCCTTCGCGACGAGCACCCAATCGAGCGTTTCCCAATCGCTGAGCAAGGTGGCCAGAGCCTCCATGCGTTCCACGGGCTCGAGTTCGTGGGGATCCAAGTCGTAAACTTGCTTGTAGGCCTCGAGCGCAGAACGCGGGTCGTCACGTGGGCCGTCGTGTACTTGCGCCAGCTTCAGCCAGTAGTCGCGAACGATCGACGGTGCATCCTCTCGCGCCACCACACCGTCGTAAACCCGTGCCAACTCATCCCAGGATCCGGTCAGCTCCGCCAGGCGTTCGAACTCGGCCTTGACGTCCATGTCGTCTGGTTCGATCTGGATGGCAGCCACCAGTGCCTGCAAGGCGCGACGCGCGTCCCCGCCACGCTGCTCCCACAAGGTCGCGGTCTGCCGCAACACGTTCACCTTTTCCACGTTGTCTGGAGCAAGAGCAAAGCGATCCTCGTTCAATTTGATCAAGTGGCGCCAGTCGTCGGCTTGCTCGTACAGAGGCGTCAGTATCTCGACGACACGCTGCCGCTGGCTGCGGTCTTGGCGAAGCGATTCCAGCTCGGCGATCGCTTCGGCGTGCGTCGGGTCGAGGCGCACGATCTCTTCGAGCTGATCGACCGCCCGCGACGGGTCGCGCAGCTCGTGTCGGCACAGCTTCGCCAATGCCATGCGGAACGTGATCGCTTGGCGCGCATCGGATGCGACCTCCGCGCGTTTGAGTACCAACTCGTAGAGGTCCTCGAAACGCTCCGTGTCGTAGTACAAGCGACTCAGAGTATCTAGCGCACGCGGGTCGTCTGGATTGATGTCGAGAGCCTCGATGTAGGTATCGATGGCGTCGACTTTACGGTCGAGCCGCTCGTGCTGAAGGCTGGCGATGACATGCAGCAGTGCCAAGCGATCCTCCGCGTCGAAACGGTGATCCAGGGTGGCACGATGCAACTGAACGCGTTCTTCGTGGCGTTCCAACGCTTCGAGGATCCCGTCGACGGCGCGAAACAACGAAACATCTTCCGGCAAGAAAGCCAAAGCGCGTCGGTAGAACTTGAGCGCCTTCTCCATCTCCCCGAGCTCTCGGTACAACTCGCCGCTGCGTCGGCAAAGCTGGGCCGTCGACTCGTCGTCGTGGCTCACCTCGTCGAGCTCGTGCGCGTAGATCTCGACCAGTCGTGATCGACTGTCAGACACCTTGGCGAGACGCTCCAGCTCCGACACCGTGGACTCGTCGGTGAGGTCCTCGTGGAACAGCTTCGCCACGGTTTCCAGTGCCGCGCGGTAGTCTTCCTTCTGCTCCTCGTGCAGCTGAGCCAACCGTTGCAGCAACTCGCGACGCTCGACGCTGTCGGCCGTGTCCAGCCGGGCCTCGATCGTGGCCATGACGTGATCGTAATCCGAGCGCGCCAGGTAGATCGGCTCCAAATGCTCGCCCGCCCGCGCCCGCCATTGCGGCTCCACGTCGGGCGCCATCAGCGCTTCGAGCTCTTTGACGGCGGGTTCGCAACGCGCATCGACCTCCAGCGCCGCTTCCAACTCATCGAAAGCCCGATTGGCATCTCCGAGCTTGTCGACTGCGGTCTTCGCGATGCGCACGTGAAGCAACGCTCGATCCGCGCCGTCGGTCTCCAACTGACGTTGGTACAACTCGATGAGCGCCTCCCAGCGCTCCTCGCGAACGTACAGCGCCTCGAGGTTGGCGATCGTCTCGCGGTCGAGCCCGGTCTCCAAGATAGTCTCGTAGACGCGGATGGCATCGTCGGGGCGCTGCATCTTTTGGTCGAGCAGCTTCGCCCTCCACGACATCAACGTCTTGCGGCGCGCATCGTCCGTGGACAGCTCACCTCGTCGCTCGAGGATTTCGAGCAGGTTCGGTGTATCGTCGGCCTTGGCGTAGAGCTCCTGCAACGCCTCGAGCGCCTGGTCCGAGTCCGGCTGTATCTCGAGCCCTTTACGGTAGTACTCGAGCGCCAACTCGTTGTCGGACAGCTCGTCGCGCCCCAGTTCGGCGATGCGCATCAGCACGGAAAACTGAATCTCTCCGTCGAAAATCTCCGGCGCGATCTTCTGCAACACTGCTACCTGCTCGTTGCGACGGCCAGTTTCGCGGGCGAACCGCTCCAGTCGCTGCAACCACTGCTGGGGATCGGTGTGCCCCACCGCTTCACCCACTGCCCGCACCGTGAGATCGAAAGCCTTGGCAGAGTCAGACAGTGCATCGCTGGCGACCTCGACAGCGCGCTGCAACGCGACGAGCCGGTCCAGCGGATCTTGCTCGGCGTCGACGACCGTTTCGAGAACCCCCAGCAGGCGTGCGTCGTCACCGTCGCCCTCGTACAGAGGCATCAGGATCTCGGCCGCTTCCTTTCGATTGAGCGGGTCGTCACTTTCGAGCATGGCACGGAGCGCCTCACGCGCGCGGGCGTGGCTCGGATCCATGCCGGTGATCTGGCGGTAGGCTTCGAGCGCTCCACCCGGATTCGACAAGTGGTGGCGACGCAAGTCACCGAGGCTCGCAAGCAAGTCGAGTCGTTCCTCTTGCTCCAACGGCTCGTCGAGCAACATGCCGATGGCATCGGCGAGGTCCTCCCACCGTTCGGTCCCCCGATACAACTCCGCCAGGGCCGAAAGCGTCACCCGATCAGTGCCGAACTCGTCGAGCATGGCACGGTAGGCATCGATCGCGTTATTTGCGTCCTCGAGGCGCTCAGCGAACACCAACGCCCGGCGCCTCATGAACGTACGCCGCACGTCTTCTTCGGTCGCCAAACGGCTACGAATGTCGAGCACCTCCACCAACTCGGTCCACGCCGAACTCTTCTCGTACAAGCGATCGAGCGCGACGAGCGCCAGCTCGTCGTCGGGAACGTCTTCCATGCGCGACCGCCATGCAGCAATCGCGTCGGCGTCCTTCTGCAGCTCTTGCTCACACAGTTCGGCAATCTGACGCCAGAGCTCGGCGCGAGCATCTGCATCGTGCTCCAAACCGAGCTGGACGCGAAGGGTTTCAACCAACGGTGCGTACGCTGCGCTCTGACGCTGCAGCCGCTCCAGAGCCTTCGCCGCCGGCAGAACCAGGTCCGGGTCGGCCGGATCGAGAACCATCGCCTGGTGGTAAAGCGTTTCCGCTCGCTCGCGGTTGTCCAAGGACTCGTCGTACACCGCCGCGGCCTGCATCAGGATTTCGCCTTTGAGGTGGAGGGTCTCCGCATTCGCGGCGGCGGTTTCCAGCGCGTCAGCAACGCGGACGGAAGCCCCCAACCGCCCAGAGATCCGCAACAACTCCTCACGGCCCTCGGAGAACGCCGGGTCGAGAGGAACGAGCTCCAAGAACGCGGCCAGTGCCCCCTCGTCGTCTTTGAGCCGATCGTTTTTCAACTCGGCGATCTGGCGCAGCAAGTCTCTCTGCTCGACCGGGTCGGTGTCTTCTGCTTCGGCCAACGCAGTGCGACGGACTTCGAGCACCCGCACCAGATCGCGGATCTCGTCCCGTGATTCGTAGACGCGTTCGAGCGCGCGTGACGCGGCAACCCGCAACGTCGTCACGCCGAGCAGGCGTTCCGCCAATTCACGCGCGTCGGAGTTGCCGAGTTCGTCGACGAGTACCTCTTCGACGAAACGAAACGCCGCTTCGGGATGGTGAAGCTTGTCGAGGTGAACGCGCGCCAACCGCAAACGGAAGTCGTTGGCCGCTCCGCCACTGGCGAGTTCGAGCCGAATGGTCAGCAGCGAAGCCAACTGTTCGAACCGTTCGTGCCTGGTCCAGAGCCTGTCGAGAGCCTCCAGCGCCAACGAATGGTGAGCGTCGATCTCGAGAATCGTCTCGTAATAGGCCATCGCCGACTTCGAGTCGTCCATGAACTCTTCACAGATCATGGCGACCTCGCACAACACCTCTATCTTCGCTTCGGGGTCGTCTACCGCTTCGATCGTTTGGTCGTAGAGCGACTGCAGCTCGTGCCAGCGCTGAGCACTGGTCAGAATCTGCTTGAGCTTGGCGAAGGCTTCGACATCACCGGGATCGTCGGTCAGCAGTTGCTCCAAGTATGGTGTCGCTCCGACGGGGTCCCCGAGCTGCTCCTCGTGCAGCACGGCCGCGCGCTCACAGAGTTGACGGCGCACCTCCGGCGCGACATCCCCCCGCAGCACGTCGCGGTATACGTCTGCCAGCTCCGTGGGTCGCCCCGACGCCGCTGACAGCGTCGATGCGCGATCCCAATTGTCGATCAGGTCGGGAAACTCTCGACAAGCAACCAACGACATTTCGAACGCCTTGCCGAACGAGTCGAGGTGCTCGTACACCGTCATCGCTCGATTGAGCAGCTCCAAACGCCGCGCCGGCTCCTTCTCGATGTCGAGCAACACGCTCAACGCGTCGGCCTCGCGCCGACGTTCGTCTGCAGAGTGATAGACGTCCGCCAACGCTTCGGCGGCTTGGCGCTTGGTCGCATCGACCTCGACCAGCCGTTGCAACACTTCGACGGCGCGCGCGACGTCACCGTCGCTCGAACGCAGTGCCTCGAGTGCGCGCAGCGTCGCCGCCAACGCATCCTCGGCCTTGCCCAGGGAGTCGAGACAGATCTCGGCCAGCCGAAGTTCGAGCACGATGCGCTCGGCCTCGGCGACGTTGTCCTTGAACTTCTCGATCGCCTCGGCGGCGGCCCCAGCTCGATCGAGCTGCAGTAGCAAGCCGGGCAACGCACTGATCGCATCGACGTCATCGGGCTTCTCGTCGAGGATGCGCTGATACAGCTCCGCCGCGCGCTCCGTGTCGCTTTCGAAGCGGGCCCAATCGTGCAGCAGCGAAATGCGAGTGTCGTGGTCGGGGGCGTGCTCGGCACGAAAGCCAAACAGCCAGCGCATCTCGTCGATGTCGCCGAGTGAACGCAGCAGCTGCCCGAGCCGAGCAGCAAGCTCGGTATCGTCTGGAGCGGCGACGAGCACGCGTTTCAGAGCGGCAGCCGCTTCGCCAGGCTGACCCAACTGCTGTTCGTAGGCCCTTGCCAAACACAGCTCCAAGGCTCTGGCGCGCTCGGTGCCGATGCTCGGCGGCGCTTCCTCGGCCGCAGCCTTGCCCTTCTTCTTCTTGCCACCCTTCTTGCTGGACTTGGGCGCGGGCACCGCAGCGAGCTGAGCCTTGATCGCCTCGACGTACGGCAGCCACTCGCCGGCATCCGCGCAAGCTCGCTCGAGCTGCTCGAGGGCCCCGGGATGCTCCGGCGCCACGTCGTACGCCATGCGCGCGAATCTGACTCCGGCGTCGCGATCGCTGAGACGCTGAGCGCTGACCGCGTAGAGCTTGGAGTAGAGATCGTACTGATCAGTCGGGGTCTGCGTGTCGGCGAGCAACGACTCGTACAGCGCCGGCAAACGGGCCCACTTCTCGTCGCTCTCGTACAACGGCACGAGCGCACGCGCCGCTTTGGTATCCATCGGGTCGGCAGCGAGAATGCGCTCGTACGATCGAAACGCGCGTTCCGGCTGCCCGAGGCGCTGCTCGTAGACCGCCGCGGCGCGATAGCTCAGGTCGATCTTGGCGCGCAGATCCGCTGCTCTGTCGGCGGCGTTGCTCAAGACGTCTGCCAAGCCTTCGAAGTCGTTTTGCGACTCGTACAGCGCTTCGAGCGCCCCGTAGTCGGCGGCCCCGAGGTGAATGTCGCGCAGGACTCGCACCGCGCGCGCATGCCCGGGCTGCAATTCCAACACTCGCCCCCACGCAGAGGCCGCCCGCGACACGTCCCTCAACTGGTCTTCGTAGACCGAACCGAGTTTCTGCAGAACGTTGATCTTGGCCGCTTCGTCTGCTTCGGCCTCGACTCGCAGGTCGAGTGTCCAGGCGAGCGTCTCCCAGTCCTTGGAACGTTCGGCGTGTTTCTCCAGGGCATCCAGCACGGCGATGTTGGTCGGTTCTTCCCCGAGGATTTCCTTGTACAGCCGCGCAGCGGTTTCCGGCTGCCCGAGACGCCCCGCAGCGAGATTGGCCATCTCCTTCATCACAGCCAGCCGTTGCGCACCGGTGAGCGATGCCACTTCGCTCTCGTACAACGCGAACAACGCGGGCCACGCGCGGCGCTTCCGATACAGCTCCGCGAGCTGGTCGCGCGCCTCACGGTCCGTCGGCAAGACGGCCAACAACGCTTCGAACGCCGCGGTGGCGTTCTGAACGTTGGAGAACTGCGACAACCAACGGTTACCCGCTGCCCGCAGCAAATCAGCCTTCTCGGTCTCGTCCGTCGTCAAGTCAGCCAGGCGCTGCTGATTCGCCAGCAGGTCACGCCAGCGTCCGAGTTTCTCGTACAAGCCGATTAGTTCCCGCACCGCTTCGGCATCGGTTTCGTCGACCTGCAGCATCTGATTGAGAGCAGAAACCAAAGAAGTCTCGCTCGGCAAGTGCTCCCGGTAAACAGCGGCCACCTCGCGCAGAATCGTCAACCGCCCGGCCTTGTCCGTTTCTGGCAAGCTCTCGAGCTCGTGTCGCAGCAAGTCGACCAACTGATTGTAGCCTTGCGTCTTGCGATACAGCGACTTGAGGGACGCACGCGCCTCGGCGTTGTCCGGATCTTGACGCAACAGAGCCTTGTACTGTTCGATGGCCTTCTGGGCGTCCTCTTGACTCTCGGCCAACTTGGCGATCTCGCGCGTGATGGCCTGCTTGTCCTTGCCTTCGGGCAGTACGCGCTGAGCGCCTTGGAGCACTTTCAACAACAGACCTTCGTCTTCGTTTTGTGAACAGTACTCACGGTAGAAGTCGAGCATCGCGCCATTGGTGGGATCGATCGCGCGAATGCGTTCGAACCACAGCGCGGCGTCACCCAAACTCTGCCGCTTCTTGTAGTGAAGCATCGCGATCTGCAACATGTCGCCGACGCGATCCGGGCGGCTCAGATCCATCTGCTCGAGTTCGAGCTCGTAGAGCTGAACCAGCTTGTCCCAGTTCTCGCGTCCGCTGTAGTACTCGACCAGAAACTCCATCGCCTCGGTGTGGTTGGGCGAGATGGTCAACACGAACTCGTACGCAGCTGCCGCCGCGTCGGAATCGTCCAAGCGGTGATTGCACAACCGCGCCCAGCGCACCGCCGCGGCAACGCGCTCCGATCCGTCTTCGCCGTACTTGGCCCAGCGCTCGAGCACCCGGCAAAGTCCCTGGTAGTCCGCCGCACGACGATAGACGCGCTCGAGCATGCGCTGCACGTTGTGGTTCTTCGGGTCGGCCTCGGCAGCTTGAGCCAACAGTGCAACCAGCTTCTGCTCGTCGAGTTCGTCGTCTGCGAAGCGCCACTCGACCTCTGCACTGCGCATCAACATCGCCGCCTTGTACGCGTCATCCGTCGCGGCATTGGCTTCACGCAGGTATTCCTCGGCCATTTCTCGCCAAGTGCCGCGGCGTTCATCGCTCTCGGCAATGGCAGCCTGGGCAATCTCGTCCTGCGGGCTCAACTCCAGAACCTGCGAATAGATGGCCATCGCGCCGGGCTCGTCGAGTAGCTCCTGCTGACGAACACGACCCAGCTCCATCAACAGTGCGACGCGCTGTTCGTCACTGCTACAGGTATCGACTTCGTGAGGCATCAATGCCGCAACGGCGTGCCACTCTCCGCGCCCCGCGTGCGCGTTGCGAGCCGCAGCCAACAACGCATGCACTTGTCCGTTGGCATCCGCATCGGTGGGTTGCGCGGCGTCGGACAGCGCGTCTCTGAGCGAACTCCAATCTTTCTCCGATTCAGCATCCTGCTGCAGGTTCCCCAGTGCGCTCCGGACTGTGTCTAAATCCATTCCCGTACCTCGAAGTCTCGCCTAGCCCATGCCAGCGAAGGCGTTGAGAGTACGTCGCGCTCAGGGCGCTTACAACCTTTCTAACGTGCTGATTCTGCAAGACGTTCCCGGCATCGGAGTAGGCTTGCGGCAAGGTACTGAGGGGTATTCCGAGGTCCCACGACGGCGTGTCGAAGCGTCGCGAGTTCAACGCGGCGCGGCGGCCACTCGTCGCGGTGAACCGCCGCGACGTGCGCGCCGTTTCGCGTCGGCCAGCCGGCGCTCGCCACGCAACACGTGGATGCCGACTCACAGTGCGGTAATGAGCGCCCTGCATGAGCCGCGTGTGGTTTCCCATCGTCACCGCAATCGCCAGCTGGCTTGCAGGTGGGTGCAAGTGCGACGCAAACGAGAAGCCGTATACGCCATTTGGCCAGGCCGGTACCAACGCCGCCGAGCCTGGATCGAGCGGCGCCGACGTCGCGCCGACGAGCACGGCACCCGAAGCCGCGCCATTCACCCCGCGGAAGTCGACGTCCCTCTCCCCTCCGGCCGGCGCAATCGAAGTCTCAGGGACGGCCGTCCGCGCGCCCGAAGGCTGGCTCATTCAGACGTATCTATCGTTCGAACCCGCGCAGGCGCCCAAGTCTGTCGTGGCATGGCTCGTCCCCGAACCGTCGAACACCGACAAGCCAGTGGGCGCCCTTTGGCAACTGGACGAAAAGGACTCGACTCAGCTGCATCCGCTACCTGCATTCGTCCCCAGCGGCCCCGAATGCAAGCAGGAGGTGACGCTGACGCAGACCGGCGTGAACAGCCTGGCTCTCGACGTCGCTGGTCAGTGCAGCACGACGGGGATCCCCAGGGCGCCCACACGTTCGCTGATCGTCTTGGCGATGGAAAGTTCACCGCGCAAGCTCGTCGAGCTACGATTGGCAAGCGCCGCCCCGGGCGAAACTCTCGACATCCAGGTCGACTCGCGTGACCGTGATGGGGATGGCCACGACGATGCGGCGGTGACGTTCACCGTGTCGAAGGCAGACAGCGACAAGCCGAGCGCGGCTCCGCTCATCTGGCTGGATCGAGCGTCGGGCGCAGCGCGCGACCCATCGGAGCCAACCAAGTCTTTCACCGACATCGGCAGCATCGAGAAGGTCCGCGCGGGTGGCGCCAACACCGCCAAGAAAGTGCCGGAGCGTATCGACAACGCGCGGCGCTTGTTCGCGTACTTGTGTGAGCGCAGCGGAACCTACCGCGTCACGGACGCCGACGGTCGCGCCATCGACTGCGGCAAGCTGGGTCAGGCCTTCACGTGGTACGTCGAGGCTGAGGTCACGGCGTGGCTGAAGCAGAAACAGTGGGCCCAAGCAGTCAGCGCCCTCGACCGGGCCAACTGGTACGGCGGCCCCCCTCGTAGCAAGGCGATGGACGGTTTGAAGGAAGCCGTGCGCAAGGCGTTGCCGGCGGTGCCGACGCGCAGGTCTCGAGTGTCGCTGACACCGCGCGAACCCGGCCCCCAACCTCGTCTCAGCCCGCTGAGTTTCGATGGCGATGGTTCTCTGCTCGTTCAGACGGTGGGAGGGATCAGTCGCGTGCGGGACGGCGAAGTATCCGACGCGAGCGAGGAAGTCGATCCATGGACGTTGGTCGCGTTCAACGAAGCCGGCAAGTTCGTGACGGGGCTGTCGTTTCCCTGTGACGAAACGCGCGTCGCCGTCTCGTCGCGCTCACCCACTGGGATGTTCGAGCAGGCGCTGGAAACCGACCTGTTGCCACCGCGCCCCGGGGCCTGCGCGGGTCAACAACGATTCGCCGAGCCGACGCTACGAGTCGTTGCGTGGTTGGGGGACAACCTGCATGCGTTCGTCGGGCCACTCGAATACGGGCGCCCCGAAAAGCCCGTCGCACCACGAGGCAGCCCGCTGAGTCCCGACGCTCGATCGAGCGTGAGCGTCACCTCGTTGGGATTGCTCGTCAACGCAGGCGGGCGAAGCGCGTTGTGGACCCTCGGCTCGGGTCGGACGGTGTCCGAGTGCGTCGTCGCCAACGGCGCCACGCAAGTCGCGTGCATCGAGGGCAGCGAGATCTCGCTGTTCTCGCCCCACGCCGTAAGCGAAGCTCCGAGCGCGCCCGCAGCGGACTCCAACGCCAACAACTGACGGCCCCTCAGCTGGCACGCGCGGTGCCCGCTCGAGAGCGGGCACCACCAAAGGCCCTCAGGGAGCCTTCACGCGCTCGAGGTACTTGCGGTCGCGCGTGTCGACCTTCACCCATTCACCCTCAGCGATGAACAGCGGAACCTGCACGACTGCGCCGGTGGCGATCTTCGCAGGCTTGGTGACGTTGCTCGCCGTATCCCCCTTCACACCGGGCTCGGTTTCGACGATCTCCACGGTGATGTGCGGCGGCAGTTCAATCGCCACTGGGTTGCCCTTGTAGATCGTGACCATGCAGTCGCTGCCATCCATCAGCAGGTCGGCGCTGTCGCCCACGACTTCACGTGTGACGGTGATCTGCTCGCCGGAATTCGCATCGAGGAACACGAAATCCGCACCGTCGGGGTAGATGTACTGGAAGGAACGCTCCTCGGCGTCGGCCGGTTCGATCTTCTCGCCCGAACGAATGTTGCGCTCGATCACCGATCCCGTCAGCAGGTGACGCATCTTCGTCCGCGTGAACGCTTGGCCTTTGCCGGGTTTGACGAACTGGAACTCGACACACACGTAGGGCTCGCCGTCGTAGACGAATTTCAGTCCTTTTTTGATATCGCTAGTATCCATGCTGCTTCCGTTCCAACTCGTTCTTCAGCCCAGTCGCGTTTCCAGCCGACTCGGCCGAACAGGCGTGTAGCGGGCCCCCGAGGGAGTTGCAAGGCCCAAAACCCGAGGCAGCCCAGCTGGAGCGGCAATCAGGTTGGCTGCCGCGACAAATCAAACTGCCCCGAGCAGCGAACAGCAAGCAGACGAACCCCGAGTGCAGCCCCGAAAGCCGCGCTCGCGCCGTGGGATGATTTTTCGGGGCAATTCCCTGCGTTGGCAACCTGATCGCTGCTCCTGCAGGCCTCGGGATACATCGTCTGCAGAGCCACCTCGTCCCGGAAGGCCGAGTCCGGCGCGTTCGGTCGACGCAGCTGGGCTCGGATGCGCGCTCGTCGAGGCTCCGATCCGCGCCCGGTTTTGTTCCGCAGAATGCGGGCCTTGCGACTGCCGCGCGGGTCGAAAGCCGCCCACGGGGGCCCCAACATGCTCGCGTCCGTCGCCGCGACACCCTGACAAAGGCGGAACCGCCCATTGCATTGATGTTGCGTACCCACGACGCCCCACACTAGCGTGCCGCCCATGCTGGACGACTTTGGCAACGAACTCGAAGAGATCCGCCGTGAGATCGTCGAGAGTCGCTCGCTGTCGATCAAGACGAACAACCTGGTCAACGCGCTGTCGGCCGATGTCAACAGCATCGCCAAACGACAACAGAACTACGAGCGCAGCCTGCGTTGGAACAGCGGTATCGCCTATGTCGTGACCACCGTGATCCTGATGCTCGTCGGTAAGATCGTCGTCGACGCACGCGTGGAAACCGTGCGTGCTCAGACCTCCGATCAAAGCGAAGAACTGACCCAATTGACCAAAGAGAACGAAAGCCTGCGCGCGCGCGTCGACACCGAGCACCGCGACGAGAACAAGGCCTTCGAACTCTACCGGCTCGTCAGCCAAGGCGATCACGCGGCCTTGCTCAAGGCTCGAGAAGAAATCGAGGCGCTGCAACTGACCAAGACGGAGAAACTGGTCTTCGACGCGGCGCGAGAACGGGCACGCACGGAACTGTCCCTGCAACGCTACCAGGAGGGGCTCGATCACGTCCGGACCCGCCGCTGGCACGAAGCGGAACAAGCATTGAGCGCTTCGGTGAAGTACAAGGCCGACGCGGCGCACTCGCCGAACGCGCGGCTGCAACTCGCCCGAGCCATGCGCGCACTTGGCAGGCAGCGCGAAGCCATCCCGATGTTGATCAAACTGTTCGAGGCGTCGCCAGACAAAGAGGTGATGGACGATGCCGCGCTTCAGCTCGCCGAATGCCAGGTCGACATCGAGGCCTACAACGACGCGAAGGCCACGTTGCGCGCCTTCTTACGGCGCTTTCCGTCGAGCCCCTTCGTCAACGATGCCCGCTCCAAGCTTGCCGACCTGCAGTTGCACCACTGACCCCCATTCTGAGCGCAGCAGCAGTTCTCAGCGCGGCGGGTTCTCACAGCAGCGGGTCGTTGGGCAACAGCAGCAGTCGCAAGCCATTGAACTGCCGATCGTCGCCCACCGGCGACCCCACCAGGACGAACGACCACCCACTGCCGTTGGATAGTTCGTCGGTCCCCCACCCATCGAGCACGCGTTGCCAATCGGTGACCAGAACCGAGTCGCCACGGCTCGGCTCATCGACGGTCAACACCACGTCTGAGAGCGGTTCGCCGACATCCTCCCGCGCCACCCCCGTACTGAGTCGCGACGGAGCGATTTGTCCGATACGCACGTCCGACGCAAGCGTGAAGTAAACTCCTGACGCGCTCTCGGCCGAGGTCGGGTCCGAGCGCAGAGTCGCAGCCTCGAGCGTGCTGGCGTTGAGGAACTGCAAACCGAGCACGCTGAAGCGTGTCACGCGTGACAGGTGAACGAACGCCGGAAGCAGTGACGTTCGGCGACTCTCGAACGCCGCGCCGCAAACGTCGTCGGGCGCTCCACCGAAACCGCCCACACACCCGGACGCGACGAGCAACGAGCTCAACTCGGGCTGCAACGACTGGGCACTGAACGCAGCGAATGGAACCATTCTCAGCGCGGGTACGGTCACCGCCGCAAGACGTGGTCCGGCGTCGGAAGCCGCATCGGGTGACGCGGCATCGGGAAGGGGCGAGTCGAGAACGTCGGAAAGGCGGGCTGACGACGCATCGAAGCGGGTCCCGACGACTCCCGCATCGTTTGATTCGGAGACCGTCGCATCCAACCCGGGCCGGGGTGTGCCCGCTTCGCCCGAACCGGGACCATCGACCGAAGGCCGCTGCCCAACCACGCTTGCGTCCCCTGCATCAGACTGAAGGGCCCCCGCATCGGCCACGGCGCGGCGCGCTGCCCAAGCGGCGGCCTCACCGCAACTCATGTCGTCGGGCAGGGGCTCCAAAACCGCGACCAGATGCCAGGCGCTTCCTTCGTGCGCATCGGGCTCTCGCTCCGGCAGCAGCGCGGAAGCGCCGAACTCCAAGCCAGCGCGCGGCCAGGGCAGAGCCGCGGTGACAGGTTCACCGGCAACGGGATCGACCGGGCACAGGTACACGCGCTTGGCATCCACGACCCCATTGAGGAATCTCACGGCGCGGCGACCCGTGGGTTCGTCGGATCCTCGTGTGCCGGGATCGCTCGCGGTGCCGCTCGGGCTACCATTCACCTGTGGCGCACCTGCTGCCCCCGCCTCGGTCGGCAGCACCGCGACGACTCCGGGAGTGCTCGCTGTCGGCGACCCCGAACCACCTCGACGTGACAGATCCGGCGTTTGCGCCGCGCACCCCCCCATCACCGACGAAACGGCAACCCACCAGGTGCTCACCACTGCCGCCGTGCGCAGTCCCCGGGCCGCGCGAAATGTCGAGCTTGCACCGCAGAGGCCGGCTGGAAGCCGCGGCAAGATTCGGGTTTCGACGTCGAGGCGGCGCGCGCTCACCCGAGCCGTTGTACGGCACTTTCGGCGCGTCGGCATACGGTTTGCGACTTGCGCTGCCACAGCGGCACGAGCGGGCGGAATTTTCGACCCAGTTGCGGACGACCCACTTGCCGAAAACTCAGTGAACCGGCGTGCCCGCAGGCGGCGTCCGAAATACGAACCCGTGGTCCAAGGGCCCGGCCGGGCCCTTTCCGATTCGGGGCGCATGCCGCATCGCCTGTTGCACGAACTGGATCCCGCGTTGCACGGCGCTGCGCAGCGTCATGCCTTGCGCGACGCCCGTGGCGATGGCCGAGGACAGCGTGCAGCCCGTACCGTGAGTGCAAGTCGTGTCGATCCGCTCGGACTCGAAGCGCTCCTCGAGCCCGTCGGCGGTGCGCAACAAGTCCACGATCGTCTCCGACGCCAGGTGACCGCCGGTGATGAGCACGGCGTTTGCCCCGAGCAGCAACAAGTGGTCGGCGGCGGCGTGCATGCCTCCTTCATCCCGAACACTGATGCCTGTCAACGCCTCGGCTTCGTCCAAGTTGGGAGTGATGAGTGCGCAGCGCGGCAGTAGGCGACGCTTGAGCGCATCCACACCGCGGGCATCCAACAGCTCAGTCCCCGAACTCGATCGGATCACCGGATCGACCACCAGCGGCACGGTGCCAACGTTCTCGAGTCGTCGCGCCACGAGCTCGACTGTCGTGCGGTCCACCAACATGCCAGTCTTGATCGCCTCCACGCGCAGATCGTCGAGAACCGCCTGCACTTGCGCTTCGACGAGCAGCGGCTCCAGTGGCTGCATCTCACTGACGCCAAGCGTGTTCTGTGCTGTGATCGCGGTAATCGCCGTGCAGGCAAAGCCCCCCAACGCGGTGATTGTCTTGACGTCTGCTTGGAGCCCAGCTCCACCGCCGCTGTCCGAGCCTGCAATTGTCAGTACGATGCCGTCCACGCGCGGGACTTAGACAAATCCCGCAACGCGCGCAAACCGGAAACGAGCAAGCGGCAGCACACTCCCTCGGGATCACGACCACAGTCGCTGCGCTGCTCGCCGCCGCCTCCGACCGCTGCGAATCGAGGGCAGCACTCGGGCCGCGCGACTCGGGGAACCACCGACGAACGGACGACGGTTCGAGAAACGCCGGCTCCCAGGCTGCCGTTTTTTTGGACGATCCACCCAGGCCCACTAGCCTGGTTCGGACCATGGTGCGCCCGTCCTCCCTCGGCCGACTCCCGTTCGCCCTGGCTGTGGCTCTGTGTTGGAGCATCTCGAGCTGTTCTCAACGCCCGGAACACGAGGAGGCACCGTCACTGAGTGCCCCGCAACACGCCGAGCCAGACGACCGCGAGTCGAAGGAGTCTGAGGGTTCCGGGGTACGCCCCCCGGCCGGTTCGACGACGTACACGATCGCTCGCGGCGGCACCCTGCTGAACGTCGCGAACCTGTACAAGATCCATCACCACGAGATCCTCGAGCTGAACCCGCGGATTGATCCACAGACCAACTTGGCGCCCAACACGCAGGTCGTGGTGCATTTACCAAGCGACACGCCGAGCGAATCCATCGGGCTGCCGCACGCCGGCCGGTTGCGCGGAGCCGAACCGATGATGGACGGGCCGGGCCGAGTGATCACCGCGGAGCGATGGAAAACCTGGGGGAGTCACTCGACCGTCGTTCAACTCGACGCCGTACTCAAGCGCTGGGCCAAACTGCAGCCGGACGGGCCTCCCATCCTGGTAGGCAACATTTCGGCGCGCCGTGGCGGACCGCTCGAACCACACAAGACCCACCAGTCGGGCAGAGACGTCGACTTGAGCTACATCGCCCGCTGGGACGGCAAAGAGCGCGTCGTTTGGCAGAAGATGAACGCCCACAACTTGGACGTGACCAAGACGTGGGCGCTGATCAAATTGCTAGTCAAACATGCCGACGTGGAGATGATGTTCATCGACCGCGCGATACAGAAGCTGTTGCTTCGCGACGCACTTCACAACGGAACGCTGAAACGGGAGCTACTGCGAAAATGGCTCGAGGTGGCCCCCGGCGCAACAGTGGGCAAGACGCTGATCCGCCACGTGGCGGGTCACGACGACCACCTCCACGTGCGTTTTGCGTGCCGCCCGGACGAGAAACGTTGCAAGTCCTGAAAACGAGACGTTTGGGACTTTGACAGGGGGCACCGCTGAGGCTATCCCCGGCCGGTCATGAACGAGTCGGACACGAGTGCGCTGAATTTCGATCCGCGGGGAGAAGAAAAGCCGCACCCACCACTGCAGGCGACGGCGCAACCCGCGTCGGAGTCGTCGATGCCCCACCCTCCCGAAGAGCGCGCGGTGCCCCCGGCCAGTGTCGACTCGACAACCGATTCCGGCGGCGACGCGACGGAGCAAGCGCCTGCCGACGCATCAGCGCAAGTCGCCCCCACGACGAACGAGACGGCGGGAGCTCCTGCCCCCGAACCCTCCTCGCCACACGGGAGCGAGAGCAGTGCGAACCTCACCGGGCAGAGCGAAACCGAACCGTTATCCCCAACTGGTAAGCGACGGCGACGACGGCGCCGGCGGAAGCCACGCAATCGAGACGCAAGCGTGACCACGACCGAGGGAGCGGTCGCGGGAACGCAAGCCGGCGCAATGCAGTCCAGCGGTGAACGCGCGGGGACCGAACAGGCAAGCCCGCAACCCGATGCGACGCAGCCCACGCCGCCCCAACACGCCCCAGCCAGCGCAGTGCCCCTAGCCAGCGAAATGGCGGCTCCAGCCCCAAGCGCCGAGGAAGCCGAAACTGGTGGCTCGGCTGCGGGACCGACCTCTGCGGCGTTGCCAAACAGTTTACCCGATGGCGCCAGTGCGCCGGTCGACGCTCCCCCCTCCGACCCGGCGAGTGCAGAACCCTCACCACGAGAGCTGGCGCGACTGCAACGGATCGAGACATTCCTCCGCGAACGAGGAGAGCCTCCGGTAGCGCCCTCCCCCGGCGGCAACTCGACGGCCACTGCGGTTCAACCCGCGACGGATCCGCAGCGATCGCGGTTGGAAGCCCTGGAGCAACAGCTCGTCGCGTTCCTGCAGAGTCGAAGCGATCAGACTCCCGAGCAACGCGACGCGCTGGCGCAAGCGGCGTTCGAGGCCGCCCCAATCCTCGACGTGCTCGACGCTCGTCTGCGTTCCTCAAAGGGCGTCGCGACGCCCACTGGCGGAGATGCAATATTCGAACTGGTGCGGCGCTTGGAAACCCGGGACATCGAACCGGAGCGGATGCTGGAAACGCTCGCCGTGTTGTCCGAAACGGTTGCGCGTGATTCCTGGCTCGAATGGATGCTCGCGCTGACTGAGAACCGCGACACGCGCCGCGCGCTGGAAGCACTCGGCACACGCCTCCCCGACCCGTGGCGCCCTCTGCATCAGCACGCGCGAATCCTATTTCAAGTGGTCGTGCGCGGTCAGACGAATCAAGCCGGCGCGCATCGCCTGGCTCAAGCCGTCCGCGCCTTGCTGACGACGGGCGCAAAGAGCCTGCACAGTCGCCCGGTGGCGGTGAGACAACGTCTCGTGCGCCTGGCCGTCACCATGCGGCCGAGCCGCGCGACGACAGCAACGTTGGAGCAACTCCTGACCGATCTGCGAAACGCAGGCGCGGCGCTGGAGCTCGAGCTCGAGCTCGTCCGCAACTGGTTGGTGTTGGGTGATCATGACAAGGCGCAAGCGAAACTCGACGAGCTGGCGGCGGCTCGGGGCGACCACCCCGACATCGGACCGTGGCGCCGCGCGCTCGCCTCGACTCGCTACGGGGACGTGGCGCTCATCAAGAGCCGAGTCAAGTCTCCTTTGGACTGCGAACACCCGCTGCGTCCCGGCTTCTCTTTCATCGAACAACGCGACGTTTGGCTGCGAGTCGGCGCCACGGAAGATGCCCCGACGTTCATCGCGCACGTCGAAGCGCATCGCCGCGCCGACGTGCCGGGTGTCAGCGCGATTTGCGAAGCCGGCTTCACGCGAGCGCGGCGTCCCTACGTCGCTTACCAGCGCATCGGTGACAACGCGAAGTACGCGCTGTTTCCGCCACGCGGCTTGGAACGCGCTCGCGCGCTCGGCTACGCCAAACAGCTCACCCAGCTGGCCTACGCGCTGGGGCGTACCGGCCTGGTCCTGCCCGATGCAGACTTGGGGCGACTCGAACTCAGCTCAGACGACCGATTGTGGCTGGTTGAAAGTTGGGGTGCGCAAGTGGAAAGCCCCGAGTCGGCAATGGAGAAGGCGCTGGGCTTGTTGCGGCAGTGGCAGATCGCGCTGCTCGCAGACTCGCCGAACTTCGAACTGCCGCGTGAGGCCCGTGACAACCTGGAGCACGCGGCAGACTTTCGCACGATCAACGCAACGTTGGACGGCCTGATTCGCGGACACTACTGGGCAGGTTGACGTGGCAACCTACGTCGTCGGTGACGTACAGGGTTGCTATCAACCGCTCCAGCGTCTGCTCGACCGCTGCCACTTCGACCCAGAGCGCGACCAGCTTTGGGCAGTTGGTGATTTCGTCAACCGCGGACCGCAGTCGGCGGACGTATTGCGTCTGTTTCGCACCCTGGGGGCGTCATTTCGCGGAGTACTCGGCAACCACGACTTGCACTTGCTCGCGGTGGCGTCGGGCACTCGTCCGATGAAGCGTCGCGACACACTCCAAGACGTCCTCGATGCCCCAGACGCCGCCGAGCTACTGAACTGGCTTCGCCACCAACCGCTTGCGCTCTACGAGCGAGGCTACCTGATGGTGCACGCTGGCGTCGTCCCCGACTGGGATCTGGCCACGACGTTGCAGTGCGCGCGCCAGCTGGAAGCCGTGGTACGCGGTCCAGACAGCCGCGAGTACTTCGAAGTCATGTATGGCGACACACCCGAAGCATTTCACGAGTCGCTGCGAGGCTGGCACCGGCTGCGGGTGATCACCAACGTCCTGACTCGAATCCGCTTTTGTAGCGCCGACGGTCGCCTGGATCTCGAGTGCAAGAAAGGACCCAGCGAGCCTCCAAAAGGAATGTTGCCTTGGTTCGCCCACGCTCACCGGCGAACGCGTGACGTGCCAATCCTGTTTGGACATTGGGCCGCTGCACGCGGAGATACAGGCAACTCGACCAACGTGTTCGCGCTGGATACCGGGTGCGTTTGGGGTGAACAACTGACGGCCCTGTGCCTCGAGGACCAGCGACTCACGCGTTGCGAATGCGGATTGCTCGACTGAGCGCGAGCGAAACGCAGCCCGAACCCGCTCACAGCTCGTACAGATAGAACGTCGCGTCGAGCGGCCCATTCTTCAACGGCTTCGTGATGGCTGGACGCATTCCCATCGCGGATTCGAAAGCGCGGTTGCCGACCAGGAACCCGGCACGCCACCCGGAGAAACTGCGCGTCCAGGCAGCCAGCGCGCGGTAGAGCGACTCCACACCGCGTTGATCTTCCAGGCGATGCCCGTAGGGCGGATTGCTGAGGATCAAACCCCGCTTCGGGTCGAAGCCACGAGCCTGAACGACGTCTAGAACGTCTCGTGGTTCCAGGGTCCGGAAGTCTCCGTGGCGAATGTCGAGGCTCGGTGCGACGCCCGCGGTATCGGCGTTGCGGTGAGCAATGTCGACGCTCGCGTCGTCCGACTCGTTGAGCAAGCAAAACGGCCGAGTATCTCCAAACACCGCTGGCGGTCTGGGCTCGAACGCGTCGCGCCAGGTGGGCCAACTCATGCAAGCAGGCGTGCGCCCCGAGCACCAAATGGGGCGTGCCTGGGCGAGGCCCGCCGCTTCGATTCCAATCGTTCCCGAGCCCGCCATGGGATCGACCAACGCCTCGTTGCGGCTGTCGTGCCGAGCCGACATCACCAGTAACGCGGCCAGGTCTTCACGCAGCGGCGCGACACCGGAGGCGTGCCGATAGCCACGCCGATGCATGGGCATGCCCGCCAAATCCAGAGCGACACAAACTCGGTCGTCCACGAGTCGGACATCGATGGTCAGGTCCGGGTGCTGCGCATCGACGTGCAGCGTGACGCCCTTGCGCGCGGCGGCTTCGAGCACCGCGTTCTTCACGGTACCGACTACCTGTCGTTCACCCGCGGCAAAGTCGCGAACGGCGAATGCTTGCACGCTGAAGCTCGCCCCAGACCAGAACCATTGCCGGTCGTCGTTCCCGATCGCACCGACCAACTGCGAAAACAAGGGCTCCAAGCGAGGTCCCGGACAACGGTACAGCTCCCACAGCACCCGAGCCGAGGTTCGGTGATAGGTTACTGCGCTCGTCGCCAGCCGGAGGTCGAAGGGATAGCTGATGGCCCCAGGTCCCTGCTTCTTGGGCACGGGCACCCGAACGTCGTCGAAACGGCGCCGAACGATGCGCGACAATTCTCCAGCCATCACCCGATTGGAACCAGCCACGCCCAGCAAGCGCAGCTGATTGCTCGACAGGTCGCTCACCGGGAATCCTCAGCGGCGAAACGGGCGTCGAGGACGCGCCGGACAGTCTCGACGATGGCCACCGTCGACGAATCCAGCTCGACGTTCACTCGGTCCCCGACGCGCTTGAACCCGAGCGTGGTACGGCGACGCGTTTCGGGGATGAGGTGCAACCAGAAACCGTTTTGCGACGTCTCGCCGACCGTCAAGCTACAGCCGTCGACGGCGACGAATCCTTTGGGCAACACGTACTGCGCCCACGCCGCAGGCATCGCAATCTCGACGGCCAGGTTCTCGCCCCGCTCCCGGTGCGTCGCAATTTCGGCAGTGCCCGTGACGTGCCCGCTCACGTGATGACCACCGATCTCGTCGCCGACCCGCAAGCTGCGCTCCACGTTGACCAGGCTGCCGACGCGCAAATCGCCGAGCGTGGTTTTCGCCAGCGTTTCGTCGATGACATCAAACGACACGCGCGGTGAATCGATGGTGACGGCAGTCAGGCAAGTGCCGTCGAGGGCAACGCTCGCCCCCAACTGCAACCCAGACACCGTCGAAGCGTCCAAGCCGAGCGTCAGGCGCCGAGACGCAGGCCCATCGACGACCTCCACGACAGGGAAGGTTCCCAGTACGATGCCGCTAAACACCTCGCACCTGGTAGTCCGGGCGAGCAGGCCTTGCAAGCGGGCCACGCACCGAAACGTGTGTGCGACCTGCCGAAACTCGGCGAACTCGTAGCCCCTCCCGGACTCGAACCGGGATACCCGAAGGTCGCAGATTTTAAATCCGCTGCGTCTGCCAATTCCGCCAAGGGGCCGCGAAGGGCGCCATTGTTGCCGGGTCGTCGCCGGAGACAAGCCTCCTCTGAACCAATTTGCACCGCCCCTGGCGCCCGAGCCGTTCGCCGCAGCGAGGGGTCGCCTGTCGAAATTGAACTTCGTTTTCAAGTAGACTACACCACCGATACGTGACGCTCGATCAACTTCCCATCGGAACCAACGCAGTCGTGGAGCGGGTCGAAGGAGAGCGCTCCTTCCGTCGGCGCCTGCTGGAGCTCGGCATCTTGCCGGGCACCAAGGTGCGCGTGCTGCGAATCGCACCACTCGGGGATCCGATCGAGATATCGTCGCAAGGGTCCAACCTATCGATTCGCGGACGCGAAGCCGGCGCGATCTGGGTTACGCCGTCGACGGCGCAGGCGTCCGAACCCCAGCCATTGACCCTCGAGGTCGCCGGGGCACGAGATTGAGCGAAGCCGTGCCAGGCCTGCACGTGTCTGCAGCGGCGGTTCCGCGACAACCGCCCAGCGTGTTGCTGGTCGGCAATCCGAACGTCGGCAAGACGACGCTCTTCAACGGATTGACGGGCCAATCCGCCCGCGTTGGGAACTACCCGGGGATCACCGTGGATCGCCGCGCGGGCACGCTATCGCTCGCGTCGGGGGATGTCGAACTGGTGGACGCACCCGGTGCGTACTCGCTGTCGGCTCGGTCGCGTGAAGAGCAGGTCGCCATCGAAGCGGCGCTGGGCCAGCGCGGCAATCCCCCGCCATCGCTGATCGTCGTCGTGCTGGATGCCGGCTGCCTGCAACGCAACCTGTACTTGGCGTTGCAACTGATGGAGTTCGGACTGCCGCTCGTGCTGGCACTGACGATGATGGACGAGGTCAGTGACCGTCCGCCGATCCCGGCAAACGTCGCGCGCGCGTTCGGCGTGGCGTGCGTCGCGGTCAATCCGCGAACCAAAGCGGGTTTCGAGGAGCTGAAGTCGGCGATCGACCGCGAGTTGACCGAGCCGCGCCCCAGCGACGCAAACGTCCAATACGGACCCGAACTGGTCTCGCTGATCGATCGCGTGGCCGAAGCCCTGCCACCGTCCTGGCACCGCAACGTGGAACACGACCGCGCCCTGGCCACGTGGGCGCTACTCAGTCTCGAACGAGACGACGAATTGGCCGCCCCCGACGAGCTGCGCCAAATCTGCTTGGAGGTCCGACAGCAAGCCGAGTCAGACGGGCTGGACATCGACGGTACACTGATCCGAGCTCGCTACGACTACATCTCGGAGCGACTCGGCAGCTGCTACTCTGTTGCGGCAACGGATGCACGCACGGAAGACTGGACCGAGCGGCTCGATCACTGGCTGTTGCACCCAGGCTTTGGCCTGCTGTTCTTCTTACTGTTGATGCTGGGCGTCTTCCAGGCGTTGTTCGCTTGGGCCGATCCGGCGATCGGTGTGATCGAGGACGCCATCTCTGCACTGCAGGAGTTCACGGTCGGCACCCTACCTGCAGGCCTGGTCACGGATCTACTCGTCGAGGGTGTCCTGGGTGGCGTCGGCAACGTCGTCGTATTTCTGCCGCAAATCCTGCTGCTGTTCTTCCTGATAGGCCTTCTGGAAGACAGCGGTTACATGGCGCGCGTCGCATACCTGGTCGACCGCCTGCTGCGCGGCGTGGGACTGCACGGCAAGGCGTTCGTCCCGATGTTGTCCGGGTTGGCGTGCGCGGTTCCGGCCATCATGGCCACGCGCACCATGGAGCGTCGGCGCGACCGCATCCTGACCATGATGGTGGTGCCGTTGATGACGTGTTCAGCACGCCTTCCAGTCTACACGCTGCTGATCGGCGCGCTGTTTCCCCCATCGAACGTGTTCGGGATCGTTCCCGTACAGGGACTGTTGATGGTCTGCATGTACGTGTTCTCCACGGTGATGACGCTGGCTGCGGCCGCCGTGCTGGGGCGGACCGTAGTCAAGGGGCAACGCGTCCCTCTGCTGCTCGAACTCCCGCGCTACCGCTGGCCCAGCTGGACGACGACAGCACGCATGATGTTGCAGCGAACCAAAGAGTTCCTCACCGAAGCAGGCACGACCATTCTCGGATTCACCGTCGTGTTGTGGGTGCTGCTGTCCTTCCCGCGCGCCGATGCCCCGCCACACCTCGACGACGCCGCGGGTCGTGCCACGACTGTCCAGCGCGCCGAGCCGCCAGAGACGCAAACGGCGCCAGCGTCCGCTGAGCCCACGGCCATCGAGAACAGTTACGGCGGGCAGCTCGGCAAAGCGCTCGAACCCGTGATGCGCCCACTGGGCTTCGACTGGAAGATCACCGTCGGTATCATCGGAGCTTTCTCGGCGCGCGAAGTGTTCGTTTCGACGATGGGCTTGGTTTTCGGGCTGGAGGACACCGGTGACGAAGATCGGTCACTGCGCGATCAGATGCGTGCCGAGACCCGCCCCGACGGGGAGCCCGCCTATCCCCCACTCGTGGGGTTGTCGCTGATGGTCTTCTTTGCACTGGCGTGTCAGTGCATGAGCACGGTCGCAGTCGTTCGTCGAGAATCGCAGTCGTGGCGCTGGCCGGCCCTGCTGATCGTGTACATGACGGCGTTGGCCTACGTCGCCAGCTTGGTCGTGTACCAGGCCGGGTTGCTACTCGGCTTTGCGGGTTGAACAGCTCGACAGCACCCGTGTCCGAACGAGAGGTTCGGGACCAAATGAAGCGCGTCTGACCTCGAACGAGAAGCGGGCCATCCGCGCGGAATTGCAGCTGCTGCAGCGAACCTGGTGCCGCTGCAATTCCACTGAAGTTCGCGTTCGGGACACCGGCGAGAAGACGTCCGCGCCGTGAGACGACATCCGCCTGCGACTTCCGTGCGCTGTCGTTGCCTCAGAACGCGCCGCTGACCGAGAACATGCCCCCGCCGTCCAACGGCTGCGCATCGAAGCGCCACGCCGTATCGGCGGGCTGCGAAGGCGCGGGGCTTTCATCCATCGACAACCAGAACAAGACGCCCCCGGTTACCGCCGCGACGCTACCTGCAATCCATCCGACGTTGCGCCAGAGGACGACCCGATCCACGGGATCGGTCACCTCTTTGATTTCTTCGGGGCTGCAACCGTCGACATCCGGCTCCGTGGGGCACTTGTCGTGCGCCTTCTCTTCCAAGCTGGTCTGGTACGGGTACAAGATCAGCGGAGTGGCCAAACCGAGCGCCGCAACACCGAAGGAAACGTACGAGCCAATCCGCAGCGGGTTGGTTCCGCCAGTGACCTTTGGCGGCGGAGGAGCCGTCGTCGGGCACCCCTCATTCTCGATCGGCCCGGCCTCGTTCGGGCACTTGTCTTGACTGTCGAGCAGCCCATCCCCATCCGAATCCGCCTCAGTCGCGAACTCACAACGCACGACTCGGTTCTTTTGCCCCTGAACGACGAGTACGGACTGTTCGTCCTTCATGCCCTGGTACTCGCAGACGAGCTTGTGGCGGCCAGGATCGACTTCGATGGCGCGACCGTCCAAGGTCTCAGTCACGAGTTCCTCGTCGAGCGTCACCTTGACGTCGAAAAGGTCCTTCTTCTTCGTCTTGTCCAGACCCGAGAAGATCAGACTCGGCATCTCGCCGCCGACCTCGGACAGCCAACGCCCACAGTCAGTTCTGACGAAGTCGGGACACTCGTCCCGAACACAAATGCGCAACTGCTCCTGGGCAGACCGCAGCTTGCCCGCATTTCGGTCAACCTGAGACTGCTCGTAGGCATGGGCACAGGCCTGAACCGTAGATTCGTCTTGGGCGAAAGCAGACGGGGCAAGCCTCCCCATCGGTAGAAGCAGCGCTCCTCCGACCAGGACCGCACTCAAAGATCGTTCGAGACTAACCATGATCTCCTAGGGGGACGACCCACCGTCCGACACGCGGACGCGCTAGCAGCCTACCAGCAATGAATAGCAGCTCCCAAAAACAATGTGGCAAAAGGCGTACTTACCCAGGTGCACGGCGGGAAGCATTAGCTCCCGGCAGACACCTGATCAACTAGCCGGCCACGCTTGCCCTCTGCCGTCATGTGGGGCCACGTGGGGTGACGACCACACTCCAGAGCACTGCAGCTCAGCACCAGCTGCGAACGACTCCGAACATGACTACAAGCACTCGGGCTTGAGCCTGCGGATCCCCTTCTCGTAATAGTAGGGTGGATCGCAGTCCTTGCGTTTCCTCGGCGGCTGCCTCGGAGGGGGTTTGATGACCTGCCCGCTCGTTCGCTGGGGGGTCGTCGCGATGGGACCGACCTTGTCATCCGCATTCTTGATGACGTTCTCTTCGTCGCCAGGGGGATCCTTGGGGGTGGATGCCTCCTCGTCGGACGGCTCCGAGCGCTTAGTCGTCTCGGCTGGGGGCGGCGGTGTCGGTTCCACCGAGGTGGGTGGGGTCGGTTCTGCCACGTGCGCGGTGCTCGCGACGGGCGGTTGCAACACCTGCCCTTCTTGCGAGAGCGACACGTAAAGCCCGATGCCCAGGGCGAACAACACCCCTGCCCCCACGGCGAGCACCACCTTGCGTCGGTGGCTCGACTCCGACGGGTCGGCAGCGACGTTCAACTCACCTTCGACTCGGGTCGTCGTACCCGTCGTGGCATCACCACTGGTCACCGCCGACGGCACGGGCTCGACCCCCGAGTAGACTTCACCCAGCTCTTCCATCGGGTGGCTCTCGACGCGCGCCACCAAGTTGAGCCGATTGCCGAGTTCGTCACCGCCGTAGTCCCGCACCCATTCGCCGACGGTGTGCGCGGTGGCGATGGGCCCAGCCTTTTCGAGCGCCACGGCGAACTCGCGAGCGGTTTGGAACCGCTTGTCCGGATCGCGCTCGAGCGCCTTCATCACCGCATCACTCACCTCGTCCGGCAGGCTCGGCACCACGCTCTTGGGTGTCGGGATTTCGGATGCGAGGACCTTGCCGAGGATCTCGCCGGCGTCGGCACCGGCGAACAAGCGCTTGCCAGCCAACGCTTCCCACAGGACGATCCCCGACGCGAAGATGTCGCTGCGGCGATCGATGTCCTTTCCGTTGAGCTGCTCCGGCGACATGTAGCTGAGCTTGCCCTTCATCTGGCCGTCGCGGGTCGCCCCCGAACGCATCGCCGCCTTGGCCACGCCGAAGTCCAAAACGCGGGCCACGCCGTCCAGCCCCACGAGCACGTTCTGAGGAGAGATGTCTCGATGAACGATGTTGAGGGGTTCGCGCGTCTCACTCTTGGCTTCGTGCGCCGCATGCAGACCGTGCAGCATGCCGCTCATCACGCTGAGCACGATGTTGGGCGGAATGCGCTCGCCGCGCTTGGCGGCGTTGCGGACGAGCTTGCTCAGCGCTTCGCCCTGCACGTACTCCATCACGAGGAACAGTTCGCTCTGGGTCTTGACGACATCCAGAGTGGAGACGACGTTCGGGTGCTGGATGCGCGAGGCTAACCGCGCCTCGTCGACGAACATCGTGACGAATTCCTGATCCTTGGCGTACTGAGGGTGCAGTCGTTTGACGGCGACGGTACGCGTGAACCCGACCTGCCCCACGAGGCGTCCGAGATGCACCGTCGCCATGCCGCCGGCAGCAATCTCGTCAAACAACGCATAGCGCCCAACAATTCTCGGGTTTTGGGCGAGTTCGGGACTGGCTTCAGTCATCTCGGAGTACCCAGGCAATCTATCAGACTCAAGTCGCCATCGGTAATGCGCAGGGCAACAAACACCGATTTTCTTCGACAGTCGGCCACATCGACGTTTGCTCGGTCCTTGGACGACAACGGTGGAAACGTTCTAGTTCACCTGTATTCAGCTGGTTTTTCCCACCCGATTTCAGCCGGTGATTCACAAGATGACCCCAATGTCCGATGTGGTCAGAAGCCTACATCAGCCGACTGGGGCAGATACTGTTCGACCCGTCAGGGTCGGGTGTGGGCCGCATCGCCAGTTGCATCAACCGCATGGAAACGGCCCAAAAACGTGACACAACCATCCGTGAGAGCGATAGAACGCGGCTGAGGCAGGGCCTCCGCACCGGAGGACGGCGGAGGCATGCCGCAAATTGACGCAAAGAGTCACCTACAGCATCGCAGCGCTCCGATGGATCTCGACAACATGCCTGCCAACTGCCCCAATTGCCCCCACACCCGGCGACTCATCCCCACGCGACATCACAGGTGGGTGTCATGAATACGTCCCGCCCCGCGGCTCCGCTGGACGTTCTACTCTGCGTGACCGGGAGCATCGCCGCGTACAAGGCGGTGGAGCTGACCCGGCTTCTGGTCAAGGCCCACCAGAGCGTCGAGGTGTTGCTCACTCGTTCCGCGGGGCGTTTCGTCGGAGCCGAAACCTTCGCGGCACTCACCGGCAACCGCCCGTGGACCGACATGTTTGGCGGCCAGGGCAACGAACCACACATCGCCCTTGCCGCGCGAGCGCGGTCGTTGCTCATCGCGCCGGCAACCGCCGACGTCCTGGCGCGTCTGGCGAGTGGACGCGCAGACGAGCTGCTGTCAGCCACTGCGTTGAGTTACCGCGGCCCCATTTTCGTCGCTCCGGCGATGCATCCTGCGATGTGGGCTCACCCGGCGACGCAAGCCAACGTTCAGCTGCTGCGCGATCGCGGCGTGACCTTTCTCGGTCCCGTCGAGGGCGAAGTCGCATCGGGTGAACATGGTGTGGGCCGGATGATGGAGCCAGCTCAGATTGCCGCAGCGCTGACGAGTCGCGAGGGAGATTTGGCGGGACGCCGCGTCGTGGTGTCGGCAGGACCCACCGTGGAGGACATCGACCCGGTTCGCTACATCGGAAATCGCTCGACGGGGAAGATGGGATTTGCCCTGGCGCGAAGAGCCGCAGAGCGAGGCGCCGACGTCGAGTTGGTCGCCGGCCCCAGTGTGTTGCCAACTCCGCACCAAGTCCGGCGAAGCGACGTACGCTCGGCCCTCGAGATGCTCACCACCCTGCAAGAGCAACTGAAGCGCGGAGCTGACGCGCTGATCATGTCCGCGGCCGTCGGCGACTTTCGCCCAGCCCAGCCGCTTACGGAGAAGCTCAAGCGCGCCGGCCCGCTGAGCCTCGAGCTCGTCGAAAACCCGGACGTCTTGGCCACCCTTGCCACTCACGAGTGGCCGCGACGGCCCGTCTTCGTCGGGTTCGCGGTGGAAACGGGCGCGGACGATGCCATCATCGCGCGAGCCCGCGACAAGCTGACTCGCAAAGGCGTGGACCTGGTCGTGGCCAATCGCAGCGACGAGGCCTTCGCCGCGGAGACCAACCGCGTGCACTTGGTTGGCCGATCAGAGACGGTATCACTACCGGTGATGAACAAGCTGGAAGTCGCCGATTCGATCCTGGACTGGCTGGTACTCACCTTGGGTGAACGCTCCGGCGTCGGTCAACGAGGTTGAAGACGGCCGCTCGGACCGACCGATGGAGCGCTGGCAATGATACAGCCCCACCGGATGCAGACTCGGCAGCTGTCGCGCGCCTCGCGAACGCCGGTCGTCCGTGACGCATGGAAACGCCGAGGGACTCAACACCATCGACCAGTGGGGCTATGGTCGCCGGCGTGAAGCTCACCTCACTCTGTATCTTGCTGGTCGGGCTGGCCACCGGCGTCGGCCTCAACCCAAGATTGGCCGAACCTTGGCAAACCTGGACGGCGCTGTTGCTCCCCTACTCGGTCCTGACAGCGCTGGCAGTGCGTGAGCTGCGCGCGCGCGGGCAGTTGGGCGCGCGCCTCATCCCACGCGGCGGAGATCTGTCGATCGGCATCGTCTTGGGTCTCGTGATGGCGATCGCGGGCGTCGTCGGTCAACGCGCTCTCGCCCCGACGAGTTCACCCGCTGCGGAATGGCTGTTCGGAATCTACGCGCAGGTCGGCAACGTTCAGCACGACCCCCTGTTGCTTGTCGGACTCGTCATTTTGGTCGCCATGGAGGAAATCGTCTGGCGTGCGATGGTGCTCGAAACCTTGGAGCGGAGCCTCGGGCGCCGCTGGACAGCCCCCGCCTCGGCCGTTGCCTACGCTTTGGCCCACTTGCCGACGCTGTGGACCTTGGCCGGCGTCAATGCAGGCCTCAACCCTCTACTCGTATTGGCCGCGTTGGGCTGCGGCTTGTGCTGGTCGTTCGCCGCGCTCGCTTTGGGCCGTCTGTGGCCGACGTTCGGGGCGCACCTGGTGTTCAGCTACTTCATGGCCGCGCCGCTGCCAAGCTGGCTGCCGGGCTGAGCGGCTCCGACGCCTGACCACGGTCAGTCGTCGGGCTCGCGCTCACTCAGCGCTTTCGATGCGAGCCATTTCGTCGTCGGGAATGTCGAAGTCGGCGTAGACGTTGGCGACGTCGTCGTGTTCGTCGAGAGCGTCGACCAGGTTGAGACACACCTCGGCATCACGGCCGCGAACTTCTTTCTTGGCGTTGGGCACGTACGCCAGGCGACTGCCTTTGAGCTCCAACCCAGCCGCCTCGAGCGCCGACACGCTTTGGGCAAACTCGTCGACACTCGTCGAGATCAGCCAGCTCTCGCCAGCGTCCTCGTAGTCCTCGGCCCCCACCTCGACGACGGTCTCCATGACCTTGTCCTCGGACAGCTCGCGACCCAGCTCGATTTGACCTTTTCGGGTGAACGCCCAGGCGGCTGATCCTCCGCCCGCCAACGCACCGTTGTTCTTGTCGAAGATCTTGCGAAACTCCGCGGCGGTTCGATTTCGATTGTCGGTCGTACCCTCGACCAGAAACAGCGTGCCACCAGGGCCGGTCCCCTCGTAGAGAACCTCCTCGTAGGAAACACCTTCGATCTCCCCGGTGCCGCGCTTGATGGCACGCGTGATCGTGTCGCCGGGCATTTGGTTGGACTTGGCGTCCAACACGGCTTTGCGCAATCGAGGGTTACCCGCCTGATCCCCGCCACCGGAGCGGGCCGCGATCACAATCTCGCGTATCAGCTTGGTGAAGAGCTTGCCGCGCGCGGCGTCGATGGCGCCCTTCTTACGCTTGATGGTCGCCCATTTTGAGTGCCCACTCATTCCTCGAAACCTCTTGCTCGTGACTGTGTCGGTGCGCCGCGCCGCTGTTTCGCGTCGAGACTTGGCGCTTGCGCGTAATACAAGCTCTGCTCGCGTTCCACAACAGAGCTCGCGCCGACGGCAGTGTCCGCCCCACCGCACGCCACGTCCCAAGGCGGGTGGCGGAGCGAGCCGCAACGGATCTGCCCCCCTGGAGCGGCAATCATGTTGATTGCCGCGACAAATCAACAACCTAGAGCACCGATCAGCTTGCCTGTGCACGAAATGCCCCGAAAAATCGCCCCAGCTGGGTGAGAGCGCTTTTCGGGGCCACGTTCGGGCACTCTTGCTCGCGGCTCGGTGCTCTAGGTTGTTGATTTGTCGCGGCAATCAACGTGATTGCCGCTCCAGGGAGGCAGATCCGT
>QJWJ01000234.1 GCA_003235365.1 Deltaproteobacteria bacterium
GAGCTCGGTGTAGGGGATCCCGGTGATTCGGAACAGGAAGACGAGCATGGCGATCGGGCCGATCCAGGTGAGCAAGGCACCGTGGCCGATGAGAACGTAGGTCCACCAGTGGAGCCACTCGAAGAAGTAGTTGGGGTGGCGTGAATACCGCCAAAGCCCTTCCTGACAAACCTGACCGCGATGGGCGGGATCGGACCGAAAACGGGCGAGTTGCCGGTCGGCGATCGTTTCACCAACGACCGCGACCAACCAGACCACGACGCCGGCCACGGCGAAGGCGCCCAGCCGCCCTTCTTGCATCGCGCCGAGAATGGGAAGCGAAAACAGCGCGGCCACGGCAGCCTGCGCCTGGTAGACCAGAAAGAACTTCGGCCCAGCGGAATCGCCCCACGTTTCCCGCATGGCGCGGTATCGACCATCTTCGACCGGCGAGGCGAGCACCCGGTTCACGAAAAGAAACGATCCAAGCCTGATCGCCCACCCTCCCGCCAGAACGCCCACGAGCAACCGAATCGCGACCGCCCCTCCTGCTGCCGCGGCATACAGCAACGCCAGTGCCGCGAGCCCGAAGGACCAGGCTACGTCGACGCTCGTGGCATTTCGGGTGCGTTGCTGACGCCACCATAGCACGACCATGACGAGCGCAAGGGCGATCCAGCCGACGACCACCAGACGCATTACGCCGCCTGGCGGGCGAGCGAGGGGGACCGACCGAGGGTCAGCGCGGCTGCCGGTTTCGCAAGCAGAATCTGGCTCACCCCTAACGCCCCTTCGGCGAAGCCCCCTTCGCAGTAGGAGAAGTAGAAGCGCCAAAGGCGCTGGAACCATTCGTCGTACCCGAGCCGCGTGAGTGACGAAGCGTGTACATCGAAACGCTCCCTCCATTCGCGGAGGGTTCTGGCGTAGTGCGGGCCGATATCTTCGGCGTGGATGAGTCGCAGATCGGTCGGGGTCCACGCGGTGGCAAGTGCGCTGATGCTCGGTATACAGGAACCCGGAAAGATGTAGCGCTTGATGAAATCAACCTCGCGGCGCGCGCGTTGGTAGTGGCGATCCTGTATGGTGATGGCCTGTATGGCAGCCAGTCCGTCGGGCTGGAGCACCTTGGCACACCGGTCGAAGAACGTGCCGAAGTAATGGTGTCCCACCGCTTCGATCATCTCGATGGACACGAGGCGATCGAAGTGACCGGTCACGTCCCGATAGTCTTTCAGCTGCACGTCGACCAGTCCAAGAAGCCCCTGAGCGGCGAGGCGCTCACGACTCATCCTGTACTGCTCCTCCGACACCGTGACCGTCGTGACGCGACACCCATACCGGGACGCGGCGTGGATGGCGAAGCCGCCCCAGCCACCGCCGATCTCCAGCACGTGGTGCTCTCGACCGAGTCGGAGCTTCTGGCAGATGCGGTCGTACTTGGCGCGAGAGGCCTCGGCGAGCGTCGAGTCTTGGTGCTCGAAATACGCACAGGAATACGTGAGTGTCTCGTCGAGAAACTGGCCGAAGAAGTCGTTGCCGAGATCGTAGTGTGCGGCAATGTTCCGACGACTTCCGCGCCGCGTGTTGCGGCGTAAGGCGTGCGCCCCAGTTCGTATGGGCTGAGCCAGGCGTGCCAGCCCGCCCTCCAAGCCATCGAGAACGGATCGATTGCGTACGAAGAGACGGATGACATCCGTCAGATCGTCGGCGTTCCACCAACCGGCGGCGTACGCCTCGGCGGCCCCAATATGCCCTCCGAGCAGCACCGACTGATAGAATCGATCGTCCACGACTTCCACGTTCGTTGAAGGCTCAGCTGCGTCGCCGAAGGTGCGGACTGCTCCTCGATCACGCACGACCAGACACCCGGAAGCGAGTGCCGATAGACGACGATGGACGATCGACTTCGCGAGACGTTGGAGCGTATTCATGCTGCCCTCTTTGCAGGATGGACGTAGAAGGGTGCCCGCTTGAGCCAAAGCCGCGCGGCCTGCCAGTAGATCCCACCAACGACCTTGGCGGTCATGAGCGGATACCGCAGCAACACGCGCGAGAGGGAGCGGCGAGTGATCTCGACCCGTTGGAGTACCAGGGAGGCATCGAACAGCTTGCCGCCGTTCACGAGGTTCTCCATGTGAACGGCGAGCCGGTGCCCGGGGGTGGTGAACTGCCACGCGTAGTCGTGGTTCATGTCCATGAAGGGAGACACGTGGAACCGCTTCCGGAACGTGAACCGGTGCCGGTTCCGGGTACCGTTGTCCCGAGCGTCGAGCACGTACGCATGCCGTTCCTTCCACGGCGTATTCGTGATCTCAGCCACGACCGCTTCGATCGACTCGTCGCGGCCGAAACAGTAGTAGAATGACACCGGATTCATGACGTAACCGAGGTAGCGCGGATGGGTGAGCAGACGGATGGCCCCGCCGGGCCTGCACCCGGTTTCGCGCTCGACGAGGTCCCGTACAGCGCAGTCGAGCGGTTGATCGGGATCGCCCAGATAGTCGCGTCGTCGGTACCGCGCCAGAGCGGGCCGCCGATCCGACCAGAGCCAGTGCGTGCCGAACACCTCGGGGATCTCTCGCAGGTCCAGGTACATCATGAACAGCCGGTAGCGGAAGACGTGCTGCACCGGGCCAAACCTGCGATGGCGGACGGTCCCCTCGTAGATGGCGCTCTTCACAGTGCCTCCCCGAACGCTTTGCCCACGGCGAGAGCGCTGTTCACGCCGTCTTCGTGAAAGCCAAATCCCCAATACGCCCCGCAGTAGTGCGTGCGCCGAACCCCGCTGATTTCACCGTGCCGCTGCTGTGCTGCGACCCCCTCACGGGTGAAGACCGGATGCGCGTAGCGAAGCTTCGCGATGACGCGCGCCGGATCGATGTGGTCCGTCTCATTCAGCGTCACGCAGAAGGGCTCACCTGCGCCAGCGTCCAACGCCTGCAGGATGTTCATGTTGTACGTCACGGCGACCGGATCGGACGGTGCCCCGGACAAGTGATAGTTCCACGCGGCCCACGCCCTGCGCCGCTTGGGGAGCACCGACACGTCGCTGTGCAGGACGACGGCGTTCTCCTGGTACGGAAGCGAGCCGAGAATTGCGCGCTCAGCGTGTGACGCATCGGCGAGCGCCGCGAGCGCCTGGTCACTATGACACGCTAAGACGACGTGGTCGTACCGAACACCGTCGACTGTGACATGATCGCCGAATCGCTTCACTTCCCGGACCGGACTCCGCAGCCGAATGCGATCCGCGAACGGTGCGCTCAGAACTTCGACATAGCGCGCCGAGCCACCGGTCACCGTGCGCCATTCGGGGCGATCGTTGATGGAAAGCATCCCATGGTTGGCGAAGAACCGGACAAAGAACGCCGCGGGCATCTCGAGCACCGCGCGTGGCGGCATCGACCAGATTGCCGCGGCCATGGGTAGGAGGTACCGATCGATGAACGGCCTGGAGTAGCGGCGGGCCGACACGTACTCACCCAGGGTCTGCGATGCCGCCCCGTTCAGCACGTGGACTGGCGCCTGGCGGTTGAAGCGAAGGATGTCAGCAATCATGGCATAGAACCACGGTCGCACGAGATTCCGACGCTGTGCGAAAAGTTGCCGAAGCGTCGAGCCATTGTACTCGAGCTCCGGCTCTCGCAAGCGCACGCTGAAGCTCATGGTGGAGGGCTGCGTCGCGACGCCGAGTTGGCCCAAGAGCGACGTGAAGTTGGGGTACGTTTGCTCGTTGTAGACGATGAAGCCCGTGTCCACCGAGATCGTGCCACCACCGACCGACACCTCATGGGTGTGGACGTGCCCGCCGACATGATCTGAGGCCTCGAAGACGGTGACTTCGTGTCGGCGATGGAGGAGATGAGCCACGACCAGCCCCGAGACGCCGCTCCCAACGATGGCGATGCGCATGCCTCAGCCCGCCGCCTCGAGCACCCGCCTGGGCACGGGCCGCAGGTCTCGGATCAACCCGAGCTTCTCCAGGACGACCAGCGCATAGTAGGTGAGATCGAGCTCCCACCAGAAGAAGCCTTGTCTCGCAGAGCCCGGATACTTGTGATGGTTGTTGTGCCAGCCCTCGCCGAACGTCACGAGCGCGAGCGCAAGGTTGTTTCGGCTCTCCTCACCGGTGTCGTACCGTCGGCGGCCCCAGACGTGCGCGAGGGAGTTGATGAGGCACGTGGCGTGGAAGAGCACGACGGTCGAAACGAAGAATCCCCAA
>QJWJ01000444.1 GCA_003235365.1 Deltaproteobacteria bacterium
CAACGCGTGGCTACTCGGTGCGCCCGCCTACGACGTGATGTTGCCGGCCGCCGGTTTCACGCTGTCGGTGTCGCCTACTCCGAGGTGGCCGGTAGAACTGCGCAACACGCGCGCGTTGCACGGAATGGTCACTGGCCTGCTGGGTTTGCCGCACACGAAACCGGTTCCCGCGTTTGCGCTGAGCCCGATCCAAACGGCGTTCGGTTGGGGCGTCATCACGAACCCGGAGACGGCTCAGCGAGTGGCCAACCTATCGGCTGAGGCCGTGCTGTTCGACCGCGACGTTACGGTGGCGACTGGACCGCTCGTGCAAATCAAAACGCCACGAGTGACCAAGCGAGGACACCGAAGACTGCGCATTGATGCCATCACGCCCGTGTGCGTGCGCAACAGCTCGAGCCACTGGACCCACGTGACACCAACGGCGTCGAATCTCGGATCGACTCTGCTGCACCACCTGCCCATGCGCCTCGGCATCCGCGTCGACATGGAAACGCTGCGCCTTGACCTGGTCTCGCGCGAAACGCAGGTCGAACGCGTGCCGCTTGGCGGCAAGTACGGCAACGCCGGCGGGTGGTCGGGCAGCTGCATCGTCGACACGAACGCGGTTGGCGAGTGGCTGCTGCGCTGCGCCGAATCGCTTGGATTGGGCGGGCGCACCGCGTTTGGATTTGGAAGGATCAGGGTGTCACATGTCGAATAGCATGCGAGCCTACGAGGTACACTCAACCACTCAAGCGTTTCGCCGTCATGTCGACACGGCTCGCAGAATTCTCGACGAATCGCTCGCGAAGGGACGGATGCTAGTTTCATCGTCTTGGGGCAAAGACTCAGTCGCTATGTGTGGGCTAGTCGTTGAGCATGTTGGGACCACGGATATCCTTCATCTCGCATCGCCGTACTCGCTGCCTGGCTATGACGAAACGGTAGAGCACTTTTCAAAGGTGGCGCGCGTTCACACCGTTCAAGCGGCGCGTTCGCTAACCGAGTACATTGAACTCTGCCGAGACGTTGGTCTTCCTCACGAACGCACAGCATCCGATCAGAATCGCGTTGTGGGGTCAATCAAGCGGACACCAGGAGCCAAGTTTGCCGAGGAACACGGGTTCGATGTCGTGGCTCTAGGAATGCGAATTGAAGAAAAAGGACAACGCGCGAAGGTGTTGCGTTACCGTGGTCCAATCTACCAGTTGGCCAGCGGAATGTGGCGCTCAAACCCAATTGCCTACTGGAAACCGATGGACGTTTGGGCGTTCATCGTTAGCAGGGATCTCCCGTACAACCGAAGGATCTACGACTCAGAGACACACGATCAAACGCGGGAGACAATCCGCAACACAGGTTGGCTGAGCACGGATGGTGCTGAGCGAGGAAGAATCGCTTGGCTTCGTGAGCACTTTCCAGAGCAGTACGAAGCGCTTCGGACTAGCTTCCCGCAGGTCGAATTCCTCACCTAGCCGCACCGCGCTAGCGCCTCAACCTCTGACCAGAGCCACAGTCCGCCAGGGTCCTGCTCCAGCACTCGGTCAACCCGACGCGACGGAGCGCCGTGGCGGGCCCCTGGAGGCTCGCGCAGCTCAGACCGAACGAACGAGTCGTCCTCGGGTAGCGGAACCACTGCGGGCCCGCTGGGGGTGACGATCAGGGTTTCCACTGGCTTGACTCACCAACACATTATCGTTGCTGGCAGTCTGTTTTGCAACGTCTTTTCGGTCTATGGGTCGGCGCCCTGTCGATTTCCCTGTCGATAGTGTTGACGGTAGGGCCCTACCGGGTTAGGTTGCCTCTTGTCAGCACGGAGCTGGCAGCAACCAGGGAGCAACGAAGCATGACCATCACAGACACCCAAATCCAGACCCTCCGAAACGAAGCCGCCAACGCAGGGGACACTCTGCAAGAGGCCATCTGCCTCCGAGCACTTGGCGCAGAGCCGTCTGAAGCAGAGCCCGGCATGGACCTGGCCGAGATGACCATGTCGGTCGCTGAGGCGCGTGCCGAGTGTGAGCGAGTGATTGACGCAGCCAAAGCGATGGAGGGCTGATGGCAAAGCGCACACGAGACCGCCACGGGCGCGCACTAACATCAGGCACGCTCGTGGAGGTCTACGCGCCAAATCCGAGGATCGGATCTCCTGAATGCTACGACCGCACCAGGTACGTGATGGTCGGAGTCGGGATCGTCAAGGAGATCCATCCGCACGATGGAACGATGACGATCCGTTTCGCAGACGGACGAGCTCCATGGTCTGACGTGTCGCCGCATGATGTCTGCAGGTACGACGGTCATGTGCATAGATACTGGGTCGACTCCCGGGTATCGGGGCAGCGCAGCTGGATGCAGCATTGCGAGTGGCAGGAGCATGAGGACACAGATGAGCCGGGAGTTGAGCGCTCATGGGTGACCACGCGCCAGCCAGATCGCCTGGTTGAGCAGCTCAAATCCGATCCAACAGTGCTCGCATACGGATCCGCCGAGGAGGACGAGAGCGCCGACTGACGCCACCCTCCGGCATCCCGCCCCCGTCGATTCAATTCGTGGGGGCTTGGTGCCGTAGAGGAATCCAATGAACCACAAGCATCTACAACTAATCGTGCGGCGCCTGCCTGACGACTGGGCCCCATACGGCTCGACACCCCGAGACGGAGGTGATGGTCAATCCTGGGGCTCCGACTGCTCGCAAGGTTGCAGGTTTTTCCTGCCGCTTGCTGGCCCACTGGGCAACGATTGGGGAGCATGTGGCAATCCGCTCAGCCACAGAGCTGGGTTGCTCACGTTCGAACATCAAGGCTGCGGCAAGTTCGAGCGCCCGGGAGACTCATGACCGCAACCCTACGCCGCAAGCGCGCGATCGAATCCCGACTCGGCGAGCCCACCGAATTTCGAACGGCCAACACGGACACGGGCGCGGCCGTCGAACTGCACTCGACGACGCCGTGGGAACCAAGCGACGAGCAGCCATTCGGTCGCGTTGCAGGCGGCCCCACGACGCTGCTGGGAGCCGGCGAGGACCACGAGACCGCACTGGCTGACGCGGAGGCCACACTGGAGGCTCGTGGGGTTCCCGCGCGCGCGTCTCGCCACGGCGTCTACGCAAACCCGAGGCGCAAAATCACAGCCCCTCCTGAGGTGTTCGCCGCGCAGGACGGGGCGGCGGCTCGAGCGGGAAAACCCTGGGCGCAGTGGGCCCTCGACGTCCTCAGCGCAGCCGCTCCGGTCGCCGGGTCGGATTCGCGAAAGAAAGATCCTCGCGTTGCTTGACGGTAGGGCCCTACCAGGGTATTAACAGGGAGTCAGCAGCGAGGAAACACACCATGACCAACAAGAAAATCGCCGCCATGCTCAACGCCGAAACCATCAAGCACGAGACCGCCCAGAAGATCAACGACCTGCTCGAAGCGGCCGCCAAAGAGGCTGGTCTCAAGGGCGACGACGCCGAGGAGTACAAGACCGAAATCATGAACCTGGTCTGCGAGGACGACGAGTAACGGGCCCCCGCCACCGCCCAGCCCCCAAGGTCCGTCCTGGGGGCTTTCGGGGTGTCGGCATGGAGCTGACAGAAGCGGAGCAAACCAAATGGCAAAACTGATCCCACTCAAATCAATCCCGACCACAACCGCACGCCGCGCCGAAGCGGAAGCGCGCCGAGGTTATGCCAGCCGTCGAAGCATGCTGAGCGCTGCTCGCCACAAGCTCGTAGTCGCGCCAGGTTGCCACTCTGGCCCAAGCTTCGATCCGCCAGTCATCGGGTGGTGTCTGACTGCTGCCGCCGCCGCCGCATACGCGGCACAGCTTACGCGCATGCCCGATGGCAAATCACATCGTCGCGCCATGCACGAGGCGTTGCAGTATTGACTTCGGAGCGTGGGCTGTAGCTCAACGCCTAACTAGAGCTACAGCCCGCGTCTCCCCTTTACGCCCCAGAGCTTCCGGCCTGGGGCTTGCGGCGTTGGAGGATACGACAATGACCATGACCATCACGGACAACCTGATTCGCGCACTGCGGTCGGAAGCCGCCAACGCAGGCAATACTCAGTTGGAGGACATCTGTTTGCGAGCTTTGGGCGCCGACTCAAAGGCTCGCGCCCAGTGTGAGCGAGTGATCAACGACCAGCTTCACCGCTCACTGCTCGGCGCCGACTGGACACGCGCCGAATACGCCAACGCGTGTTACCCAGCGATCGCGAGCATATACCCGC
>QJWJ01000472.1 GCA_003235365.1 Deltaproteobacteria bacterium
TGAACAGGAAGCGAGGCGATAGCAGCATCCATTGGATTGCGGTCTCCACCGCTAGCGACGGATCCGTGGCAGCGAGCGACGTGTAGATGTCGGCCAGGCGAGCACTGTCGGCGTCCTCCAGCGTGCCGTGGAACAAGCGTCGGGCCGCGCCGTCGAGATAGCCGGTCACGCATGCGGCGTCGGTCACCGCGCAGTCGCTGAGCGACGAGAAATTCGCGATGACGTCTGCGCTCACGGACGTCGCCAGCGTCCTGTAGCGCTCGAAGTGGTCGTCAGTCAGTCGGGTGACGACGTTGGTCTTGAAGATCCCCAGCTTCTCATCCGCGGGCAGCTGCCCGGGATTGATGACGGCACCGAACACGTCGCGAATGGCGTTGGTGTATTCCTCGGTTCCGATCCGACGGATCGGCGTGGGGCCGATGAGCTCGGGATCTACACACTCGGTAACGCCAGCAGCAGCAGGAGGCGGTGGGGGGGCATCCGGACCCACGTCGTTCGGGGTGGGGCCGTTGCTCGGTCCCGAACCGTCGGGGCCCGGGCCGCTGGAGTCAGGTCCGTCAGAGCCCTCGGGTGTCGGCGTGACACTGTCTGGCCCGACTGTTTGGGGACCCGCGGAATCGCTGGGAGAGCCGCCAGGGGAAAGCGGATCGCCGTCGCTTGGCGACGGGGTCCCGCCCTCACCACACGCGCTCGCGAGGCCAAGCGCAGCGAGGCCCAACAACGAACACAGCAGGCGCGAACATCGGTAAGACTGCATTATCTCGGACTATACGTTAGGGCTCGGGTCGTTCAACCGGGAGGGGTAGGGCGGTACCCCGCAGTGGTGCCCACTACAAACTTGCTGAATGAAGACACCAGCACGGTGATCGTCGGCGATCCGCCGGATCGTGCGATTCGGCTTGTCACCGCCAAGGCAACTGAGCCGGGCACGCATCCTTTGCCGGGGCGATAGCGGCCGGAAACGGCTGGACCCTTACGGATCGTCTCCAATGGTGGTTCCAGCCGCAGGGCACATGCAATCCCATCAACGCCCCGACGACGACTATGCGTCACGCCAACCGTGCACCAGACAGTTCGCACCTCGGCCACGGGATCATCCAGCAATACGGCTCGAAACTGAACAGCGAGGCAGCCGATCGCCGGGGAGCTGGTGTCAGGGCGCGGCCGTGCCTCGGGTGAAGAAGGCTACTTGGGCGCACCGTCCGCCCCGAATGACAGCTCACGTCCACACAGCGTATCCTACATCGCTTCGAAGTCGTGCCTGGCGTTGCGCGTGATCCGCATCGATAGACTCCCCTTTCGAAGCGGAACCGCCAACGTCGAGAACGCGTCGGGTGTTCGCGTAAAATGCTTGGCCTCGCTCGAATCGATGCTGGCCCTGGGCTCGCGCTTCGCAGCTCCTGTTGGCGTCGTCGGGATTGGTGTCCCTGTCCCCCAAGAGAATCTCCACACGGCGTTGGGCGAAGCGGCGCCTGAGCGTGTCGACGCTCGTGCCGGAGAAGTACTCGACGCCGATGTCGTCAGTTCCGTACTGGTAATTGCTGTGAGTTACCATCCATGGCTGGCGGCTTCGAGGACGCAGCTCGTCCGAGAACATGATTCGGTGGTCGTCGAGCGTGCCAGGAGTGACGATGGCGTTTCGTCGCGTTTCGTCGCGTTTCGTCGCGTTTCGTTTGGCGGTCGGACTGGTTCGACGAGCGTGCTCCAGGCGTCCGTGGTCGTTGGCGGTGGCACCATTGCGGGCCGGGACACCCGCTCGCCACTCGCGGAAGGCATTCACCGCAGCCTGACGTTGTGCTACGGCGGCTGGGTGCGGCTGCGTCCTCATTCCGTCACCTTGCGCCAGCTGCAATACGTCGTCGCGATTGCAGACCGACAGAGTTTCCGCAAGGCCGCCGAGGACTGCGGCGTGTCGCAGCCGTCGCTGTCGGCCCAGGTGGCTCAGGCTGAGCGTGCCCTGGGGGTGCAACTGTTCGAGCGGGACCGTCGGCAGGTAATGCTCACGTCGGCCGGAGCATCCATCGTCGAGCGGGCTCGCAAGCTGCTGCTCGCCGCCGACGAGTTGATGGACACTGCGTCGCTTTTTGGCGACCCGTTCTCGGGCCGGCTGCGTTTGGGCGTGATCCCGACGGTGGGGCCATACCTGTTGCCGGAGCTGGCGCCGGTCATGCGCAAGGAGTTCCCCAAGCTCGTCCAGGTTTGGGTCGAAGACAAGACCTCGGTGCTACTCGAGAAGTTGCATCGTGGGGAACTCGACGGGGCAGTGCTGGCGCTGGAGGCGTCGCTCGGAGACGTCGAGCACGCCGAGATCGGAGTCGATCCGTTCTTGCTGGCGGCGCCGCCGCAGCATCCCCTCGTTGCGGCGAAGCGACCGATCAAGGCAGACGAGCTTCGGGGCCAGCAGGTGCTGCTGCTCGATGACGGGCACTGTTTCCGGGACCAGGCGCTGCAATACTGTACGGATTCCGGGGCTGAGGAGCTGGGCTTGCGTGCGACCAGCTTGGCGACCCTCACCCAGATGGTTGCGGGCGGTGCGGGGGTGACGCTGCTGCCGCGCGTCGCCCTGGCGGTCGAAAACCGCAACGACACGTTGAGGATCCGTAGCTTCGCGCCGCGGGCACCGTACCGCACGATCGTTCTGGTTTGGCGTAAAGGGTCGGCCCTCGAGGTTACCTTACGTGGCGTCGCCGAAACCATGCGCCGCACCTACCGGTCACTTTGGCCGGCGAGCACGGGCAACTGAACATCACCAGCTGGCTCGACCCGACCGGGTTCGGAAGTTGCCCCAGTTTTCCGGAGCAACCACGTGAACAGCGGCACTTTGCGCTGGGAGGCTAGAGCAAGGCTAGGAGCACCGATCAGCCTGTCTGTGCACGGAAATGCCCAGAAAAATCGCCCCAGCGGGGGTGGGGCGTTCTTCGGGGCCACGTTCGGGCACTCTTGCTCGCAGCTCGGTGCTCTGGGTCGTTGATCTGTCGCGGGCAATCAACACGATTGCCGCTCCAGTCGTCAGCCGGGCGGGGTCGTCTCGGTGCAGCGGTGTCAGAACTCACTGCGCGAGTGCGACTGTGATGGAGCCCTGTGGACGCCGATGCTACAAGGCGCCCGATGCGGATCGCAGTGCTGTTTGGCGGTACCAGTGAAGAGCGCGACGTTTCCGTCGCCAGCGGCGTGCAGGTCGTCAAGGCGCTACGCGACGCCGGGCACGACGTACTGGCGTTGGACACCGCGACCGGGATTCTCGATTGCGTCGAATTCGAGCGCCTGCTGTCCACTGGCGTCTCTGCAGCGCCGCCGAGCGACGAGTCCTTGGCATTGCGGCGGGGGCACTCGCCGTTGGTGTTGTCGAGCGCCGCGGAGTTGCGTCAGGTCGACGTTGCGTTCGTTGCGCTGCATGGCGGAACTGGCGAAGACGGAACGCTCCAGGCGCTGCTGGACCTGATCGGAGTGCCGTACACCGGTAGCGGTCACATCGGCAGTACCTGTGCCATGGACAAAGACCTGTCCAAGCGGCTTTTTCGTTCCGAAGGCGTTCCCACCCCCGACTGGTTGATGGCTCCGATCGACGCTGCGGCGGTCGAGTCGCAACTGGGTTTCCCGCTGGTCGTCAAGCCCAACAAACAAGGGTCGACGGTGGGTCTCAGCGTCGTGCGACGCGCAGCCGACCTCGACCCAGCGATCGCCCTCGCGGCGCGTTTCGACGATGAGGTGATGCTCGAGCGTTTCATCCCAGGTCGTGAGCTCACGGTTGGTGTCCTCGATGGTCAAGCGCTGGCGGTTGGCGAGATACGCCCCCGGCTCGGGGAAATCTTCGACTATGCGAGCAAGTACCAGGCGGACGGTGCGGAGGAGATCTTTCCCGCGCCGATCGACGATGCGACCGCCGAGCGCGCGCAGCAGTACGCTTTGCGCGCGCACCGCGCGCTCAAACTCGGGCCGTACAGCCGTATCGACTTTCGCTTGGATCCGTCTGGGCACTTGTGGTGCTTGGAGGCGAACACCGTGCCAGGAATGACCTCCACGAGCTTGCTCCCGCAATCCGCCGCAGCCTCAGGATTGGGATTTACGGAGCTGTGTGAACGGATTTGTGAGCTTGCGCTTGCGCAGGGCGCCCAGAAGAAGGATCGGGGGCGAGGCCGTACTCCTGGTAGTTGAAGGTCGGGCGCGGAGGTGTCCGATC
>QJWJ01000290.1 GCA_003235365.1 Deltaproteobacteria bacterium
GGCGCGAACTTGGCGTGCGCGGCGTCCAGCACGTCGTTGCCCGGCGGCGAGTTGCCCAGCATCGACACGAAGTTCTCCGATCGTTCGATGGCTGCCCCTTCGGCGCTCTTGCCCGAGCTGCCCAGCCACACGGCGTAGATGTGGCCAGGCTCCATCGGGTAGCCGTCGGTGCGGCGGATCGACAGCATGTTGTGGCACACGTAGTTCGTGCGCCCGGTCGTGGTCCGGTAGGAGATCCCCGAGGTCGGAACGTTTTCGGGGTCGGTGATGTCCGCCCAGCGGATCCCGCCTTTGACCTTGAAGGTGTCCAGATCGATGGGACCGGAGAAACGGAACGTCACCGTGCCATTCGTGCCCCATCCCTCGGTACCGTCGACCGCATCGACGTAAGGTTGAATGGGATCGACGCCGACGATGGGATTGAGGCCGGGTGTTGGAAACCCCGACAGATCGACCCGCCCCTTGCTGTCGGTGCGCACGTCGTTGGGGAACGGCAAACGAAAGAAGTCCCCTTCTTGTGCTTGCGGTGCGCCGGGGACTTCGAAGAAGGCCCGCACGCGGTCCGGCGAAGGATCTTCACACGAAACACCTGCCCAGACCGCGGGGACTGCCGGCGGCGCGGCGGGCACCGGCGCGCAAGTGGGCTCTTCGGCGCTGCTGGCGAGCACACACGCCAGGCCCGACATGCAGTCGTTCGAGTCTTCGCAAGGGCCGCCCATCGGCGAGTCGCCTTCGGGAACGCATTGCGAGCTGAGGGTGACCACGCCGCAACGCAGCCCGTCAGCACATTCGACGGTACTGGCACACGCCTCGCCGAGCTGTCCGTCGCCGGCGGGAGTGCAGACGTTGTTGACGCATTGACCCTCGGCGCACTCGGCACTGAGAATGCACCAATCGCCTTCGGGCGTGTTGCCTTCGGCGGTGCACACGTCGTCGATACAGCTCAATCCCTCACGGCACCGATCGCTGCTGCAATCGTCTCCAGCGCGCCGCCCGACGATGTAGCCCTGCGGCAACTCGGGCGGGAGCGCGCCGACGATCTCGAAGGGCAAACCTCCCGTGGCGTCGGCAGCGGCCTTGTCGTCTTTCGGTTCGTCGAGTTGATCGTCCGATACCTCTTTGGCGTCTTCCGACGCGGGGTGGGCCGGGAATTCGATGCAGCCTTGCGCCAGGGCGCAGGCCGCGATGAACGCCAGTGTTTCGGTCCTCTTCATGCTTTGACTCCCGTCGGCACGGCACCACGGGATTGTGCGTTCGGTGCCGGGCAATCAGGCTACCCCGCAACTGCCCGACGAAAAAGCACTCTGAGAGCAAACCACTGCAAACGACGGAGGCTCGATCCGCAGGCGCGGAGCTGGGGCCCGGTGCGGACCGGGACGGGCCGCGCGCGGCCCCAATCGGTGCGCCACGCAAGCGACGGCTGGTCGAGGCCCCTCCCGAGGCGGCGGCGCGCAGGCTGCCCCTCCAGTATCGAAGTGCTGACGGGTCGATTCGTGCCCGAAATCGGGCAAAAATGTGACTTCTGCGCCGATCGGTGGCACTTTCCCGTCGTGCGAAGCCCCCTGAACGAAGCTGCGGTGCGGCTGCAGCGTCTATTCGGGATGAGTCCCGAAGCTGCCGAGCGTGCCGTCGGCGAGGTTCTGGACTGCTTCGACTTCGACGTCGACGAGTACGTCAGCCACCGACACGCGGAGCTTGCCGAACAAGGGCTTCACAGTCGGGAGATCTACGCGCGCATCGGACGCGATCTCGACGCACTGCGCTTTCGCGCTCCGGCGTTGAGCGAGCGCCAGATCCGGCGACGGGTGTACGGCTGATGGCGCGAACACCAGGGCGCGCTCGAGGCGTCGTCCGCAGAACGGCAAACGACAGAATCTGACGGAGAAAACGACATGTGCGGGATCATGGGTTACGTGGGCAAAGAGGAAGCCTGGCCGATCGTGGTGGGCGGGCTACGCCGACTCGAATACCGCGGCTACGATTCTGCCGGCGTGGTGACCGTCAGTCGCAAGCGCCTGCGCCTGGCTCGGAGCGTCGGCCATCTGCGAGCGCTCGAAGATTCCCATCCCGAAGGGTTGCCGGGCACCGTGGGGATCGGGCACACGCGTTGGGCGACTCACGGCGGGGTGACCCAGGCCAACTGCCACCCTCACCTCGATTCGGCGCAGCGCATCGCGATCGTGCACAACGGGATCATCGACAACGTCGAAGCGTTGCGCAAAGAGCTCGTCGCCCAGGGGGTCGAGTTTCGGTCGGAAACGGATACGGAAGTGTTGGCCGAGCTGATCGGTCGTGAAGTGGCGGCGGGTCGTGGGCTGCGCGACGCCGTGTTGCGAGCGCTGCGTCGCATCGAAGGCACGGCGGGCATCGTCGCGGTCGATCGCAACGATCCGGAGCGATTGGTGGCAGCGCGCATCGGCAGCCCCGTGGTGATCGGGCTCGGCGACGGCGCGTGCTGGGTTGCCTCCGATGCCTTGGCACTGCGTCCGTACACCGACCGCATGGTCGTGCTCGAAGACAGCGAGATCGCCGAAATCAGTCCCGACGGGGTGCGCACCGTCGACCTGGACGAGCGCGACCGCGACAAACGGGTCGAGAAGATCCTGCACCGTCCCGAAGAAGCCGAAAAGGGCGACTACGAGCACTTCATGCTCAAGGAGATCTGGGAGCAGCCACTGGCCCTCGACCGTTCGATGCGTGGTCGCCTCGATGCCGGTATGGGCTCGTCCCGCCTGGGCGGCCTCGAAACCCACGAGCAGCGCCTGTTCGACATTCGCCGGGTCGTGTTCTGTGCTTGCGGCACCAGTCTGTACAGCGCGCAGGTCGGTGCCTACCTGATGAACCGCTACGCCCGTATGCCGGCCACCGCCGAAGACGCGGCGGAGCTGGCCGTGCAAAATCCGATCGTCGATCGGCACACGCTGTACGTCGCGATCTCGCAGAGCGGTGAGACCGCCGACACGCTGGGCGCCTTGCGGGAGATCCGATTGCGCGGGGGCTTGGTCGCGGGGATCACCAACGTGGTCGGCAGTTCGCTCGCGCGCGAAACCGATTTCGGCACCTACGTTCACGCGGGGCCCGAGATCAGCGTGTGTTCGACCAAGGCATTCACAGCTCAGGTGCTGGCCACCGAGTTGTTGAGTCTGCGGTTTGCCCGCATGCGCGATCTGGGGGCCAACGAAGGGCGCGCCTGGGTTGCGGCACTGGAGAAGCTCCCCGCTCAGACCCAGGGCATGCTCGAGCAGTGGCAGCTGTGCAAGCAGATGGCCGAGCGTTTCCAAGCGGCGCCCTACACGATGTTCATTGGTCGCGGCATCAACGTACCGGTCGCCTCCGAAGGCGCACTGAAGCTCAAGGAAATCGCCTACGTGTCGGCGGAGGGTCTCAGTGGCGGTGGCATGAAACACGGGCCGTTGGCGCTGATCGAGCCAGGCTTGCCGGTGTGGGCGTTGGTCCCGCCCGACGAGACCCGTGAGCGGATGCTGGGCAACTTGCGCGAGCTCGAGGCGCGCGGCGCGTACATCATCGCCGTGGCAGCCGCCGACGACACCGAAGTAGCCGAGCTGGTCGACACCGTGGTGCCGCTTCCGCCACACCACCCGACTGTTTCGCCGATGCTCACGGTGGTCCCGCTGCAGCTTTATGCGTACTACGTCGCGTTGGCCAAGGGCTACGACATCGACAAGCCGCGTAACCTCGCCAAGTCCGTGACGGTGATGTGAAGCGCGCCAGCGGGACGGCGCTCACCGCCGCGGCCATCCGGCGAGTTCTTGCACCGGTCGGTCAAGGATACTGAATCAGCGAGAACACGGGCGTCGGTGCCAGCGCCGCGCGCCCGGGTAAGGCTAGCAGTTCGACCACGAACACGTAGGCCATCACTTCGGCGCCGCGCCCGCGCACCAGTTCACCGGCGGCGGCAGCCGTGCCGCCGGTGGCGAGCAGGTCGTCGACGACGAGCACGCGGGCGCCCTTTTCCAGAGCGTCGTGGTGCATCTCCAGTTCGGCGACGCCGTACTCGAGCTGATACGAAACGCGATCGGTGTGCCAGGGCAACTTACCGGGTTTGCGCACGGGTACGAAACTGAGGTTCAAGCGCGTCGCGAGTGCCGCGCCGAATATGAACCCGCGGGACTCGATGGCGACGATGGCATCCAACGGTTCGCCGATGAAGCGACT
>QJWJ01000412.1 GCA_003235365.1 Deltaproteobacteria bacterium
CGCTCGGCATCGACGTGGCTGTCGCCCTGATCGTCACCGCCCTCGGTGTTACCGTCACCGACGTAGTGCTTGGCGCACGCCAGCACGCTCGCCTGCCCCTGGCCGAGACGTTCCCCCTGCAGGCCGCGGATCATCGCGGGACCGAGCAACAGCGGCAACTCGGGCGACTCCCCGAAACTCTCGTAGGTGCGTCCCCAGCGTTCGTCATCGACTACGGCCAACACCGGCGAGAACGTCCAATCGATGTTCGTCGCCGCCACTTCACGCGCCGTGATACGTCCCACTCGCTCGACCAGCTCGGCATCGCGGCTGGCGCCGAGCCCGACGTTGTGGGGAAAGATGACCGCGCCTTTGACGTTGTTGTGACCGTGTACGGCGTCGATGCCGTAGATCAACGGGATCTTCGTCTCCGACGCCAACGACTGCTCGCGGAAGTCGTTGACCATGCGCACCCAGCCCATCGCGTCGTTTCGCGCCGGCGCCGAGCCGCCGCCGGACAACAGGGAACCGACGCCGTAGAACGTCAACTCCTTGTCGCTGCGAACGCTGCCCCGATCGAGCTGCATCATCTGCGCGAACTTCTTGGCCCGAGGCATGGCCGCGACCAGCGTTCTTGCGCGCTCGACGCACGCGGCGCTCGGAAAACCGTCGCCATCGGCGGCACGCAACTCGGCCATCGGCTGAGCGGGAAGCAAACACTGAGTTTGCAAGCGAACCGGGTTTGGATCTTTGATCGGGTAGTACTGCTGATGGCAACTGCCGACCAAGCCGGCAGCAACCAACGCGACGGCGACTCCCCACTTCATCGAGCGTGGATCTGCTTGGCCAGCGCCAACGACTTGGCCTCGACACTCTGCACTTCGACGTAGCCCTGTGAACTCGTCGGGTTCAGACCGTCACTGGCCTCCATCGAGGAGTCGGCCTCGTTGTACAAACTGTGCGGACAGTCCGTGAGCTTCTGAAAGAACAGGTTACCCTTGTACATGCCGAGCTGAACGGTGCCCGTCGCCGGCTCGGTGAGCACCCCGATGGCGGCTTGCGCGGCGCGCGTGGCCGGGTCGAAGTAGCGGCCGTCGTAGATCTGATCGGCGACCAACTTGGACAGCTGCGAGAACAACACGCTGGAACGCCGATCGAGCGTTGCTTGATAGACGTAGGCCAACCCCGTGCCGAGCAGCTCCATGCCCGGCGCTTCGTACACGCCGCGGCTCTTGGTGCCGATGACGCGGTTTTCCAGCGCGTTCTTCATCCAGATCCCGTTGCGTCCGGCCACCTCGTTGGCTGTCAACATCGCACCGAGTGCGTCGAGCGACTTGCCGTTGATGGCCACGCAGCGACCCGCCTCGAATCGCAGCACGACGCTTTCGACGACGTCGGGGGCATCCTTGGGCCACACGCCCATGATGGGTTGGACAATCTCGCAGCCGGTCTCCAAGCTCTCGAGGTCTTCAGCTTCGTGGGACAATCCAGCCAAGTTCGCATCGGTGCTGTAGCGCTTCTTCGGCCCGACGTCGGCCTCGATGCCCTGGGCTCGCAGGAACGCGGCCATCTCTTTGCGGCCGGGAAACTCGCCGAGCAGGAGCGGATCGCGCCAGGGCGCGTACACCTTCATCTGCGGAGCCAACACGTTGGTGTAGCGTTCGAAGCGGATCTGGTCGTTGCCACGGCCGGTCGCACCGTGAGCGAGCACGGTGCAGCCTTGGGCCTGGAGCGCTTCGAGCAAACCGCGAACGGTGACCGCTCGCGCGATGCCGGTGGTGTTCCAGTAGCCGCCGTCGTACATCGCCTGGCAGCGCAGCACGTCGAAACACGCCTCGGCCATGTCCTGCTTGAGATCGACGATCGTCGTCTCGACGCCGGTGGGTCGCATCTTCTCTTTGATGTCGGCGATGTCTTTCTCGTCGGGCTGCGCCAGATCCGCCGTGAAGCAAAGCACGTCGAGCCCCGCTTGCTTGAGGCGCGTCGTGACGGTCTTGCTGTCCAAGCCGCCGGAGACACAGATGCCGATTCTTTCGCCCTTCAGTTGTTCGAGACGCATTGTGGGCGCGGAAGCTAGCTCAAAGCCCAGACGATGCCCAGAGGTCGCGCCGGGGCGCGTGGTAAAAAAACACACACCCAGCTACGGGCCCAGTTCGACGTCGGGTCGGTACAGTAACGGCGTCGTGCCCGACGCTCAGCGGTGGCCGCGCCCCGCTTTTCGAGGTATCCAGAGGTTTCGATGCTGTTGGATCTCGGTGCCTTGGCTCGTGGTGGAAGGCTGGACTGGCTGGGGGCTGCGCTGCTCATCGCCGCCGATGCCGAGCCGAGCTTGGACGCGGCCGCGCAACGCCGAGTCATCGTCGATCTGGCCCGCCCGCTCCGTGCTTTGGGGCTGCCGGATCGACCCGCCGCCGAACAGGCCCGCGCCGTGGCCGACCACCTCTTTCACAGTCTCGGATTTCGAGGCAACGACACCGATTACGAGGATCCGCGCAACTCACTGATCAACCACGTGCTGGAACGGCGCTTGGGGATCCCGATCTCTCTGGCCCTGGTTTACGTCGAGGTGGCGCGCGAGTTGGGCGTTCCAGCAGTCGGGGTCGGGTTTCCAGGGCACTTTCTGGTCAAGATCAACGACGAACGACCCGTGGCAGGCATCGACCGCAGCGTGTTCGTCGACCCGTTCTGCGGGGATTTGCTCGAAGACATCGACCTGCAACTGCTGGCTGAGCGCGCCACGGGTCACTCCGAAGTCGCGCCGCAATGGCTCAAGCCGGCGAGTGTCGAGCAGATCGTCGTGCGCATGCTGCAGAACTTGCGCTCAGCATACCATCGCGCCGGGGACAGCGCGCGTCTGCTCGTCGTGCTGCACCGTCTGTGTGAACTGGAGCCGAGTTCGGGTGCGTTGTTGAGAGATCGCGGTTTGCTCCAAGCGCGGCTCGGCGCACCGCGGGCAGCGGTGGAAGATCTCGAGAGCTACTTGCACGCCGCCCCACACGCCAGCGACGTCCAAGACATCCAAGAGCTGATCGACAACTTGAACGACCGGCTGCACCGGGCGCACCCCAAGGACGCGCTCAACTGAGTGAACGAACGCGTGGTGCTCGGCAGCGCCTCACGAACGACTCAGGGCGCCTTCTTGCAGTCGTAGTCCCCGAACAGCAGAAACGCCCGCGCGCACTCCACCTTCTGAAGCCGCGAGCTGTTTTCCTGCACCTGAAACGTGAACTCCGTGCTGGTGGGCATGCGCTGCAGGCCGACCAGCTGCTTACAACCGTCCGCGCCGCAGGCGATCGTCTCTGCCGTCTTCTGCAACGGGCCCACGTCGGAGTTGACGTTGTAAATGGCCATTGCCGAACCTGCCAAACACAGCACGGCGACGATCTTTTTGATCCAGTTCGATGATTGACTCGACATCAAATGACTCCACGAGATCGTTGCCGGGCGACGGATCGGAAGCCCCTGGTTGAGGGCCGCGGGCGGGGAGCCCGCGCAGCAAGCGGTGACGGCCGATGATTCGAGTAGAGCTTGTTCACTTCAAACCTGCAACGTCCAACTCCCAAAACGGCAGTTCCAGCGTACGCGGCCAGTGCAACCCCAACCCGACCGCAACGAAGTGTTTTGCAAACAAGCCGCGATAGTACGACCCGTTGCGAACGAACACGTCGGTATCGGTGCGGGTGTGGTCGGCACGCTCGCGCAGATCGGCGCGGGTGAGGGCCTCGAAGAACACCAACCCTTTGGCCATCGCCGCGATGTTCGCGACCGCCGGAGCCACGTCGGGATCGGAGAGGTATTGAAGCACTCCCTGACAGATGATGAGATCGTACTTCTTGCGGTCACGCCAACGAGCGATGTCACAGTGCTTGTAGCCGTGCTCGGCGCACATCACTTCGCTGACCTCGGTGCCGGTGTACTTCACTTCCGGCGCGTTTTTCTCGATCCAGCGCTTCCACAAGCCGATGCCGGCGCCGACGTCGAGCACGCTCTTGATCTCGAGCTGATTCCAGCGTGCCGCTGCAAACACGTAGGTCGCCAATGACGTGTGCTCCTTGTCGGAATAGACACGCGTCTTGGGATCCCCATAGAACCGCTCGTAGTAGCTTTCGTCGAAGGTGCGGCTGGACGCCATGGGCGGCAGTCTACAAACATTTGGGGCCCAAAGAACAAGGCCCGTGTTGGCTAAAC
>QJWJ01000515.1 GCA_003235365.1 Deltaproteobacteria bacterium
GCGTAGACCTCACGGATTCGCCGGTAGACACAGGGCGTTCCGTACAACCGCACATCGACATGACGAGCAAGCCCGCCTGGAGCAGAAGGCGAAGCCAAACGAGCTCCCTGGCACCTCGTCTCGCTTCGAGATTGCCACAACCGTCGAACGGGTGGGCGCAACAGCCGTCCTGCAGAACCGTTTGCTTGGTTCCAGACATCCCCCGGTGGTACCCGCTCGAGCCCCGTCGGCTCCTCGCCGCAACGTGCGACCTCTCAAAAGGGACGACAAACACGACCGTAACCTCGTACGGGGCGAGCATGTCACGGGCACCGGTGACTTGCAACGGACCGCACCGGCCAGCAGCCGAGGTCGGCCCCGGGCTGCTTTCATCGACCCATCCCCAAAAACGCCCCACATCAGCGCATGCGATGGGTTGGGATCAGCTCGAGACGCGAGACGGCCAGTGGCGGCGCCTCTCGACACCAGCCGTCTCGGAACGGGCTCAGGGCTCGTTGAGCTCCAAACCGGGGTGATCCGCCGGGTTTCTCGGTGATTTGCGGGGCTGGGGAACGGCGGCGCGTTCGACCAGCCTCAACTCGACCAGGTAGCGGTCGTTGGCGTCTTCGACTTTGACGTTTGCCGGCGGCAACGGGGGCGGCACGAACGGATCGTAATGGTCGCGAAACGTGATCACCCCGCTGAACGTCGTACCTGCACCGCGGAGCACCCCGTTGATCGGTTGCCGTTCACAGCCGGGGCAACCGATCAAGTTGGTCCGCTCCGTCAACCAGCCCTCGAAACGCACCAGCTGGCCATCGTCGTAAACACGACCGCGCAACCCCAACAGGTTCGACTTGTCGAACTCGAGCCAGGTGTGGCCTCGGCCGTCGCGGGTCACCCAGCAGTCTCGAAAGCGGTACTCTTTGGTGAGCCTGCAACCGTACTTACCGAGGGCGAGCCGCGTCGGGCGAGCCGCCTCGTTCATGTCTGGCGGCACCCAGTGACCGTTACTCATCGACGGCTCGAGCGGCGGCGGCCATGGCGCGGCCTCGGGCGCTTCGTCGCGCCACTGCTGCAAGCTGCGAAAGTGCTCGGCGACGTTGCCAGCGCGGGGTTTGCCAGCACTACCGCGAAACCAGCGTACCGTTTGGTCACCGGAGGCTGACCAAAGCCCATTGCCGTCATCGTCGAATACCAGCGCATAGACGTTCGCCTGACCCGAGTGACGCAGTTCTTTGACGAGCCGCAGTTGGAGCCCGTGCACCGCTCGCGGCTCAGCTCCGGCTGACGGCACGGTCATCGGAAGCGGATCGAGCACGAAGATACGCACTCGGCCGTCGTAGGCGCTGACCACCACCGCGTCGCCGCTCGGGGAGAAGCGCACCGTGTCGAGGTTGTTGTAGAAGTGACCGTGGTAGGCGCGACGCGACGGGTTGAGCAAGTCGACGACCAACAACCCCGCACCACCCACCGCGACGTAGCGCCCATCAGGCGACAGCGCCACGTCCCCCGCATAGCGGGGACCGGGCAAACGGATCAGATCGTCGCCACTGTGCAGGTCGATCACCCGCAAGTCCCCCGACGGGTAGTGTGAGACGGCGAGCAAGCGGTTGTCGCGACTCAGATCCCAACCGTCGATCCTCTCGTCGAAGTCGAGGGTCCCCAGGTGCTCGAGCGAGTCTGCTCGTCTCGAGAAGAACCGCAACACGGAGCTTTGAGGGTTGATGTTCGGCACGTTGGTGACCAGCACTTGCCGATCCGGTGACCACGCCAACTCCTGAGCGGGGTTGTTGTCCAGCAACGTCAACTGCCCAGTACCCACCGCCGAGACCAACACGACGCCGTTCGAAGTCGCAGCGAGGAAGCGCAACGGGCCATCATTGGCGAGTTCCGGCCAAGCCACGGCGCCACCGGTTTCGAACTGAGCTTGACCCGGCAGTGCGATGTTGGCCAGCAGACGCTTGGACGAGGTGTCGTACAGGCGCACCGTCGCTTCGTCGTTGCTCGCAACCAGTAGCGCGCGACCACCGCCGAGCAAATCCAAGTGGTGCAAGTAGCCCTGTCCGACGTTGATACGCGCCTGCTCTCGAAAACTCGCGTAGCGCGCAGCATCCGGAACAGGCAGGACCTGCTGCACGAACTGAACGTCTTGGGGCAAATGCAGCTGATTCGGTTTGGGGTGGGAAACAACGGGCTCGTCTTCGGCCAATGACGGCGGCTCGGAGGCGGCAGGGGCCGTGCCTGCGACGCGCGGGATGCCAGGGGCTGTCGTCGCAAGCGACGTCGGAGTAGCGACCTCGGTGTGAACGCGAGGCGCGGGCGCCGGACAAGCTGGTAACGCCAACGCGCCGAGTGCCAACCAAGCGCGCGCACGACCAATGCCGCTGTTTCTCCCCTGATACCTGCGCTGCCCTTGCTCGTCGTAGTTCAACCGACCCATGTGCCCTCCGTTCTCTCGCACGGTGCGCACTGTAACACGTCGACGAGTCCCGAGCGGCCACGTCGCGAATCGCGAACGCGTGGAACTCTCATTTGGGCACTCGAACCAACAGCGCGATGAAAAACAACCCGACGGGCTGCAGCAACAGCACGGACAAGCCAACGACGACCCCGAAACCATCGACGACCCAACCGAGCAGCAGAGGGATGAGTAGCTCCAGCCCCCCGAACAGCGACCCCGCCGCGGCGACCAGGGTCGAACGTCCAGGCAGAGCTCGATAAGCGGCGGCCTGGGCGATAGGGTACTGAAGCGCGACGAACAGTCCGCAAACGAACATCGCCGCAAAGCCCAGAGCGCCGGCTCCCCAGCAGAGCCAGCCGACGAAGGTAGCTGTGCACCCCACACAGCTCGTGAGCAGCACTGCGCGTGAGGAGAAGCGATGGAGCAATGGCTTCGTCACGAGCAAGCCCGCCACACCGCCAGCGGTGAACGCGGTCAACGTCGTCGCGACGGCGACGGGACCAGCAGCTTCCCAAATCCAGATCCCCGCAAACACAGCGAAGATCTCGTCGAGGAGCGAGCACAGCGTCACCCCACACAACCACCACAGCAGGCGCCGTTCGCCGAACAGCAGTGCCAACTTCTGGCGCAGGGCGAGGTCGCTTTCGTCTTCATCGACGTCGGCCGCGGCGGTCGGCAGCTCGACCCGCAACACAGCCGCGCCTGCCAGGCACAGGGACGCCGCGACCGCGACGAAGGCTCCACGCCAGCCCAGGCCGAGTTCACTGGAGGCGGCGAGCAACATCGGCGTGATCAGATCACCGGCCCAACCTGCCATCGCCCACTCGGCCATGCGCTGTTCCCGCCGCGCGGGGTCGGAGTCCATCAGCGCCGCTTGCGCGATCCCACAGGCGACGCCACTCGCCGGAAAATAGACCGTACAACCTAGCGCGACTCCCCAGACGCCCGGCGCGAGAGCGCACAGCAGTGTTGCCAAGGCCATGCCCAGCAGACCGCCCACCAGTAGTCGCTCCCGTGGCCAGCGCTCCGCCCAGATCAGAAACGGCCCCTCGACGAACAGCGCGACCAGTTGCGGCACGGTAAACACCGCGCCGACCAGGGCAGCAACTTCGACGTCGAACGTCCTTTGCAGGTCGTAGGCTGCCGTCGACGGCAAACCAGACGCCAACTCGTCGAACGCATCGATGACGACGAGCGCGAAAGGCAGCCGCAGTAGCCGCGCGGCCAGGGCCGCAACGAGAGTGGCCTTGGATCAGATGCGTTCGGTGAAATTCGAGGACATCGACGCGGAGTGTAGCAGGCCCCCGCTCCGCCGTCTTCGGCGCTTACTTGGCTTTGTACACCTGTGCGGCAAGGACGGAACTCGCGTCTCCCACTCGAGCGCCGCTCAGCTTGCCAATGGACGGAATCGCCCCGAAAGTCACGCCAACGGAGCGAGGGCGCCGTTCCCGCCTGCACTTGCGTTCGATTGCTCTAGCCCGTGTCGGCGTTGCCGCGGCCCTCGTGCCAGGCAACTCCGGGCGCGAGTCGCGTGCGCCGTGAGTGAGACCTACTTCAGTAGGGCGAGCACGATCAGGGAGGCAGCCACTCCGAGGCAAAGGGCAATCCATGCAACCCACCGATAGGCGAAACGGCGTGTGCCGTCTCGACGCGCCATTCGACTGGGTGCCTTGGAGGCCCGTACCCGGATTTCCGACACGCGCCCCGCATCTTCGCCCGGCGC
>QJWJ01000006.1 GCA_003235365.1 Deltaproteobacteria bacterium
CGAGGGGGTCGGTCGCCGTCGATGGCATCTCGCCGAGATCGACCCGGTACTGGATGAAGCTCTTTGCACCGAAGTACCAGGGGTCTGTCCCGCGGACCGACGTTGCGGCTTCGGCAGTATCCGGATCGGGGCCGTGGTCGACGGAGATCTCGAGATCCTCCCATTCCGACCAGACAACGCCGTCGTCGGACACGCGCACCCAGACAGCACTCGGATCTGCTCCAGTCCACGTCAAGCCTGCGAGGTTGAGATCGACTTCGATGGGTTGCGACTCGAAGATCGAGCCGGCCGCGGACTCGGCCGCAAGGGCAGAGGAGGTGAAGTGGGCACTCGGCGGGGAGGCGTCGAACGAAACGACGGGTCCGAAGACCACGGCGATGGCTGCGACGGCGCCACAAAGCACCGCCCATCGCACCTTTGCACGCATGTTCTACCTCACTACCGCGAAAACCCCACCCGCGGGAATGACCCTGTCCCTACCGGACAAGCGTATCGTGTCGAGGCACGAAGTCCGGGGAATGCTCCGACGACCGCTCACCCGAAGCAGTTTCGGGCCCAGCCAGGACGCTCATGAAAGCCCTCGTTGCAGGACATTTTGGATACGGGAATCTCGGCGACGAGGCGCTCCTGGCCACGATGGTCAGCGGGCTCACGCAGGACATCGAGCCGCGCTCGCTGACGGTCGTCTCCGGAAATCCGCCGGAAACACGATCGTCCCATGGCGTCGATGCGATACCGCCGACACCTGATGCCATCCTCGACGCCCTTCGGGGTGTCGACGTCGTGGTGTTCGGCCCCGGGGGCATCCTCCATGACTCCCCGATGCCCGGTAGACGGCGGAGACAGGCGGGCATTTCGTTCTACCACTGCATCGCCAGCGCGGCGAGGGACTCCGGGATACCGACAGCGCTCTTCAACATCGGCGTCGGCCCGATTGGTTCGTCCCTCGGCCAGAAGATCGCACGCTCGATGTTCGAGCACGCCGCGTACGTCAACCCCCGCGACGCGTGGCCGCCGACGGCCGAAGAACTCGCGTACGCGCCGCCGACCGCCGACCTCGCATGGGCGTTTGCGCCTGACGAAGCCATCCCAGACACCCGCGGCGCGTACCTCGCGGTGTCCCTCAGGCCGCTGGCGAGCGTTGTAGACACGCAAGCGCTCCTGCACCACATCGCCGACGCGGTGGGAGCCAGGCTGCAACAGGGAACCGAACAATCCGTCATCGTCATTCCAATGCAAACGCGCGGAAAGGATTCGGATGTCGAGCTGTCGCTCTCCCTTAGGTCGATGATCGACCCGAAGGTCGCAGACGTGATCGTCCCGCGCGACCCGGGGCACGCATTCAGGCTGTTCGCGAACGCCTCGGCATCAATTGCAGTGCGGCGGCACGCCGCGGTGGCATCCTTGTCAGGCAATCGCCCGACCGTCGGTATCGCGTACGACCGGAAGGTGAACGCCGTATTCGACGCAATCGGCGCATCCGACCTCGCACTGGGGACGGGAGCGGGAGGGGATGAGATTCTCAAGGGACTCGCACGCGCCGAGTCGCGAGCGCATCTGATTTCGGACGCGGTCGGCCTCCAGCGCGCGGCCGCACGGGGAACAATCGAAGCCTTCGGAAGCTTCCTGCAGAACGTGCCGTCCACGCCTGCGGGATCGTCATCGCGGTGGCGGTGGTCCGTCCGCCGCCAGAAGGCGCGGCTCGGGATCGTCCTCGGCCCTCCCTACGCCCGATACCGGGCTTCGTAGCACCCGTCTGTACCCTTGCCGCCGTGACCGAATCACCCTCCCCGCGGGACAGCCTGCTCAGTCAGCTTCGGTCACGGCTCGGCGATGTCACGGTGGTGGTCATCTCCGAAGGTCTCGCGAGGGCCGCCGCGTTCGTCGCGATTCCCGTCGCTGCCATATTCCTCGACGATGGGGAGCTCGGCGTACTCGCTATCGGGCTCCTTGTGTTCTCGGTCGTCGTCATCCTTTACGACTTCGGACTCGGCGGCGCCGCCGTCAGGCTCTACTTCAAGGATCCGATGGACGGCAGCGTGTGGTGGCTCCGATTCGCGATCGTCGGCGTCGGCCTTCCGATCGTGTACCTGGTGGCTCCCATCGTCACAGAATTCCTCTTCGTCGACGTCGACTTCTACCCGGTGCTCGCTCCCGTCCCTATCGCCGCCGCGGCAGCCGCAATCGTCACGGTCGGCCAAGCATTCCTCAGGGCTCGCTTCGAGTTCAAGTCCTTCGGCGCGCTGACCGTCGCTCGGGCGGCTGCTGTCTCGCTGCCAGCCATCGTCGGAGTCATCCTCACCCGTTCTGCTCGCGGCTACCTCACCGGGATGGCGATCGGACTCGGAGCCCTGGCGATAGTGACGTTGATCGCGATGCGGAAGTCGATCGGCGCACCGAGTCGGCGCCAATGGAGGGCCGCGATCTTCTTCGGTGTTCCCCTCGTACCGCACCTGTTGTTCGGTGTGGTGATGAACCTGGCCGATCGCGTTCTCGTCGAGCGTTGGATCGGCCTGACCGATCTCGGACAATACGCGCTGGCGTATCAACTTTCATGGGCGACCGCAGCGGTCGTACTCGCAGTCAACAACCTCTGGAGTCCCATGCTGTACCGAACGGCCGAACGAGACGGGTTCGCCGCAACCGACTCGATGGTGGCGCGAGCAGTGTGGTCGGTCGTGGCATTCGGTGGACTCGCAGCTGCAGCGACGGTTGTTGCTGCGCGAGTGCTGTTCACAATGCTTCGTCCGGACGCGACCATCGACAGCCGGGTGTTCCTCGCGGTCGCGGCAGCGAGCGCTGCAAACGCCCTCTACGTCCTCGCTGTCGGACCCATATTCGTCCGCAACAAGACTTGGGCGATTCCCGTCATCACCGGGGCCGGAGCGCTTGCCAACCTTGGAGGCAATGTCCTGCTGATACCCCGGTACGGGATCACAGGCGCCGCAGTTGCCACCTTCGGAGGCTTCATCGTGACCCTCGCTGTTTTCATCGCGTTGGGCCCCCGCCTCGATGTGTCCTCGGAGTTCCTGCGCAAGTTCCGAAACGCTTCGATCGCGGTCTTCCTGGCAAGCTCTGTCGTGATCTGGATAGGCGGGTGGGCGGGGGTCGCCTTGGCGGCCATCGCGGCGGCGGCCGTGATCCCGAGAGCCCTCACGGGGCTGCGGGCACCACGGGCAGCGACGGATGTCTCTACTGGTGACTGACCGCTCGCAGATCCGAGCCGGCCTCTGAGCCGGTGTGTGGAGTCTTGAACCAGCCTGCCCTCGCACTGCGGCTGAGCACTTGAACCGGCACCCATACGATCACGAAGACGGCCAACAGAGGTAGTCGGAGAATCTGTGCGGGCCGCACTCCCTCGGCGAACAGCGAGGCGACAACGGTGACAACGGTTCCCGCGAAGACGGTCGCTCCCGCTGCAATGACCCACCCCGAAATGCCAACGGCCAGCGAGACTGCCAGCAATCCGGCGAGCATCGCCATTGACATCATCCGTGAAGGAAAGTGAAGCTCGAGCAACGTGTCGAGCGCCTGCCACGACCCACGAACCGCCTTCACGGCAAGAGGCCTCCTGTGGGCCGATCTTGCCGACCGGACGCCCCTCGCCCATCTGGCACGTTGGCGACTCAAAACGTCGAGCGAACGGGGTTTTTCATCGCTGACCCGCACGTCATGTAGCCACACCACTCTGAATCCACGTTCTATGAGGCGCAGTTCGAGGTCGCGATCCTCGGTCATCGACGGTACGAAACCGCCCGCTTGGGAAAGGGCTGCCGCCGTGATGCACATGCCGGTCCCGTTCAGCTGCGCGCTCAAGCCAGCCACACGGCGGGCGTTCTGCACGGTCCTGGCCGCGGACCAATACGACAACGCGGAAGCCGTCGCGACAGCGGAGTCGTTTGGATTGGAGACATCGACGTACGCCTGGAGAACCGAGGCACCTGCATCAATCTCGTCTGCAAACCGTTGAAGCAATGTCGGCGCGGCCCGATTGTCCGCGTCCATCACAACGAGGGCACTGTCTGGTCCGAGGGGATGGCTCTCGAGGAAGCGATCGAGCGCGACCCCTTTCCCGCCAACTTCCCGCTCGAGACGGAACACCGAAGCCCCAGCCCGCGCCGCGGCGTCCGCCGTCCCGTCGGTGCATCGGTCGGCGATCACC
>QJWJ01000352.1 GCA_003235365.1 Deltaproteobacteria bacterium
CTCTTGGTCTAGCAACGTCGACGTCTTGAACGTTCAAAGTGGCCTCGTGTCCGCGAGCGGTTCTGGTTCGGGTCAGATCAAAGCGGTCCTCGGCGCGCTCAGCGCCGTGGCTGATGTCGTGGCTCGCTACAAGCCGCAACTGGTTGCCGAACCCAACTCCATTTCGATGCCGGTGGGCTTCAAGATACAGCTGCAGGTGAGCCACCTTGCCCAAGATGGGACGAAGACAAACGTTACCGAAAACTGCAAGTACGTCATCGACGAACCCTTGATCGTCAGGGTCAATGGCGGGGGGGTGGTGTACTCTTCCAACGAGACCGGGTCGACGAAGGTGCAAGCCCAGTATTCGGGTCTGGCGGTTGATATCCCGGTCACGGTCACGGGTCCTGACGGCTGAGCACCGGTGGCTCGAAGTCGGGCGCGACCAAGGCGCGGGCCGACCAGGGCGGCTCCGTTCGAGTGCCGCGCTTGCCCGTCGTTTCTGGTCGTGCGGATGCATCATCTTCGCTAACGTCGGGGCATGAATGCCGATGCGGATATTCTGAGAGGGGCGCCCAGAGGGCGCTCCGGATTGAGCGGTTCATTTTGCCGGCTGCTGACGGTGGTTTGCTGGACATGGGTTGCGTTCGCAATTCAGTCTGGTTGCGCTCGTGACCACGTCGATGTCAATGTAGCTGGTGAACGTCACGGGTTGGTCGTTTCTGGTAGCGGTGTGGTCCTTGCCGCGCCGGACACGGCGCTCGTTCGAGTGGGCGTGGAAGTCCGCGACCCGAACGTGAAGGCGGCCGTCGATGCAAACAACAAACAGATGAGCCTGGTGGTGGCCAACTTGAAAGGTCTGGGCGTCGCTGCTGCTGACATGCAGTCTGCAGACTTCAACATTCGCTTCGAGGAGCAGTCGCACCCGCCCCATCCGCACGTCATACAGCGGGGGGCACAGGAGATGCCGGCAGCAGAAGAAGTCTCGACTCCGGCCAGCAGCGGAACGTTCGTCGTGAGCAATACGTTGCAGGTGCGCGTTCGCGAGCTCGACAAACTTGGCGACGTGCTCAGTACGTCCGTCTCCGTTGGGGCCAACTCGATTTGGGGAGTGTCTTTCGAAATTGGAGACCCGAAACCCCTGCAGGCGCAAGCACGCGACCAGGCCGTGGCAGATGCGATGAGCAAGGCGCGGCGCCTCGCCGAAGTTGCGGGTGCTCGCCTCGGACCGCTCCTGCGCCTCGAAGAGGACGGGGACTCACGCCCCTCGCGCGAAGGGATGTTGCGGGCGTCTGTTGCCAAGCTCGGCGTGCCAATGGAGGCAGGCACGATGGAAGTCACGGCTTCCGTGACGTTGGAGTTCGCGTTGGAGCCACCCCAGTAGGCTCCGAGCACCAGCCAGCACCCCATATCCCCCGACGGCGAACGGTCATTCGTCTCGACACGGCGCCTCGCCGAGTGCGGTCGACAAGAGGCTACCCAAAGCGGGGAGAACTGCCCGCCTCACTGGCCTTGGGTGGGCGGTTTCCCCTCTGCTGCAGGTTTTGAGACCCGCTCTCAGCGCGTTCTGCCGCTGAGGAGCTGCTCGGCGTCGGCGCGCCAATGTTCATCCGGCGCTTCTGCGATGGCGGTTCGGATCAGACGCTTGCCCTCGTCCGTCTCACCCGACTTCAGCTTGGCAACACCCAGATGAAAGGTCACCTCTGGTGACTGCAGCCGGGCAGCAGCTCGAGTCAGTACGGACACGGCTCGTTTGAGGTCCTGTTCGCTGCCCCGTTGAACGAGAGTCCACCCCAACGTATCCAGAACCGCGGGGCTGTCGGGCGCGAGCTCCTTGGCACGCTCGGCGAGCTTGATGGCTTGGTCTCGAGTCGCGGCGTGCTCGCACAGCAGCATCGCGGCGTTGTTCAACGCGACGGGATCGTCGCTGTTGCTTCCGACGAACTCAGCGTAGAGCTTCGATGCCTCTTCGCGCTTGCCCCGTTGCATCTTCAATGCGGCTAATCGGGCTTTGAACTTCGAGGACGCGGGATCGTGATCGAGCGCCTTTTGCAAAGCGGTTTCCAGGCGCTCGAGGTCGGTTGCAGCAACGCCTCGTTTGCTCCTGATGATTCGCGCGATTGCTTCCCAGGTGCGATCGTCGGTCGGCGCGTGTTCGACCAAGGTCAGCAGAGTCTGGAGTTGCTCCGTCTGCTGGCCGAGGTGACCGTGGACTTCCGCCAGTAGGAGCGAGGTGTCGATGCGGTTGTTGGCGTTGGATGTCGCTTCCACCAGCCGAATGGCGTCGTCGCCTCGACGCTGCTCGGCGAGCAGCACTGCCAAAGCTCTCACGATTCCGAGATCGCCCGGAAACCGCTCGAGAGAGGCTTGAAGTTCACCGATGGCTGCTGCGCTGCGTTTTTGCGCAACCAAGGCCGACGCCAGCTTCGGCGGCAGGGAAGCATCCTTGGGGGCGAGCGCGATCAGTCTGCGGACGCTCGCTTCGGCACTCGCGGCATCGTCGATGACCAGCTGTGCGTTCGCGAGCAACCGCAATGCTTCGACGTCATTGGGATCCTTGCGCACCAAGGCGGCGAGTCTCCCGACACCCGCTGGAGCCCGCTCAGTGACCAACTCCAGATGGCTCAGCAGAACGATGGCTGCCTTGTCGTCCGGTGTACGCTCGAGGAGCGCCTCGAGGGTCTCGATTGCCCGAGGTCGCTGGCCATTGGCCGCTCGAGCGCTGGCCAAGTGTAGTTCGATGCGGTTGCGCTCGGCCTGTCCGTCTGCGGGTAGCATTTCGAGCGCTCGTTCGAAGAGCTTCTCCGCCTCCGCTGGGCGCTTGGCTGCCAGGGCGTGTTTGCCGCGCATGACGACGACGCCGAGCTTCGGATTGGTTACCGGGAGCTGCTCGAGGGCAGCACCAGATGCCACGAGGTCGTTGATTGCCGCGGCGAGTTCTGCGACCTGCTCGAGTTTGCTGTGGTCTTTCGTCGAACGAGCGAGCTTGTTCAACAGTGGAGAAGCGAAACGTCGATTCCCGAGCTGCACCGCGATGCGACTCAAACCCAGACTCGCCTCGACGGAAAGCAGCGGAGCATTCCCCGCAGCGCGCGCCATCTCCTTGGACTTTGCCTGGTCGCTCTCCAACGCCGCCGTCGCCAGCAGGTATTCCGCAGGGGAGCCAACGTCATCTCCCTGCGTTGCGTCCTTCCATGCGCGCATCGCGCCGAGCGCTTCCGCTCTCGAACTCGAATCAATGGCGCATGCCGCCAACATCAACGCCGAAAGCAGGTCTTTGGGCGCCTTCTCTCGCGCAGTGCGCAACTGGCTGCGCCCCTCATCGACCTTACCCTGCCGGATTAGCATCGCGGCGTAGGCGCGTCTCACGTCCGAGAGGGTGGGTTCGAGCTCGAGCGCTTTCGAGAACGCGGCCGTTGCGAGATCATTCTCTTTCCTGGCCTCATGAGCCAGGGCCTTCACGTACCAGGCGCCGGACGGCCACGGCTCCGGAAGCTGCGACAGCTCACGCAGCGCCTCCTCAGGTGCACTTCGTAGAAGCGCCACGGCCCTGTCGATGTGAGGACTACGCTGGTCGCTCGCTTCCTTCTTGCTGCACCCCCCGAGGGAAACGAGGAGTGAGACCAGCCACAGCGCGCGACGGGCGGTGGTTCGATAGCTCGATTGCTTCAACGCCCGAGTATTGATTCCGGATCGCGGCCGAGGCGTTGAATGCAACGCCCCGTGTCTCACCGAGGTTCAGGCTCCTTGAACGCTGACGCGCCGACGGCGACCGTTGAGAACCAGGAATGCTCCACCGAGGAAGGCCAGGCCGATCATCCCTGATTGGGCGCTGAGCTCGGGAACCGAGACCGTGGCGCCACCGGCGGTGAAACTCAAGCCACTGAGCTGCAAACCGATTCCACCGTTTATCGGTGCGTTCGAGGTCAGCTTGATGCTCGTGATGTCGCTTCCCGACAGGGAGAAGTCACTTTCCGTGTACCCGGGCAGGTCGACGATGGATTTCGTGCCGTTGCTCGTGGTGATGATGGCGGAGTATTTGTTGGACCAGTCGGCGCCGTAGAGACTCAGCTCGACGTCCGACACACCTTCGTCGAACTTGATCAGCAAGCTCTCGTACTTGGTGATCAGTGGGTCGGAGTTGAACGACGAGGTCACCCCGATGCCCTCGTTGCTGCTCAG
>QJWJ01000121.1 GCA_003235365.1 Deltaproteobacteria bacterium
CGACATGAAGCGCGCCCGTGTCTACAACGTCTGCCGGAGCAACGGCTATCAGACCGTGGGGTACTACGTATCGTTGCTGGCCGCCGCACGAGGCCATCGCCCGCTGCCGTCGGTAACGACCTTGCAGGACCTCAAGTTGCCGCCGGTCGTCCGCGTGACGTCTGCGGAAATCGAAGGCAGCCTGCAGAAGCTGCTCGAGCCAATCAAGAGTCCGCGTTTCGAGCTGAGCATCTACTTCGGGCGCAACCTGGCCAAACGCTACGATCGACTTTGCCAAGCGATCTTCAATCGTTTCCCCGCCCCGCTGCTGCGTGCGGAATTCCGCAACGACGGGGAGTGGAAGCTGGCAGGCGTGCGGCCGATAGCCCCATCCGAAATCCCCGACCCGCACCGCGAGTTCGTGTTCGAACAGGCTCGGCGCTTCTTCTCGCGGCCGACGGTCACCAACAAGCGCACCTACCGCTATTCCATGGCAATCCTCGTCGACCCCGACGAAGTCGACGCGCCGTCCGACAAGAAAGCCTTGGCGCGTTTCGAACGCGCCGCAGAGAAATTGGGCATCCAGACGACGTTCATCGACAAGGACGACTACGGGCGAATCGCCGAGTTCGACGCATTGTTCATCCGGGTCACGACCGCCGTCAATCACTACACGTTCCGCTTCGCTCGCAGAGCGGCCGCAGAAGGGCTCGTGGTCGTCGACGACCCCGAGTCGATCGTTCGCTGTACCAACAAGGTGTATCAGGCAGAGGTCTTTCGACGGCACGGGATCGCCACCCCGAAGACGCTCGTCGTCCACCGTGGCAACGCGTCCAAGGTCGCGGACGAGTTGGGGCTGCCCTGTGTCGTCAAGCAACCCGACAGCGCCTTTTCGGCGGGCGTGGTCAAAGCAAAGACCCGCGAGGAGCTCGACGAAGTGTTGAAGAACATGCTCGCCAAGTCCGAACTCGCGGTCGCCCAGACCTACCTGCCGTCCGCCTTCGATTGGCGGGTGGGGGTGCTCGACGGCAAACCGCTGTACGTCTGCCGTTACTACATGGCACGTGGACACTGGCAGATCCAACGCGCCCAAGACGACAAGCGAAGAGTCTACGGCCGTTCGGATACGTTGAAACTGGATGAAGCTCCAACGGAGGTGCTCGACCTGGCAGTGCGCGCAGCAAACCTGTTCGGCAACTCCTTGTACGGAATCGACATCAAGGAGGTCGACGGCAGACTCCTCGTGATCGAAGTGAACGACAACCCAAGCATCGACGCAGGCTGCGAAGATCTCGTCGCAAAGGATTCGCTCTACGAAACAATCATGAAAGCGATCGCCACCCGCATCGAATCGCGAGGTAGCCCCGCCAACAGAAACGGCGCGTTGACCACGAAAAGGGACACACGCGGCTGACACGCTCACCGCTCGAGAACACCTCATGACTCCCGAATCTCCCCTGGGCAGCTTCGAAGGTTACGGCATCGAAGTCGAGTACATGGTGGTCGACCAGACCACGCTCGACGTGATGCCCATCGTCCACGCGGTCCTGGAGAAGCTCGGCCCGCCGATCGAGGGCGTCGTCGAACGCGGCCCGATCGCGTGGTCCAACGAGCTGGCTGCACACGTACTCGAGATCAAGACCAATGGTCCGGTGAGCGATCTGCAAACGGCCCACGACATCATCGCACCAGCAGTGAAGCAAATGAACGAAGTGCTCGGTGAGTACGGCGCGTGCTTGCTACCGACCGGAATGCACCCGTGGATGCAGCCAGACCGCGAGTTCGAGTTGTACCCCGTCGACGACGAAGGATACTACGGCACGTTCGACCGCATCTTCGACTGCCGCGGGCACGGCTGGTCGAACTTGCAGAGCATGCACGTCAATCTGCCGTTCGCTGACGACGGTCAATTCGCAGCGCTCCACTCGGCGGTTCGTCTGCTGCTGCCCCTCCTCCCGGCCTTGTCGGCCAGCACGCCATTCCAGGAGGCAGCAACACCCGGTCCGGTCGACCAGCGCCTGTTCGTCTATCGTGGCAACGCCGCGAAGGTACCGTCGGTGTCGGGGCTGGTCGTGCCCGAGCACGTCGCCACACGCAGGCAGTACGAAAGCGAGCTGCTGCAGGGGGTCTACGACGATCTCCAGCCGCACGACCCACAGGGCCTGCTCCGCTACGAGTGGGTCAACGCGCGCGGCGCGATCGCACGCTTCGACCGCATGGCGATCGAAATCCGCGTTCTCGACTCCCAGGAGTGCCCGCGAGCGGATCTGGCTGTCGCGCAAGCCGTCGCCGCAGTGCTGCGACACCGCCACTCGGATCCCGACATCGTGCAAGTCAGCTCTCGCTGGCACGAAAGGCGCCTCGCACCACTGTTGTGGACGGTCGCGCAACGGGGTGACCTGGCCGTCATCGATGATCGCGAATACCTCGAGCTGTGGGGGCTGTCCGGGCAATCGTCGAGGACCGCTGGCGACCTGTGGCACCACTTGCTCGAAGCAGTGCCGTCAGAATGCCAAACCGGCGGCATGGCTGATGCGGCGGCATTGCTCCAGCGCGGTTGCCTCGCACGGCGCATCTTGAAGGCGACAGGCAAAGCGCCCAACCATGACACCCTGCATGCGGTGTATTCGACACTTCGCCAATGCCTGGCCAACGACGATTGGTTCACCCCCTGACCGGTACCGTGGACGCGGCCAGAGCTGAAGCGGTGGTCACCTCCTACGGTGCACTGATCCTCTCGTGCGAGCATGCGACCAACGCCGTACCTGCACGCTACGCGCACTGCTTCGACTCGCCTGCTGCACAGTCGGCGTTGTCGAGCCATCGGGGCTGGGACATTGGCGCCCGAACGGTTGCCCGCAAACTGGGGCGGCACCTGCACTGCCCGGTGTTCGAAGCGCGTGCAACGCGACTGCTCGTCGACTGCAATCGCACACGACGGCATCGCCAGTTGTTCTCCGAGTTTTCCCGGTCGCTGCCCCCGGAACGAAAAGAGCGGGTCTTGCGTGATTACTACCTGCCCTACGTGAAGCAGGTCTACGACCGAGTCGAGCATCTGTTACGGCAGCACGACGCGGTGATCCATCTGAGCGTCCACAGCTTCACACCCGAACTGGACGGTCACGTGCGCAACGCCAACATCGGCTTGTTGTACGACCCCCAACGCGCTGGCGAACGTGAGTTCTGCCGGACACTGCGCCAGGCATTGGGCGCCCACTCACCAGGCGAACGCGTGCGACTGAACTACCCGTATCGCGGCGTGGGAGATGGCTTGATCACCAGCCTGCGACGCCAGCATCCGGCGAAACGCTACGTCGGAATCGAGCTCGAAGTGAACCAGGGGTCACTCACTACGGATGCTCGACGCATCATCGCTACGCTCGTCGACGGTATCAGTGACGTGCTCGACCGCGCTCGGCGAGACTGAGCTCGGCGAGACTGAGCTCGGCGAGACTGAGCTCGGCGAGACTGAGCTCGGCGAGACTGAGGCAAGCGTCAATCCATCGGGGCGACGTAGCCACGCTCGGGCGTCATGGACTCTATCCATGCTTGAACGATGGCGATTCCCTCGTCATCCGCCAGGTTGGTCCCGATACGTGGCATCGCCGCTTCGATCCCTCTGACCTTCATGCGTACGAGCAAGAGGCTCAGGTCCGGGTCCAAAGGCTGCAAATCCACGTAGGTGCCGGCGTCCGGGGTGGGCAGTTCGGCGATGGTCGCGTTCGGACTGTAGGGGCGCTGGTAACCAGTGCTGTAGGTGGGCGTCGACTGCACGGTTTGCAGCGAATCGGCGTCCAGGCGCATGAAGAAACCGGTCTCTTCGGCTTCCGCGCTGGACGTCGCGTTGTGGCAACTGATCCCGCAATTGGCGTGCAGGTAGCCGAGAGCCGCTTTCTCGATCTCATCGCCGGGTATTTCGAGCTGCAGCGGGTTGGGAACCCCATCAGCCTTGCCTGCCCAAGTGATCAAGTCGCGCCGCAAGAGTTCATCGCGCGTCAGGCCCGTGGCTCCCGGACCGAGCATCAACGCATCCCAGCCCAAGATGAAATCACCACGGCCAGAGTGGCAAGTCTTGCACTGCTCCCGCGTGGGCACGGTGTGACCGGTGCCGTGCAAGTCGACGACCCCCTCGTTTTGTTGGATCGCTTCGGTTCCATCCTCGGACCACACGTAACTGGTGTACATCCAGCCGAGTTCGACCCGTCTCATGAAACGCGTCTCACCGAGACGTGAGCCATCACCATCGCGAACGTGAAACTCTTTCCAGAACTTGGTTCCCACCGGGTACTGAAAATCATCCGGATCGGTGACGTCGACTTGGGTTTGCGGCGGGAGGGAAACGTACCGTCGTTTCTCCGCGCCGTCGGACCACAGCGGGTAGGCTGGCGCATACTCCACGACGTCGCAGCGCAGATCGAGCGATGGCCAGTCTTGGTACAGCCCGGTGCAGCGCAGCTCTGCAGGAAGCACGGCGCCGTCGGGAATGGTGCAGTCTTCGGGCATTTCGAACGGCGCGCAGCCTGCTGGAGGTCCCTCATCCGGCACCGGCCCAGCAGTCCCCGAACTCGACGCCGACGCGGAGGGCTCTGGCGTCGGCGCGGAGCTCGCTGGCGGGTTAGGTACTCCCACACCCGATGGTTCGGGCGGGGTCGCGGACGGCTGTGCCATGGGTTCCGAACCCACCGAAGCACTGCTCGACGGGTCCATGGGCAGCGTCGAGACGGTCGGTGACGACGAAGAGGGTTGAACGACGGGACCTGTCGACGATCCATCGCCGGAGCTTCGGTCTCGACATCCGGACGGCGCCAGACTCGCTACCGCTGCAGCGACAATCCAAATGCGGGTTCGCAAGATCGGCATGGCGTCAGTCAGCAGGTACGATCCGAAGCAAACTGTTGCCGTCGTTGACGATGTACAATTCCCCATCGTGACCTGTGACGATGGCGGTGATTCCGTTGAGGTCCGGCACGTCCTGCCCGACTTTGACGAAGTAGGCATTGTCGGGCACGTTCGGATCCGGGACGTAGTCGATGGATTTGACGTCGGAAACGTCACCATCGCATTGGTAGAGCGCAGCCATGTTGTCCGCAACCCAATCACCGAAGACGTAAGCGCCGTACAACTCGGGGATCGCAGCACCGCGGTATACGGCGCCGCCCACAACGGCACTCCAGTCGCAGAACGGCGATGCAGCGCATCCTGCGCCGAACATGCCGTTACCCTGACCGTGATCCGTGGTGAAGATCGGCGCGACGACACCATCGAGATCCGTCAGAGGGCGGTTGCTGCACACCATCTCGTTGCCCTCCCAAGCCGCCCAACCGAAGTTGAGCCCCGCGGCACCGGCGGGAGCGACGCTGATCTCTTCGTGCGTGTCTTGACCCACGTCACCGATGTACATCTCCCCGGTCGTGTCCCAGCTGAAGCGAAACGGATTGCGAACACCGTAGTGAAAAACACGGGGGTCGCCGCTCTCCACGAAGGGGTTGTCAGCGGCCGCGTAGGGCGCTGGACCACTCGGGTCGAAACGTAGGATCTTGCCGATTGGTGAGTCCAAATCTTGGGGCAAGTTCTCGAAGCCTGCATTGTCGTTGCAAGAGCCGCCCCCATCCCCCATGCCGACGTAAAGCATTCCGTCGGGGCCGAACCTGGCGAGGTAGGCGTTGTGGATGTTCGCAAAGAGCGAGTTGGGATTGATGCCCTCCAGATCCAGAAGTGTCTTGGTCGCAGTCGTGTCCGCGACGTATGCGTCGCTGTCCGACCGCTTGTACTCTTGCACCAAATCGCGATTCTGACGTTCTCCAGCACTCGCCGTCATCACGACGTAGAACAGACCGCTCGTCTCGTAGTCGGGCGCAAACTCGATGGCGTGCAGCCCGCGTTCGTCGTAGGTCGGGTCGACGCTGACCTCGGAACTGACGTCGAAGAACGGCTCCGGGCGCAAAGCTCCGTCTGTCCACACCAGGATGCGCCCTCGTTGTTCGACCAGGTACCAGTCGTCGGAGTTCGGCGGTTGGGCGGCGTAGCTCACGCCCTCGAGCTGGGTGCTACTCACCACGACCTCCAGCCCCAATGCGCCAATCGCCGGTGCGCTGGTCGCATCACACGTCCATTCCACCGGGGCTGGCTCTGGATTATCGGGCTGGGGCTGCTGTGACGTCGAATCGGGCCCGGCGATCGATCCCGTCGGCTCGGGCGTCGGTTCAGGAGCCGTCGTTCCGGGCCCTGGTATTGCCGGGACGGTCGATCCCGGCGAGGACGGCTCAGCGGATGACGGATCCGCCGAAGGTTCTGTCGGCGCGAGCGCGCCGCTCGCCGACGGAGCGACTGACGACGGCGCTTGCCCACTCGGAGGCGCGGTGCTCGGGGACGTTGGCGTCAGCGGAACGTTCGGATCAGTGGGCGCCACGTGAGTCGATCCGGCATGGGCGGCATCTGAACTCCCGCTCTCGTTGCCACAGGCCACGCCCCCAACCAGGGAGACGGTCGCCGCAGTGGCGAACAGACGGTGTGCGCGTCTCGTCATGAGGCTCACCTTACGCTGACGAAGACTGCTTACCAACCCTCGGCAGGCAGTGCTGGTCTCGACCTGACCAGATACACGCAGCCAGGCAAGATTCGCCGCCTCAACGTGAGCGCCGCGATGCGCATTTGACAACAGAGCCGGCGTGGGAGCGCAACAAATGAGAAGTCATCGACGACGACCGGATCCGTCGACGAAGGGGAAGGAGTATGCTGCTCGCGGCGCCCACTCCGTGCAAACGAGCATCCGCCACTCCTCGGCTCCATGTCCTCACCGACGACTAACGACAAATCCGATCGCGACAAATCCGATCGCGCGTTGGCGAGCGCACCCAAGCCCGGATTCCTCTCCAAGATCTCCCTGCCGGTCGATGGGTTCCTGATCGGGATGGTCGTCGCGATCGGTCTCGCTTGGATCCATCCCGATGGCGCCAAACAGGGAGGCTGGATGCACGCGACCGTGCTTGGCAGAATCGGCATCGCGCTGGTCTTCTTCATCAACGGCGCGATGCTTCCGTTCGCAGCATTGCGAGCCGGCGCGAGTGCGTGGCGCACGCATCTGCTCGTTCAGGGATTCACGTTCGTGTTGTTTCCACTGGTCGGCGTCGTGGCGCTGGCGAGCATCGGCGGGCAGGTCCCCCCCCCGCTGCGAACGGGTCTGTTCTTCCTATGCGCGTTGCCATCGACCATCACGTCTGCGGTCGCCCTCACCTCCGCCGCCAACGGCAACGTACCCCTTGCGATTTTCAACTCCAGTTTGTCGAGCATTCTGGGCGTGTTTCTGACGCCACTATGGGTGTCGTCCGTGCTGGTGTCAGCGTCCCACGCGGGAAGCCCGAGCCAAATCGTCGCCAACTCCGTGTTGCTGCTGCTCCTACCGTTGGGCGCGGGTCAGTGGGCGCGCCGTTGGATCGGCGCATGGCTCAGCCGCCACAAACGGAGTGCCAGGCTCGTCGATCGCTCCGTGATTCTCCTGCTCATTCACGCGTCGTTCTGCAATTCGTTCGCCAGTGGCGTCTGGACCGACTACGGCTGGGTCCTGCTCGCATCCGCGCTGGTCGGCTCAGCCCTCCTGTTCGGCCTGATGTTTCATGCGTCCAGCTACTGCGGGCGATGGCTCGCGTTGGACGAATCGTCGCGACGCGCCGCAGTCCTCTGCGCGTCCCAGAAAAGCCTGGCAGTCGGCGTTCCGATGGCCCAACTGTTCTTCGGCACGACACCCGAAGCGGGCGTCATTCTGCTGCCCATTCTGACGTACCACCCCATGCAGCTGGCCCTTTCCGGCTGGATCGTGGGTCGTTGGGCGAATTCTGACGCCTAGAGCTCGCCCAGCGCCCTCGCCGCCTTGACTCGAATGTTTACGGTGTTAACATCACCCTCGTGCCCGCGCGACGAACCGCCGAAGACACGACCAAGCAACGCCTGGTCCAGGCCGCACGTGACCTGCTGCTCACCGGTGGGCTCCCCAGTGTGTCGATGCGCCGGGTCGGCTCGGCGTGCGGCTTGTCGGCAACCGCTATCTACCGTCACTTCGAGGACAAAGACGCCTTGCTGGCGGCGGCAGTGCTGCAGGGCTTCCGCACGTTCGGGAGCTATCTGTTGAGCGCGCTGGAGAAGCGCACGCCCCAGGCACGTCTTCGACACTTGATGCGTCGCTACTTCGACTTCTCCGCAGAACACCCGCAGGACTATCGCCTGATTTTCATGACCGATTGCGACCAACTCGCGTTGCCGAACCTGGATGAGGCGGCGCGCCAAGAAATCTCGGGCACCTTCCAAATGCTTCAGGACCGAATTGTCGAATGCCAAGTCACAGGCTGCTGCAGGAATGGGGATCCGCGTAGCTTGGCGGCGTTCGTCTGGGCGAGCCTACACGGCCTGGCCGCCCTGATGGTGAGCGGCAACCTCGGCGTGACGGCACGAGAGCGCGACAAACTGGTCGAGCAACACATCGAGTTGGCCGAGCGGGCACTGAGCCCCGCGAAACACTCCAACTGACTCATGGCCGGCCGCGGGCGACACCCCTGGTCGGCCTTGTCATGGCCCCTCAGTTAACACCGTAAACACCACAGCATCTGGAGACCTCATGACACGCATCGAACCAGGCAGACTGACCACGACCAACGACCAGGACATCGTGGTGTTTCTCATCGGAGCCCGGGTAAACAAGTGGTGGCTGCTGCCCCTCGCACTGCCCATGCTCGCTCGCATGCGCAACATGCAGCGCGAGCTGCTCGCTGATCCGAATTCGGGACTCATCGGCATTCAAACCTTGGGATCCGCCGACGTGCAATACTGGCGCAGCCTCGAGGATCTCACGCGATACGCTGACGACAGAACTCGGACCCATCGCGGAACCGCAGCGAGCTTCTACAAGAAGCTGTTCAAGAATCAAGCCGTCGGGATTTGGCACGAGACCTACTTCGTTCGCGCAGGCGCTTACGAGTCCCTCTACGTGAACATGCCCGCGCACGGCCTCGGCAGGTTCACCACTTTGGTACCCGCGGCAGGCGCGAGAAACCAAATGAGCGGGCGCTTCGCTCCGCAGCGGACCACACTCGAGGAATCAACTCGCCAAGCGCGGAGCGGCTGAGAACCGAATGAGCGAGTCCGGCGCATGGCAAGCAGCAGTCCAAGTGCACTCGGCACCCAGCTTTCCGCTGGCTCCCGCGCTTCGGCGTTCGTGGACGGAAACCGTCGTCTGCCGCCGTTCTGATCCGGCTGCACTCGCAGCGGTGCTGGTCGGGGCCACGACGGCGGTCCACACGTCGAACGGCTCGTCAATCGCGGGATTTGACGAGGAGTCGCCTCCTGCCCCTCCTCTGCACTCAAAGAGCGTCATTTTCTCCCCGATGTGCTAACTCCGCGATCCCTTCGAAGAAGAGACGAGCCATGGCAGGATTTCACCCCGCAGGCGCCTGGACGGCGCTGGTCACCCCATTTACGGATTCCGGCGAGTTCGATTCGCGGACCTACTCGCAATTGCTCGAGTTCCAGCTCGCCGAGGGCATCGACGGACTGGTGCCATGTGGCACGACGGGCGAATCGCCGACGCTGACCTGGGAAGAGCAAGGGGCTGCCGTCGCACTCGCGGTGCGAAAGGCAGCTGGCAAGGTCGGAGTCCTGGCGGGTACGGGCAGCAACAACACTCACGAGGCCATCGCCGGAACCCGTGACGCCTGGTCACGCGGCGCGGACGCCGTGCTCCTCGTGGATTGCTACTACAACGGCCCCAGCTCCCTCGAACTGCGAACCGAGTACTACGAACGCATCCTCGCCGCGGTCCCCGAGCTGCCGATCGTGCCCTACGTGATTCCGGGTCGAACGGGCTGCGCGCTGTCGAGCGTCGACCTGGCTCTGCTGCATCAGCAGGATCCCACGCGGGTCCCGGCGGTCAAGTCGGCTACGGGTGACTTCGAGCACATGCGCAAGGACCGCGAACTCGCCGGACGGACTCTCGCCATCCTCAGCGGTGACGACGAGTTGACGTCGAAGATGATGCTCGACACGACGATCGGCGCCTCAGGCGCGATCAGCGTCATGTCCAACATCGCCCCGCGTGCGATCGCTGCGCTGTGCCACGCCCATCGGGATGGCAAGGCGGACGAAGCCGAACGGATCAACCAAAGCCTGGCTCCTCTGTTCGCCTGCGTCGTGCTCAAGGCGGCGAGCCCGCGCATGCTCCCCAGCGGCAGGCTGGTCTCCACAGAAGACCGCTTCCGAAATCCGGTACCGGTCAAGACGATGATGGCCGGGCTCGGCATGGTCAACGCCGCCATGCGCGCACCGTTGGGTCGAATGACCGCTCCCGCCGTTCAAGCGTGCCGTGACGCGCTGGCCACCGTGCATCAGAAGACACCGGAGATCTTGAAGCCGATCGAGGCTGCATTCGGTGTTTCGATCGCTCAACGATTGGCCGACGACGACGTGTGGTCGGCGTTGGTTCGCTGACTGGGCTTCGCGACCTGACGCGGCCTTCGACCACCGTCGTTCGACGCGCGCTCAGGCGATCTGCCGAATCGAGTCCGAATCGTAGCGCTCGAAGTATTCGCGACACGCCTGCGCAGGGAGCGGCTGGCTCAACAAGAAGCCTTGGATGATGTCGCAACCCTCAGCACGCAAGAAGTCCGCTTGTTCGACGCGCTCGACCCCTTCGGCGACGACGGTCAGCTCGAGCCCGTGCGCCATCGCGATGATGGCTCGGACGATCGCCGTGTCGTGAGGATCGGATGGCGCCCCCTTGATGAAGCTCCGATCCAGCTTCAGCACGCTCAGAGGGAAGCTCTTGAGGTAGCTGAGCGACGAATAGCCCGTACCGAAGTCGTCGATGGCCGTGCGGATGCCGATCCGTCGCAGCAACTCGAGCCGCTCGATGGTCGCGCGTTGATGTTCGATGAGGCTGCTCTCCACCAACTCGATTCCAAGCGCCGCGGGCGGCAGCTCATGCCGTTCCAGAGTCTGTTGCAACAACTCGACGAACCCCGGATCTTGAAAGTGTTGCGCGGGCACGTTCACGTTGACGTACAGAGGCAGTGAGTTCTGCTCGCGCCACTGGGCGACCTCGGCGGCGGCGGTCTGCAGCACCCAGCGACTGATCGGGATCGCCAGCCCCACTTCTTCAGCGACGCTCAGAAAGCGCCCCGGCGACAAACAGCCCTGCTCGGGGTGATTCCAGCGGATCAACGCCTCAGCTCCGACTGGACGTCCCGAACTGAGGGAGATCAACGGCTGGTAGTGCAACTCGAACTCCCCGCGTTCGAGGGCACTGCGCAGACGTGTATCGAGGCGAAGCTTTTCGAGAGCTTGGGCATGCATGCCGCTATCAAACACCTCGTAACGACCACGCCCCTGCAACTTCGAGCGGTACATCGCCGTGTCCGCGTCCCGCAGCAAATCTGCAGCCGCCTTGTGGCGTTCCGAGTTGAATACGACCCCGATGCTGCACGACGTGAACACCGGGTCGCCGCGCAACGAGAACGGCGCGCTCAACGCACCTTGAATGCGATTGACGACATCGACGAGATCACGCTCGTGCACGACGTTGGGAACGAGCACGGCAAACTCGTCACCCCCGAGCCGCGCGATCGTATCCGTGTCGCGAAGCGACGCCTGCAGTCGTTGAGCGATCTGAACGAGCAGTTCATCGCCCGCCAAGTGCCCCAGGCTGTCGTTGATGTTCTTGAAATCGTCGAGATCCAGAAACAGAACGGCGAAGCGCTCGTCGAGCGACGTGCGCGTGGTCTCGAGGATCCGCTCCAGACGCTGCATCAAGAGACTGCGATTGGGCATCCCCGTCAACGAGTCTCGCAGCGCGTGATCTCGCAGCTGCTCCTCGACGTCCTCGCGTTCCAACGCCGCTCCGACCAAGGCTCCCCAATCGTGAATGCTACCGACGTGATCGAGGAGTTCAACCTCGACCGGCCCCGCCACCATCATCACTCCCCTGTTGCCGTTCGCTCCCGTCACGGGAACGATCATCAGCATGTTTTCCTCGCCGAGGTACTGCACGAGGTCGTGGGCGTCACTCGGAGGGAAGTGGGATGCGGTATAGCGCCCACCCAGCAAAGACACCGGCGCCCGACCGGCACCGTACTCGGAAATGACTTTCAACGTGCGGGGGTTCGTCCCGTCGGCCGCGGACCACAACCCCAGCATGCCGTAGGGAATGCGTGTCCAGCGGAGCCACGACAGGCTCTTGGCCGTCTCGAAATCACTCCCCGCGAGGGCGACGTTGATCTTGCCATTCGCCTCGGCGACGAAGTCGTAATAGCGACTGCGAACCTGTTCGGCAACACGCCAACTGCGCATCAGATCGAGGCGCAGCTGCCGCAGCGCCAACTGCACCTGTCGGTCTGCCGCTTCGGGCACTTGCCAAGCGCGGGCGAACGCTTCCAACGTCGCGATCACCTCTTCGATGGTTTCGACGCCTTTGGCGCCAGCGAAGAAGCCGCGCCAAAGTCCGGAGAAGTCCCGCGCAACGTAGGGCTTCGATCCACTGACCACGGCGTACAACCGCTCGGCGATGCGCGCTGCCCCCAACGCCACACTCGCTCGTGCCTCGTCGGATTCGCCGCCAATCGCGTCGCACAGCGCCAAACGCAATGCCTCCGTGGGCTTTTCGCGGGTCTCGCTGACGGCCGGCATGGTCAAGCTCGCGGATGAGGAACAACCACACGATTCCCTGACCACGAACGTCGTGGGGACTCGAACCGTGCTCGGCAGTGGCACCCCATCGACGAGATGAGCGATCAACGTCTCGGCAGCGCGCGCTGCCAATAGATCGAAGCGCTGCCGTACCGTCGACAAGGGCGGAACGGCGTACTGGGCCTTCTCGATGTCGTCGAATCCGACGACAGCCAACTCATCGGGCACGTGGTGTCCAGCTTGGGCGACGAATTCCATCACTCCCAGAGCCATCTTGTCGGTACCCGTCACCAGCGCCGTGCACGGAAGATCGGCCGCCACCAATTGGCGACCGACTTCACGTCCATCGATCTCGAGGTTGTTGGCTGTCCAAAACAACAACGACGGGTCGGGCAGGACGCCCGCTTCTTGATGGGCTTGCAGATAACCGTCGTAGCGTTCCCGAAGGTCCAACTGCCCGAGGAAGCCAGCAAAAGCGATGCGCTGGTGTCCGTGTTCGATCAAATGGCGCGTCGCAGCCCTGGCCCCCCCGGCGTTGTCCGGAAGCACGGAACAGCAGGGCAGTCCCGCTCGCCGTTCACTCAGATAGACCAGAGGTTTGCCACTCGCGACGATGCGCGACGTGAAGTGGAACGAGTCGAACTCGTTGACCGCGATCCAACCGTCGATGGCGTCGAGGGAAAGCGGCTGGGCTCCTTCCTCGTGAGGCCAGAACAAGTCGAGACCGGTCGTGTGAATCGCCACTGTCGCGATTCCGCGCAGACGGGCAGTAGCGTGGATCCCAGCCAAGATGGCGCCGTAATAGAACCCGCCCGTGAAGGGCGTGAGAACGCCGATTGT
>QJWJ01000187.1 GCA_003235365.1 Deltaproteobacteria bacterium
GCTGCCTGGCACTCGTCGGGGAAAGCGGCAGTGGAAAGACCCTCAGCGCCCTGGCAATCGTGCGCCTGCTGACACCGCCGCTCACGGTGACCCAAGGGCAAGTGCGTCTACTCGGAGAGGATCTGCTCGCCGCAAGCGAACGGCGGCTATGCGAGCTACGCGGGCAGCAACTGTCGATGGTGTTCGAATCTCCCAGCACCATGCTCGACCCGTTCGTCAGCGTTGGTGAACTCGTGATGCGACCGATACGCCTCCACGAGAAGCTCTCCCGAAGCGCAGCCAAGGAACGTGCGAAGGCCGCCCTGGGTAGTGTCGGCCTCGCCAACCCCTCGCGTCAGTTTCGCAAGTATCCACACGAATTGTCCCAAGGGGACAGTCAGCGCGTGATGCTGGCGATGTCCCTCGTCTGCAATCCGTCGCTGGTAATCCTCGACGAGCCCACCAGCTCGATGGACACGACCTCCCAGGCCCAGCTCATCGACGCGCTGGAGCGTCTGCGTGCGCGCACCCACATCGGCGCGCTGCTGATCAGTCACGACGTCGGTCTCGTCGTGGAAGTCGCGACCGACGTCGCGGTGATGTACCGCGGTCGGATCGTGGAACGCGGCACGCTGCAGCAAGTGATGTCCTCGCCGACGCACCCGTACACACGCGGACTGCTCGCGAGCATCCCCCCCCTGCACGTGCCCGGGCTACCTCATGAGCGGAGACTGCCCACCATCCCTTGGAGCACGGGTTCGGCGAGCAACACTGGGTGTCGTTTCCGCGGGCGCTGCGCCTACCGGCACAGCAAACCACGTGGCTTCGAGCGCTGCGACGAACAGGAGCCCACGTTGACCGAGATCGAGCCCGGCCATTCGGTGCGGTGCCACTTCCGGGAGCAGTTGTCGTGAATCGGTCTGCCGCCCCCGCGCGCGATTCGACGGCTCCATCCGTACCCCGAGGCGACGGCCCGCTGCTGCAAGTCGACAACTTGACGAAGCTGTTCGCCTTGCCTCGTCGTTGGATGCGAGCACAGCGCTTCGCCAAAGCGGTCGACGACGTATCCTTGTATCTCCACCGGGGCGAAACGCTCGGTCTGGTAGGAGAAAGCGGCTGCGGCAAGAGCACGCTCGCGCGCTGCGTCTTGCGCTTGTTGACACCGGACTTCGGTCAGATCGCGTTCGACGAAGAGAACATCACCGAGATGTCCGAACGCGCGCTGCTGCCCGTTCGCAGAAAGCTGCAAGCGGTGTTCCAAGACCACTATGCGGCGCTCGATCCGGGGTTGACCGTCGCCGAGTCCCTTCAGGAAGCCTTGCGGCTGGCTCCGCAATCCGACGGCGTGCCGACTTGGCTCGCCAAGGTCGGTCTCGACGACCGCGTCGCGGCGCGACGACCCGACGAGTTGAGCGCCGGCGAACGCCAGCGAGTCGCATTGGCCCGAGCCCTGTGTGTCTCGCCGCTACTGTTGGTTTGCGACGAACCGCTCAGCGCCTTGGACGTCTCGGTCAGAGCCCAGATGGTCAATCTGTTGCTCGACGCCCAAGCGGAGTTCGGTCATTCGTACTTGTTCATCTCACACGACCTAGGGATCGTGCGCTACGTCAGTCACCGCATCGCGGTGATGTATCTGGGGAGAATCGTCGAAGCCGGCAGCGCTCGCGACGTCGTCGAGCGCGCCGCTCATCCGTACACACGCGCATTGCTCGCCGCAGCGCCGCACCTGGACGTCAATCGACGCCACCTGCGCCTGTTGCTCGACGGCAGTCCACCCGACTTGGGACGACCGCCCGAAGGCTGCGCTTTCCATCCGCGCTGTCCTCGCGCCGAGCCCGGCCGTTGTGACGTCGAACGGCCGGAACTGCACGTGGTCGGCGGGGATGCTACCCACGCCGCGCACGAAGTCGCCTGCCATTTCCCCCACGACGCTGCATCGTCGCTCCGCCCCGCCGTAGCCCGCTCGACACGCAAAGTGACTGATCGGGACAGTCGGGTTGATCGCCGCAGCAAGTGAACCAGGAAACCAGGCAGAAGCCCACTGCGCTCGGTTGCTCCGCCTGATGTGGCTCCTGGCTGATGTGACTCCGACGACCCGGCTCCGACGAGTCGAGACTCCGTACAGCGAAGCCCCTCCGTGCACCGAGCTCTCGAGATGCTGAGAACATCAGGCTGAGCTGCTCGACACTGAAGACATCAGGCTGAAGAACGTTCAGGCTGAAGAGTATCAGTGAGTCATCGTGCGGATCAGGCCGAGCAGAGCTTCCGAGTCGAACGGCTTGGAAATCGTGTGGTTCGGAACGCCGTCCAAGAAGTCTTGAACCGAGTCGGAGAACACCCCACCCGACAGGAACACGACGCGCTGAGCGTAGTCGTGATCGAACGTGCTGAGCTTCAGGTAGAACTCGACGCCACCCATCCCCGGCATCGACAGGTCGCACAGGATGAGGTCGTAACGTTCGCCTGCGCGAATTCGCTCCAACGCCTCTCGGGCGTCGGTGAACGCAGACACGTCGTAGTGAGCCCTCAGGAGTCGAGTGAACGCCAAAACGATGGCCCGTTCGTCATCGATCACCAGGACCTTCGGTCGCGTTGCTGGATGCGGCAAACCGTTGGAGATACTCTGAGTCACGACCAACCCAAACCCTAGTCGAATGGCCTTGGGGACGGCACCACGGCAGCCCCCAACACCGCACGCCACCATCGACGCAGCCTTTGAGAAATAGCTCGAACCCCCGGTGCCGCGCAAGTCGAACCGATGAGGTGTGGGACGGCCCCGGCCCATTTGGCACGTGCGACGGAAGACTGTATCGGAGCGAGGCGACGCTCCTGACGCAACTCCATACCAACTCGATGCCGCACCTCGTCAACCCGTATCGCCGAGGCACCCGCTTCCCCCAGGCGGTACGCCAACCCGACGCACCACGCCGTCGGTCAGTCGATATTCGTCGTCGTCACACGGGCAACGGGCGCGGCCCGCGCCGTCGAATACGAGCGGTTCCCCGCGCCGGCTAACCCAGCCCACCGGGCTAGCGGGAACTCCCACGACCAACGCATGAGCCGGTACGTCTTTCGTCACGACCGCGCCCGCGCCCACGAAGCAGTACTCTCCAAGCACTACCCCACACACTATCGTACATCCAGCGCCCAACGTCGCACCTCGTCGCACCACCGTCGTGTCATACGCGCCGCGGCGAGAGAACTCGCTGCGCGGCCTGCGGACGTTGGTGAAGGTCACCGACGGTCCACAGAAGACGTCGTCGTCGAGCTGCACGCCGTCGTACACGCTCACGTGATTCTGAATGCGCACCCGCTTACCGATGACGGCGCCGCCGCCGACGTAGCACCCCTGGCCGATCATGCAGCCCTCACCAATTTGCGCGCCCCCCACCAGATGCGCGAAGTGCCAGACGTGAGTGCCGGCGCCGATGATCACCCCAGGATCCACCACTGCGGTGGGATGAATCATTGGGCGGCCTCCACCCCCCCGTCCTCCGCACACACGTCGATCCACACACCTCCTGCGTCCAACGAACGTTGGCCGGCGACCAGCACACGAACGACGGCCGCGCCATCGGCATGGCCGCTTTCAAACGGAGCTCCGGAGGTTAACGACTGGGCGAAGTGAGCCAGCTCCGCATGCAGCGGCGATTGAACCTCGAAGGGCAGCACGCGACTACCCTGACGATCCTCGACCACCAGCTTGTCCTGCGCCAGATCGTCGAAAACGAGCGTGACGTCAGAGGTTCGGACACAGAAGCGACGAACCTTGTGAGGCGCGCTGGTCGACAACGCAAGACGGGCCACGTTGTGCCGATCGAAGCCCAGCGTCGCATCGAGGCCACCATGAGGAAGCCGCCGCACGCGCAAGCGCCGCGGTTCGCCAAACAACCGGCTCGCCAGCGCCACGTCGTGAGAAGCCAACGTCCACCACGGGCAGCGCGACGGATCCGTCCCGGGCTCGCTCTTGCGTGTCACCTCGATGGTACTGCGCTCGTGATGTGTCAGTCCCCGGGCGTCCAACCAGCGGCGCAACGCGACGAAGGCTGGATGGTACACGAGCAAATGCCCGACCATGAGGCGCGCGGTCGATCCCCGACGCGCCAGCTCGATGGCAATCAACTCGTCGTCACGAACGCACAGCGGCTTCTCGACGAAGACGTGCACCCCGCGCC
>QJWJ01000428.1 GCA_003235365.1 Deltaproteobacteria bacterium
CGCCAGTGCGTTGGTGCCGATCCGCAACGCCAACTACACGTACGGGTTCCTGATGGTCGACTATCGACTCCCCCACAATTTCAAGCGTGGCTTTCGAGGACGCGAAAATCAACTACTCGAAACGCTGGGTGCTCTGATGGCCGCAGGCTTCGCTCGCGATTCGGTCCCAGGAAACATGGACGCGGCGGCCAAACTCGTCGCCACCGTGCAACGCGGTATCTCGTTCCGAGTCGCTGCGGAAAGCAGTGAACGTTGTCGAGCGCACGTCGGCATCACCGCGTGTTGATTCCGGCCCCGTCTCTCGGGATCACGAGCCAATCGAGAGACGGGGCGTGTCTGCCACTCACAGGTAAAAGGCGAGCTCGAGTCCATCTTCGAGGATGTGTGCCCAAGCGTTCCGTCGTTTCCGTGCGGATGGCCTCGAGCACGCCGCGGTGCTCCTGCAGCGCGGTGTTGTCCTGCCGCTGTTCTTCGTTGGCGTTCGCGAGCTCCCTGGGCTGGACGAGTTGCCGCTCTGCTCGATCACCCATTCGGCGACCTGGCCATTGCGTTTTTGAACTGGGTCGGCGCGACTGCCTGCGTGTTCCGCGTACCGGCGAAGGAGACACTTCACAACGCTCGGACCCGCAAGGTGACCTCATCGATGTTCTGGACATTCCTTGCGACCTCGACCACGTCGACGACGACCTGTTGACCTTCACGCAAGTCGGCAAAGAAACGAGGACCGGTCACCATCACCTCTCCGTCGCAGTGTGAACGTAGCTCGAGTGTCGGATGGCTGTTGCCCGGGGGGTCCCCTTCATCGTCTAGTTCCTCCAACACGAACTGATACGTACCCGACGCCCCAGCCCGAAAGCCGTACGAACGGAGTATCAGTCTTTCGAACGACGCCATGCAGCCGAGGATTGGTTCGAACCGCTCGGACGCGCTGACGGTCGTGACAACCCCCGTTCCACCTACCTCCAGCATCCGCTCTGCGCACGCCGGGGCCTCAAAGTGCGGCGCGTACGTCCTGGCCTGCGTCTCAGACGGAAGCATTTCCCGGTCCTCTGCTGACGCTGCGGCCACCCGGGCGCCACCGCCCGCGCGTCCTTCGCCGAAGTTGTAGCGCCAAAACCCAGTCGGCCATCCATCTGCTCCGAGCAGGAGTGTTTCGTCGTTTGCCCAGATGCCGGCAACGAGGTCCGGGATTGGATGGAATTCGACACTTCCGTCTGGGTAGCGATGGTACACACCCTCGAAGTTGCCGGTGGTGAACACGTGGCCGGTCTTCGTGCTGAAGAGCTGTTCGAGACGATAGTACCCTCCACCCTTGCCGCCCCATCCCCCCCGTGTCGCCGGGTAGGCTTCCCAGGCGACCTCTCCCTCGACGAGCAACGCCCGCTCGCTCGCGACGAACAACCGGTTGGCATCGAAGCCGACCGCGTGGGCATCCAGGTACGACGCTTCCCAGCGCTGGTTCACGCGCAACAGGAGTTCTCCCTTCTGGGTCACGATCGCCGCAGCGTCGCCTTGCCCTCGAACCTGCCGGAATTCACGACGTTCGGCCATGCCGTCCGCGATGAACCCCACGCTTCGCGTGTCGTCGTTCCACGTTTGGCCGCCGTCGAAGGTCGTGAATACCGCCTCACCAATCGCCACCCCGAAGCCGTCCGGACCAACCCAGGCATCACGCAGCGGGTAGATGTCTGCGGGCATGTCGACGGCTTGCCACTGCCCCGGGTCGATTCGCTCATACAAGCGTTTGCCTGTTGCCCACAGACGTCCTGCGCCGTCGCCGGTGATGGCCGTGAGCGAATCGCTGGTGGGTGCCCCAGCGGTATCGAACAAGCTTTCTTCGCGCCACTCCCCTTGGAGCCAGTGGACGACCGACGTCGTCCCCGGCAGGGCCAGATAGACGTCGTCGGCAGACTCCGCCCACAGGGCGGCCACCGCGCGCTGACCGGCCAGGTTCTCCGGAACCTCGACGAACACTCCCTCGATTTCTCTCACGGGGTACATCAGTCCGTTCGGGAAGAACTCCGCCATCGCGAATGATGAGGGGTCCGGATGCTGGTACGGCGTCGATTCGGCGAGCTCACCTTGGAAGGCCATGGCTGGGGCAAGGACCGAGACCAACTGAACCTCACTGCAACCGTGCGGCTCGTTGGTGTTCGTGCCTTCCCGCTCATCGTCGCCGACCGTCACATCGCTCGAGGGAACCGGTGAACCGACGGGGCTTCGATCGGATTCGCCGAATTCCGGCTGGCCGCGCACGACGCCACTGACTCCCGATTCGTCGTCTGTCCCGCCCGGATTCGTCGGAGCCGCAGTAGCCGGTGATCGCTCGGTCGGCGGAACCGGGTCCCCGTGAGTGCTTGCCCCGTCGTGTGCGGACCGCGCGCCGCAGCCCGCTATGGCACACAAACACGCGATCCCTCTGACCCACGTCCGAGCAAGCCAACGCTCATGACTGTTCTCGTCCTGCGCCCATAGGTGAACGATGCGAACGTCCCTCCCACTCGAGTATCGTCCCGCAATCGCCTGCACCACCGGCGTCCACTGCGGCGTGGGTGAGTGTGTGCCGCGAGTAATTCCCCAGTGTGACCGCATGCCTGTGCCTCCCATGAAGTGAGTGTCGCGCGCCGAGGGATTGGCGGGACGAATGTGGCTTCTTGGCGGTAGATCGCGGTCTTTCCCAGTCGCACTGCACGTTGTTGATCGCACTGCACCCAGCGGGCGTCACCGACGCCGTTTCCGGAGCGGGACAGCCAACGACCGGGACTCTGCCCCACATTGAGAGGATCCCGACTCGGCGCGGAGCGGCGCCGCAGCCCGTCACTGAGTGCCAACGTGCCCCAAGCTATCGGCAATCGCCTTCGCGTGCCGGCCTGACGTCGGCAAACATACCGCGACGCAGCCAGGCCGAGATGCTTTGCGTCAACACCGACGAGCCTTTCAGTTCGAATCGACCTCCGCCGATTGCGTCTTCGAGGCGCACGTCCCCTGCCCAAACCTCGTTCAGGATTCGAGCATTCGTGGTGATCGTCAAGTCGTCCTCGTGACCGGGATTGTTGACGCACAGTTCGCGTTTGTCGGGGTCGACGACGATCCACCAGTGGGTGAGCCGCGCGGCGCCGCGCACGACGAAGTGGATCACGTTGCGGCACGCCGGTAGCGCATCGGCGTCGATGCGACGGCACAAGTCGTACATGACCATCTCGACGTCGAGCTCGTCACCTGACATCTGCCCGCGTGCCCAGCGGCTACCCCACTTCCCCAACCCGATCATGATTGGCTCGAGCTCACGGCCCGCCGGAGTCAGAAAGTACTCGCTGCGCTTGTCGGTGGTCTTCTTCTTGATCACTAGCCCCGCGTCCGTGAGCTGCCCCAGGCGCTTGGTCAACAGACTGGGCGAGATCTGACTGAGCGCGCGCTGAAAGTCGTTGAAACGGCTCGTTCCGAGCAGCAACTCACGAAGGATCAGCAGCGTCCAGCGCTCGCCGAGGACTTCAGCGGCTTTCGAAATGGGGCAGGTCTGACCGTATTTGATGCTCATCGAGGCACTTGCGGGCAACACTACAGAAAATGAAGTGGAACGCTACAATCCGTGTCGTGGATTGGCACGTGGCTGACGGCTAGACATCTCAGAGCGGTGGCCGCTGTGGACACCGATGAGACCTCCAATCGGCGCATAAGCAAAGCGGGAACCGCGAGGTCGAGGAGCCCAGTTCGGTCACCGAACGGCAGATCAAGGGAGAAGCCCGTTGAACCCCTCAATGCCATCTCAGAGCGCCTGGTATGCGCGTACGCTCGTTCCTCCCTCGCCGTGGAAGGCGATGTCGACTGCGGCGCACCGGTCTTTCGTCAATTTCTTTTGGGTTGCCACGCTGTGCACCCTCGTTCTCGGCTTCGTCGCCCCCGCGTATTGGATTGTCGCGATCGGGCTCACTGGACTGCAGACAGCCACTCTTTGGGCGCTGGTCGGCTATCGCCCGCTCGTGTTCTCCGTGCAGTTGCGCCTGGTCTTCGCAGGCTGGCTCACCGTGGGCACTTGCATCGACGCGTGTTGGTTCATGATGCCGATCGCGACACTGGGGCTGGGCGCGAATCTCTCGTTCAACTACTGCCTGCTGTCCCGGTTGCTGCATCTGCTGCCCTGGAACCGCAC